>CAZSQK010000022.1:0-95486 GCA_964608645.1 uncultured Solibacteraceae bacterium | reverse complement strand
CCGCTGGCGCCGCCCCAGCGCCGGCGGAAGGTGGACGCCGCGGAGGCAACGCCACCGGCGCGGCTGGAGGCGGACGCGGACGCGGCCCCATGATCTCCCGCGGCGCGGGATATGACGCCGTCCTGCAATGGCGGCCCGGCGGCTCCGACGCCGATATCAAGGGCTACACCGTCGTGACCCGTCCCACCACGTCGCCCTACTGGGAACAGGAGATCTATGTCGGCAAGGTCACGCAATACACGCTCAAGGATGTCTCCATCGACGACGTGAAGTTCGGTGTCAAAGCCATCGGCCTCGATGGCAGCGAGAGCCTGGTGACGCCCTACGTCTACCCGCCGCGCCAGAAGACCGAGATCGAGACCATCACGCCCCCCGCGCAGTAACGTCATGGAATTCCAGCTTCCCTCGGGCCCTGTCATCGAGTTGCGCGAGGACGATATCACCCGCGTGCCGGCGGATGCGATCGTCAATGCCGCCAACTCGGCGCTGGCCGGCGGAGGCGGCGTCGATGGCGCGATCCATCGGGCCGGCGGTCCGGAAATCATGCGCGAGCTGGACCGCATTCGCAAACAGATCGGACGCCTCGCGGCCGGCGACGCCGTTGCCACCACCGCCGGGAACCTGCCCGCCCGGTGGGTCTTTCACACGGTCGGTCCCGTCTATCGCGACGGGAAACACGGCGAGCCGGATCTGCTGTCCTCGTGCTACCGAAGGTGCCTCCGTCTCGCCGACGAGCGCGGCATCGCCACCATCGCCTTCCCCGCGATCAGCACCGGCGTTTACGGATATCCCCTGCAAGACGCCACCGCGATCGCGGTCCGCGAGGTCGTGGCTCACCTCGGCAGACCCGGCACATCCATCCGCCGCGCCATTTTCGTGGTCTTCGACCGCAGCGCGGCGAATCTGTACGGCGCCGCCCTGAAATCGGCGATTCGTCCGTCGCATCGCAGTTAGACCCCGCTGCGCGTTGACACCCTTCCGCAACGCCCGCCATACTCGGGGTGATGCGAGCCTTGCGCCCGTTTACGCTCGCCGCAGCCGGTCTCCTTCTCCTGCCTTCCACGGTTCTCTTCCTGCGCCGCGTCTCGGCTCAAAGCATGACGCTTTCCAACGGCATCGTGCTTCCCCGCGATTTCCCGCGGCATCGCCTCCCGACCCAGGCATACCAGGTCCCGTCCTATCTCACGGATCCGCCCGCGGTGATTCCCATCCACGTGGGCCGTCAGTTGTTCGTCGACGACTTTCTCATCGAACAGACCACTCTCCACCGCGTGGCGCACAAGCCGGTAATGTATGCCGGCAACCCCGTGCTCGCCCCCGGCGATCGTGACACCAACCACCTCGCGATGCCCTACAGCGATGGCGTCTGGTACGACCCGTCAGCCGGCCTCTTCAAGATGTGGTACGACGGCGGCCGTGGCAATCAAATCTGCTACGCCGATTCCACCGATGGCAAGACTTGGGTGCGCCCGCAACTCTCCGATGCCAATTGCGTCCTGACCATCGGCGGCGGCCGCGATTCCGCCACGGTCTGGTATGACGCGATCGATCCTGACCCCGCGCGCCGCTTCAAGGCATTTGCCCTCTATAACGTGCCCGAGATCCATATCCACTTCTCCCCCGACGGCATCCGCTGGAGCGGTCCGCAGCCCAACAATCTCAATTCGCTCTCCGACCGCACCACCGTCTTCTTCAATCCCTTCCGCAACACCTGGGTCGAGAGCGCGCGCATGATCGCCACGTTGCCCGCCACCGGCAGCCGCCCCGCGCGCAATGCCCGGGCGCGCTTCTACGCCGAGAGCAGCGACCTCGTCAACTGGTCGCCGGCCGACCCCTCCACGGTCTTCTGGACCGGCCCCGACGAGAACGATCCCCCCTACGTCCCGGGCGGCGCCCTGCCGGAGCTCTACAACCTCGACGCCATTGCCTATGAGAGTCTGCTGGTCGGCATGTTCAGTTGGTTCCATCCCGGGCCCACCGAAGACAACCACTATGCCGAGGGCCCCAATCTGGTCGAGTTGGGCGTCGGCTTTAGCCGCGACGGTTTCCAGTGGGTGCGCCCGGCGCGCGGCTCCGGCCCCGCCGCCTTCATCCCCGCTGCCAACGACCCGGAGGCGTGGAACGCCTTCAACACCCAATCCGTCGGCGGCGGTTTTCTGGTCGTCGGCGATGAGCTGTGGTTCTACTTCAGCGGCCGCAGCCAGAAAAAACCCGCCTCCGGCGCCGGTGCAACAGGACTGGCGACTCTCCGCCGTGACGGCTTTTTCTCGATGGATGCCGGCGCGTCCGAAGGCACGCTAACCACCCGTCCCGTGCAATTCACCGGCAGCCATTTCTTTGTGAACGCCGCCGGAAAGGTCGCTGTCGAGGCGCTGGACACCGGCGGAAACGTGATCCCGGGTTTCGCCAGGGAGAACTGCGTGGGCCTCGCCGGCGATAGCGCGCGAGCCGAAATCACCTGGCCCGGCGCGGACCTCGCGACCCTCGCCGGCCGCCCGGTGAAGTTCCGCTTCTACCTGACGGACGGCAGCCTCTACGCCTTTTGGGTGACCCCCAGCGAGACCGGCGCCAGTTTCGGCTACCTCGCCGCCGGCGGCCCCGGTCTCTCCGGCCCCATCGACACGGGAGTCCTGCCCCCGCGCCGGCGTCCGCGACGCTGATAGGTCGCGCCCACGGATAGTCGGGACAATTGCCGCTGGCGATCCAGAATCGGGCTATGCGGGGAGAGGGAACTCTTAGCGGCTGGAGACAGACTCCCTGTTAGAATAGCTGGACGATGAAGTTTGGCCTGCTTTCCTGTGTGCTGTGTGCCGCATTCGCGCAGACGCCTAAGTTGCCTCTTCCGGCGGGCCCGTTCGGCATCGGCAGGGTCGGATACGACTGGACCGATCCCTCACGCCATCGCGAGCTGATGGTCTATTTCTGGTACCCAACCTCGGAGAAATCCGCCGATACGCGCGGATCCTATTATCCGGGGGCCGCGGAGTTTGAGAAAGCCCCCGAAGCCCAGGTGCGCATGCGCCGCTTTTTCAACGTGACGTGGCCGGCGATTCTTTCCGGAGAGATCTATTCGCATGCTGCGGAGCGCGCGCCGGTGGCGAAATCGCCCCGGCAATTCCCCATCGTTGTCTTTTCGCACGGCCTGGGCAGCACGAGCTTCAACTATACGTGTCCGATCGAAGATCTTGTGAGCCGAGGGTACATCGTCGCGGCCATCGAACATACCTACATCTCGAAAGCAGTCTGGTTTCCAGATGGGCGGGTGATCCCGATGCGGCCGCTCGGGGATCGATCCCAGGCGGCCGGGGCACAGATTGGCATCGATGATGGCGCGGCGGACGAGCGCTTCGTGCTGGACCGCGTGACCGCCTTGGACGGCAATCCGCAAGACTTCCTGTTGGCTGGAAGGATCGACGTGAGGGCAGCCGCGACGATGGGCCACTCGTTGGGAGCCGAATACGCGGCGCGCGCGTGCCAGTTGGACTCCCGCTTTCGGGCGTGCGTCGATCTGGATGGCGGAATGGTCCCCGTGGCAGCGCTTCCGATTGCCGATGACGGCGCGAAGATCTTGCACCCGCTTCTCTTTCTGGAGGCGTACCATCCCGAGTCGCAGATGGGCGGGCTTTCGCACGAGCGGATCGCGGAGTATTACAAGACGAAAGAGCAACAGTTGCAGAATTGCCCTCGCGGAACGTACGCTGTGGTGCTGCGCGCGAATGGCATTGCGCATCCGAGTTTCTCCGATGAGCCTGTGCTATTCGCCGGCCGTGACGGGATTCCGGAACTTCCCGTGGTGTTGCACAATCTGGATCTGATCGAGCGATTCACCAGAGAGTTTCTCGACAAGAATCTGAAGCTGAAGAAAGCTCCCCTGCTGGACAGCGGCAGCAACCCGATTCGCGAAGCGACTGTAACCAAATACGGCCGTTAGGCTCACACCTCCAGCGCTTCTGTCTGAAGCGAGATCGAACGATCCCGTGGTGTATACTCCGGCCAATGCGCCTCTCTCGTCGGGGACTCCTGTTGACCATTCCGGTGGCAGCGTCTGACTCCAACCCCCTGGTATCGGCCCAGGAGGTTAGGCAAGTGCCCGTCGGCAGAACTCAAGACATTTGGCGACTTCCTTCACCGCGTCTGAACCCTCTGGAATTTCGTATTCGAGTTCGATCGAACCAGGTATCGTCCACTTGTTCTTCTCGACGGTCCGCAGAATCTCCGCGATCGGAGTCTCGCCCGTGCCCCATGGCAGGTTTAGAGCGCAGTGCGCCACGCTCGTGCGGTCTTTGAGGTGGTAGCTCGCGATGCGATTCGTGAACCTGTTCAGGAAATCGAGCGGCGTCCCGCCTGGATTGTTGGCGGCCATAAAGTGCCCCAGGTCGACGTTCGCCATGTTGCCTTTTGAAATCTCAAACGCGTCGTTGAGAGCGGTCATGCTCCCCTGCTGGTGCGTGTGGTAAGCGGCAAACATCTTGTGTTTGAGCGCCCAGTCTCCCATTCGCTTCAAAGTCGCATTGGCATTCGGACCGGTCGGCAGTTCGAGAGTCACGTGAGTCGCGCCTAACGTTTTAGCCACCGTAAATGTGTAGTCGAGATCCTCGTCCGTGTCCTGCCGGACATCTTTCACGGCATAGATGCTCACGCCGGCATCGTTGTACAGCTTGCGCAATTCCTTGAAGACGTCCATTGACAGTCCGAGGCGCCACTTGCGCTCGGCATCGGCCGCGGCCTTTTGCTCTGGCGACTGCTCGCCTCGACCGCGTCCTCCGCCGCCCCCACCGCCTCGTCCGGCGCCGCCTGGACCTTCGCCACGTTCCGGACATGCCTTCCCGTTCCATTGCCCGGCCGGTTGATCGTTC
This sequence comes from uncultured Solibacteraceae bacterium, assembly GCA_964608645.1. Classification (GTDB taxonomy): domain Bacteria; phylum Acidobacteriota; class Terriglobia; order Bryobacterales; family Bryobacteraceae; genus CAZSQK01. Next base: position 90,630 of record CAZSQK010000022.1, on the reverse strand, counting down.
CCGAATCCCGTTTTCATGCCCGCGACCGGAGGGTATGCCGGCGCGGGACCTCGCCCTCCGCCGGGACCGCGGCCGCCGCGGCCGCCCCGGCTGGCAGCTTCGGCAGCACCGGCCGCCGGGCTCGAATCCCACTTCCCCTTCTTTCGCGCCCAGTCGTTCACCGGGCCGCCCATCAATTCGATTGCGCTGATGCCGGAATCGACGACATATCTCAGCGTCGCTTCCGCACTCTGGTCCGGCATGCTGCGGTAGCTATAGGTGATCGTGCCGATCTGCACTCCATTGATCTTGGAATTCGGCTTCGCGGCGATCAGTTTGGCGCCGAACGCCGACGCCAGCCCCGCAGCCAACCCAATCCTTCCCACATCTCGTCTCGTGAAGAGCATCTCCCCTCCCGCCATTTACGCCTCTCTGAGGACTTGCCGTCTCCGTTCAGATCCAATAAGTCTTTCAGCCCGCGCGTCCGTTTCGAAGTACCCGTCCATCTCTGATACCCTCGGCCGTCCATCTGCCTGGAACAATAACGTCAAAACGTGCATAGGAGGCGCCCAGCCGTTGCCGCCCGTGAAACTCGCGAAAATGATATCGGTTGTGCCGTTATGATCCAGATCTGCCGTATACAGCGCTCCACCCATCCAGCCGTTGGCCGCTACCGTCCAGGGCTTTCCCGCGGAGTCCTTGCCGGAGAACTGGATCGTGTTCGTGTCTGGTTCGAGAAAGCGCACGGTAGTTGATCCGATCTTCACGACCTCCGGGCTTCCCATCAGTGGCAAAAACTGCTTGCGAACGACATGCTGGGGAAACCGCAGCGAGAGTTCCTGTTCAGTCAGGGGGAGGTAGCCTTGGACATACGCCGCGGCATCCACGATTATCCACAGCAGGAAAATCGTGGCGCGTATAATCGTCATGGGCCTCACGATCATAGAGTACCTGATCTCGCCGAATGCGGCCCGACAGCCGCCCGTGTTTCTGACATTCTCGGCGTACCGCTCGAAGAGTGGCATCAGTTTCGCCGAGTCGTGCTCCCTGAGCGCTTTGCTGCTCATGCCGATGCTGCGCCGGAACCCCGCCAGGCCGTTCAGGAGGTCTGCGCCGGCCTCCAGTTCGGCTGCCTTGATTCGCGCAGGTGCCTGCTTTGAGAGGGGTGGTTCCTCCATCACCGAAAACCATAGCACGATCCCAGGGTCCGCCCGTGTGAGCCGGTTGTGCCAAACTGGTGAAGGAAGAATGACATGCGGACGGAGATCCCCATTCCGACAGAGCCGCTCGAGGGATTCTGCCGCCGGTGGAAGATCACGGAGCTCCGGGTGTTCGGATCTGCGCTGCGCGACGATTTCCGTCCGGATAGCGACCTGGACTTGCTGGTAAGCTTCGCCCCTGACGCCGACTGGAGTCTGCTGAACCACGTCGCGATGGAAGAGGAGCTTTCCGGTATTGTCGGCCGCAAGGTGGATCTCGTATCACAGCGCGCCATCGAGCGGAGTTCCAATTGGATTCGGCGCAAGGCGATCCTGGAAAGCGCGGAGCCATATTTTGCCTCGCGATGACGCGCATCTTCTCGACATTCTGAAGGCCGCGCGCCTCGCAATCGAGTTCAAAGGACCGGCAGGGAAAGCGGAGTTCCTCGAGACGCCTAGACCCAATCCGCCGTTCTGCACCAGCTTCTGATCATTGGCGATGCGGTGAAGAGGATATCGCCGGAATTCCGCGCGGCGCATCCCGAAGTGCCATGGAAGCTGATCGCCGGGACAAGCTCATCCACTTCTACGAGGGCGTGGACCTCGAGGAGGTTTGGACGATGGTGACTTCGGATCTGCCGCAACTCATCAGCCACATTGAGCCTTTAGTGCCGCCCGCTGCTCATTAAGGTCAGGCTGAATGGCTGCGGCGGGAAGGATTGGGAACTGGCGTCCTACGGACGGTGTCTACGCTGAAGAGAGATTCGGAAGTTGGCATCGGGCGACAGAGGCCACTTACGGCGATGAGCCCGTGTCAAACGGGGAGAGACACAATGCAGCCGCTTCGGACTTTGGGCCGAATTGCATTTGCATTATCTGCGGTTCGCGTTTTCGCACCGCCGTTGTTCGCGGAGAGTTTTGATGTGCGCCACGCACGCGAGATAGCTGGAAACCCAAGGGATCTTCACTTTCGAGTCGAGACCGCAGACGGGAGACGAGCCTTTCATTCGGGAGAGCGGATTCCGCTTACCCTGCTGTTCTCCAGCGACGCACCGGACAAATATAAGCTGAATGGCGCCACATACGACCGTGGCGGCCGGCTGCCGACCGAAGAATTTATCTCCGAGCGGGAAAGCGTGCCGGATCCCTACCAGGATTATTTTGGAGCGGGTGTGCTTGGCGGGCTCGCAGGAGGCCTACGAGGATATCCTGTTCTCGAATCGAAGCCCTACAAGATCGAATTGGACCTGAACGATTGGTTTCGTTTCGATCTTCCGGGCCATTATCGTTTCTACCTGAAGTCGCACCGCCTGATCCGCGAACGTGAGCCAGGCGAGGCCGGCGGCAGAACCGTTGACTTCGCAGCGGTGTCCAACGTCTTTGAATTTGAAATCCTGCCGGACGATGCGGCTTGGAGCAGCGCGGAACTCCATGCGATCCGTGCTGTTCTCGCTCAACCGGAGCCGGAGCAACCCAAGCCTGGAGGCCCTCCCGTCCCATACAATCCTCGGGAAGGCGAAATTGCACTCGCCCGCCGCGAGTTGCGTTACCTGGCGACGATTGACGCTGTTCGGCTGTCCCTTGAGGATGCCCGAAAGCCAGGCCATGATCCCGATACGCTGCTTTTGATAGGCGCGCGAGATCGGCAGAAAACGGTAGCAGCATTTGAGGAGTATCTCGCCGACCCAAACGTTGCCTTTCGCGAGTGGGACATAAGGGTTCGTGCCTTGTTCACGTTGTTGCAGAAGGAGACCCTTAAGCCACTGGCGTTCTCGATGTGGAACCTCCCCGCTGACTCCGAGCTTCAGCAATTGCGGAACACTGTCGAGGCCCGGCAAAAGCGGTTTGAGGAGATCGTACGTGAAGAGGCTGTACGGCTGGTGCCAGTCGCTGCCGCTAAGGAAGCGGAGGCTCGAAAGGTCTCGGCGGAAGCCATCGCGGCAATTGTTCCTGACGCCGCAAGAGCCGCCCGGCTCGTTCCGGCATACGATTACGGCCTCTCGCGAGAGGAGTTGATCGCGCAGTTTCCTGGGTTTGCCACAGAACAGCAAGAGGAGATACTGATTTCGAAATGGGACTTGGTGCGCGGCCCGGAGATGATTCCGGCGCTCCGCAGTCTCATTGACAAAGCCGAACCCACGCCGTTACCCGCTTCGTCAATGCCGCTCACGGTGTGGGGCGTGGATGCGGGAATAGCACAGGACGCGTTACGGCGGCTGCTGGAACTTTCGCCGCAAGAAGTATCACGCATCTTGAGGAAGGACATTGCCAGCGGCGCGCCGCGGTTCGCGCGCTTTGAAGCTTTGGAATTTCCTCCGCAGGATATTCCGGAAGCCGATGAACCGTTCTCCGGCTTATTGAAGAAGAACTTGTATGGCGCGTTGCCGCTCGTCGCACGGTTCGCAACCGCCAAATTGGCCGACCAGATGCGCGAGTTCTACCTCAGTCGATCTTGGCCGTGTAACGAGGAAGAATCTTTCCTAACTTACTTCGTGCGCACCGCGCCTGCAGAGGATGCGGGCCACGGGAACGACTTGCTCAAGCGAGCGATGGCGAACCGCGAAAGGCGGGGCTGCTATCGCATGCTGCTGAACCGGATTGCCAGCGTCACGTGGAACTCGACCATCGAAGCGCAAGCAGTCAGCACGCTCGACGATCCGGATCCCGAAGCCGCCGCGAGTGCCGCCAAGGTTCTTTCGTCGTACGGAAGCGCGGCGGTTGAGCCGTACCTGTGGAAGCGACTGGACCGTTGGTCGGAAACATGGCGAGGGCGGGCACAGGAACTCGCGGTTCACCCCATCACCGGCAGTGTGCCGAACCCGGAGAGTCAGTTTGGCTCCACGCTGTTTGATTCGATCGCGACGGCCCAATCGTGGGTTTTGGATGAACCGCAGCGCAAACGGCTTGCGGCACTGTGCGTGGACGAATCATGTAAGGAAGTCTGGGGCAAGGAACGGCAGGCGGCCGAGATCTCCGTCGAGGCGTCCAGCGGCGGTTGGCTTTATCCAACGGCCTTCCGGGTCGAGGGTTACTCGGCTAGCACGTTGGACGCGCTCAAATGGAAACTGCAGCAGTACTCGGCGGGTACCGCGTTTCGCTGGTGTCCGCAGGCATGGAACCCATCCGACGCGTTTTCGCCGGGACAGCGAGACGACATGTATAAGGACCTCGCAGGCTTCCTCTCGAAACGGTCCATGAGCATGGAGCCGTATGTCGAGGAGAAATGCATGCCTGGGATCCGGGCGAAGTGAACGCGCATTTTGCCACGTCCAAAACTGTGCCCATTTTTGTGCCCACCCCACGCATAGAAGCATTAGTCGGAATTGCCACTCCCGTCACCCAGAAGGCCCGCAAGCCTTTGAACACTCGCGACATATCGCAACCCTGCGCAAACCTGCTGTGCTTCCGCTAAGTGTTTGATACTACGGGGGTTGATGGTTCGGGACCAGGAGGTCGGTGGTTCGAATCCACTCGCCCCGACCAACCTTTTCAAACACTTACAGACACTCCCACTCTTGGACTCTGTTGGTCGTTGCCGCCGTGTTTTGATCGACCTGCTGTCCGACGGACGCCCACGACCCCCGCAGCCCTGACCAGAAGGTCTAGAGCCTGGCGCCGGGCATGTCGCGTCCGGCTTTGTGCAGAATTAGGCTCGTGGCTTGGCCCTCGGGGCCAGTTTCAAAGGTGATCTGGATGTCTGACACCTTAGCGAAGAAGTTCTTCTCGCTCTCGGCAAACACCTCAAACTTAGGCAGGGCGATGGCTTGGGCGGCGGCCTGCGCGAAGCCCTGTGCGAAGAGGCGATCGCCGTCGCGGGTGATTTCGAAAATGAGGTTCGGAGTAACTTGATAGCGGCCAGTGTAGTTCCCGAGGACCATAGGATTAATTTGAATTTCTGTGTGGTGCTTTGGCGGCTCGGGAGGCTCGGGATTGGCAAGCGGCAGCTTCGGGTTCAGGAGGTGAAGACCGATGTCATCCACACCGGTCGGAGTAGAAGCGTTAGACAGGAGTACGACCCCGATACGCTTCTCAGGATCGTAACCGGCGAATGAGCGGAAGCCTCCGGTGCCTCCGTTGTGCCAGACGATGTCCCGGCCGTCGGTCGAGTAAATCAGCCACCCTAAACCAATCTTGTTTTGGCCCGCGGGACGGCGAACTTCAAGCATGGCTTTCATGGCGGGTGCGAGAGGCGATTCCTTATAACCGAGGAACGCTTCCAAGAGCGTCAGCATGTCATTGGCTGAGGAGCGCAGCGCGCCTGCGCCGGCAAGCGGCGTGGGCAGGTCCGAGTTAGCGACAGGCGCGAGGGCCGCGTTGTGACCAGTTGCCATGCGCTGCTTCATGGAGGAAGACGGCGTAATTCTCGTATCCCGCATGCCGAGCGGTTGCGTCAGGCGGATTTTGATCAAGCTCTCATAATCCGTGCCGGCGCGACGCGCGAGGAGGTGGCCGAGGAGTCCCGCCCCCAGATTGGAATACTCGAATTCGGAACCGGGATCACGGGGCAGCGTGTAGCCCGAAAGGAATTGGCACAAATCGTCCACAGTGTAGGCGGGGTGCGGATGTCGCGGGTCGCCAGCCAACTTCGCGAACAGGTTGCCGGGAAGGGGTGGCAGCCCAGAGCTGTGAGTGGAAAGGTCGAGCAGCGTAATGGATTTGCCGCCACGCTCAGGCATCTTGACATTATCGGGAAGGTATCTGGCCGCTGGATCGTTGAGGGCGACCTCTTTGCGGTTCACCATTTCGGCCAATACCAGCGAAGTGAAGACCTTGGAGACGGATCCGATTTCGAAGATGGTGTCACCGTCGAGCGTGCGTGGATCACCGTTGGCGAAGCTGCCATAGGCAATGACGCGGCGGCCATTCGGTTCGATGATGCCCGCGACAATACCGACGGCTTGCTTCTGTTGCTCAACGCGCTTGGCGAGTATTTGGCGGATCTCGTCAGTGCCGGGAACCGCAAGTGGTTGGAAGAGATTCGGATTCATGAAAATGAAAATGGACTCCACACTGTGCCCCACAGAACGACCAAAAAAGTCATTGTAAGGAGACACACGTCGGCTATCGCGCCGAACTTTGTTTAGAGGTTTGGCCTAGCGAGGACGGGCGGAAAGCAGGCAATCCTGAAGCACGCCGATCATCGCTTGATTGAGCGGATTCAATTCGTAACGCATAATGGACGTGCCTCCTTTCCTTGGGCCCGGTTGTGAACCGGCCCATAGTATCATGCGTCGGCGTAACGCCGCTGAGAAATAGTGCGGCGTGTCAGAGCAAAATAGAAAGTTCCGCCTCGGCAAAATAGAAAGTTCCGCTTGTCCGAGCAGCGCCCGAGCGAAACCTGCCATTCCCTCTTGTCAGGATCGGTTTGCGCTGCACCGCGGCCAGGCCCCGTCAAGGCCGCACCGGGTTGTGCGCCGAAGGGCAGCCTTGACGGGTGGCCGCGATGCAAGACAATGACGGCAAGAGGGAATGGCAGGCCCGGCGTTCACGTGAATCAGACCCGCTTGTCCGCAGAAACCGGAACTTTCTATTTTGCCACGACAGAGAAATAGTGCGGCGCGCGGGCGGTTTCCCCCGCGCCCGCCGCCCTCAAAATTCCCTTACAGCGAATACCGGCCCGCGTCGATCACATGCCGCGCGATCTGCCGCCCCAGCCCGATCGTATCCGCGGGCTCGTGCTTCGCCAGCCGGCGCAGCAGCGCCATCTGCGTGCGCAGCATATCGCCCTCCGCCACCGCCGCCGCCACCTTGCGCGTCGCCAGTTCCACCACCTGGAATCCGCGCGCCGTGTAGTAGCGCGTCATGGCGATCGCCTGCTTTGCGGCCGCCGGGCCCCGATTCATCAGCAGCTTCTCCGCGCGCAGGATGCACGATTCGATGGCATACACTTCGGTAATGCAGTCCGCCAGGGCGCCCATGATCTCCTGCTGGTCCGCCAGCGCCTGCATATATTTCTGGGAAGCGGCCCCCGCCGCCAGCAGCGTCAGCTTCCGCGCGCTGGCCAGCAGTTGATGTTCCGCGGCGAGCGGCCCCTCGCCCCCACCCGCGGCCGCCGGTCCCGCCATGACTTCGTCCATCACCTGCTTGATCGCGGCCAGCAGCGGCAACTGCCCCGCCATCGCCCGCTTCATCAGCCAGCCCGTGATGATCAGCCGGTTGATCTCGTTGGTGCCTTCGAAGATGCGGTTGATGCGCGAATCCCGGTATGCCCGTTCGGCGGGATATTCCTCCACGTACCCGTAGCCCGCGTAAATCTGCACCACGTGGTCGACCACCATGTCGAGCATTTCCGATCCCCACACCTTGAGAATCGAGCACTCCACCGCGTACTCTTCGATGCGCTTCTGAATCTCGCGCGACGCGCCCTCGGCATTGGCATCGAGATCCGCCAACGCCGCGTCGATCATCCCGATCGTGCGGTACGCCAGCGATTCGCCGGCATACACGCCCGTGGCGCACTCGGCGAGTTTCTCCTGAATGAGTCCGAACTCGCAGATCGGCTTGCCGAACGCCTTCCGATCTTTGGCATAGCCGACCGCGTTTTGTAGGCTGACGCGCGCCCCGCCGACGCATGCCGCCCCCAGCTTGAAGCGCCCGATGTTCAGGATGTTAAAAGCAATGTGGTGCCCTTTGCCGATCTCGCCCAGCACGTTCTCCACCGGGACGCGGCAATCCGCCAGCACCAGGGGGCACGTCGACGACCCGCGGATCCCCAGCTTGTGCTCCTCCGCCCCCACCGTGAAGCCCGGCGTGTTTCGCTCGATGAGGAACGCCGTGAACTTTTCGCCGTCCACTTTGGCGAACACCGTGAACACGTCGGCGAACCCGCTATTGGTGATCCACATCTTCTCGCCGTTCAGGACATAGTGGCTGCCATCCTCGCTCAGCACGGCGCGCGTGCGCGAATTCATCGCGTCGGACGCCGACGAAGACTCGGACAGCGCGTAGGCGCCGATCCATTCCCCCGTCGCCAGCTTCGGAAGGTATTTGGCCTTCTGCGCCGCCGTTCCATACCAGACGATCGGCAGCGTCCCGATGCCGGCGTGCGCGCTGAAAGCCACCGAGAAACTCGCCAGCTGGCTCATCGATTCCGCGATCAGCGCGGACGTCACCTTGTCCATCTCGAGCCCGCCATAGGCCTCCGGCACGTCCACGCTCATCAGCCCCAGTTCGCCCGCTTTGCGCAGCAGGCCGCGCGTGACCGCGAAGTTCTTCGCTTCGATCTCGGCTGCCTGCGGCATCACCTCGTTGACGGTGAATTCCACCGCCGTCTTGGCGATCTGCCGGTGTTCTTCGGTAAAGTCTTCCGGCGTGAACACGTCTTGCGGAAGGCGTTCTTCGATCAGGAAGCTGCCGCCCTTGACCCGCTTTGCGTTGGCTTGCGTCGTCGTGCTTGTTGCCATGGCTTGCCTCTAGTATCTAGTTTAAATTCTCGAAAATACCCGCGGCGCCCATCCCGCCGCCCACACACATTGTCACCATGCCGTACCGCGCGTTGCGGCGTTTCATCTCCTGGATCAGGCCGGCTGTCAGTTTGGCGCCCGTGCACCCCAACGGATGCCCGAGGGCAATCGCTCCGCCGTTCACATTCACCCTCTCCGGATCCAGTCCCAACACCTTCATCACCGCCAGCGACTGCGCCGCGAAGGCTTCATTCAGCTCGATCAGGTCGATCTCTTCCAGCGTCAGGCCGGCCAGCCGCAAAGCCTTCGGAATCGCATACACCGGTCCGATTCCCATCTCTTCGGGTAGGCAACCCGCGTAAGAGTATCCCACGAGCCTAGCCAGCGGCCGCAATCCCAGCGTCTTGGCGCGGTCGCCGGAAACCACCACCGCCGCCGCCGCTCCGTCCGATGTTTGCGACGAATTCCCCGCCGTAACAATCCCTCTGGCGTGGAAGGCCGGCTTCAATTTGCCGAGCGCCTCCAGGGAAGTGTCGGCCCGCGGACCTTCGTCGGCCTTGAAGTCGATCTCGTGCTTCGCCCCCGGAGTCGTAAAGCAAACCCGCACGGGGACGATCTCCTCGTCGAAATTCCCCGCCGCCTGAGCGGCCAGCGCCTTGCGGTGGCTGGCAAGCGAGAACTCGTCCGATTGCTCGCGGGTGACTCCGTAACGCCGCGCGACCCGCTCCGCCGTCAAACCCATGGACAGGTACGAGTCGGGATACTGCTCCATCAGCGTCGGATTGATGGAGATCTTGTTGCCTCCCATGGGCACGAACGACATCGACTCGGTCCCGCCCGCGACGATCACATCGGCGCCCCCGCCGCGGATCCGTTCCGCCGCCAGCGCGATCGATTGCAGCCCGGAGGCGCAATACCGGTTGATCGTCATGGCGGCCGATTCAATCGCCATTCCGGCTCGCAGAGCGCAGATCCGCGCCACATTCATTCCCTGTTCCGCCTCCGGCATCGCGCAGCCGATGATCACGTCCTCGACTTCGGCCGGATCCAGTCCCGGGACGCGCAGCAGGGCCCCTTGGATCGCCGCCGCCCCTAAGTCATCCGGCCGGGTCGCGCGCAGCGTCCCCTTGAACGCTTTCCCCACCGCGGTTCGCACCGCGCTCACAATTACCGCGTCTCGCATAGGACTCAATTCCGTAGAGGTTTGCCTGTTTTTAACGTGAGGGCAATCCGTTCCTGGGTCTTCTGCTCGCCGCACAAAGAAAGGAAAGCCTCCCGTTCCAGGTCCAGCAGATACTGCTCGCTGACCGGCGTTCCCGGAGTGATTTTGCCGCCGCACAATACGTGCGCCACCCAATTGGCGACTTTGGCGTCATGGTCGCTGATGAATTCGCCTTCCCGCATGATGTGGACGGCGAGTTTGAGCGTCGCCAGGACGCTCTCTCCGGGGGCCGGGATATCGCCCCGCGCGATCGGCGCGCCGTAACCCGCGTCCGCGATGGCGCGCGCCAAATGCTTCGCATCGGGCAGCAGCCGCTCGCGATTCATCGTGATGCGGTCCCCGGGCGTCACAAAACCCAACCGTTGCGCCTCTACGGCCGATGTCGAGACTTTGGCCATCGCGATCGCCTCGAAGAAATGCCGCAGCGCCTGCAACTGCTCCGTTCCGTGCGCCAGATCCATGGCGCGCAAAGTCATCTCCTTGCAGCCGCCGCCCGCCGGCAATAGTCCGACGCCCGTTTCCACCAGCCCCATGTACAACTCGGCGTGGACCTGCCGCCGCACCGCCGCAATCGAGATCTCGGTTCCACCGCCCAGGCAATACCCGAATGGCGCCGCCACTACCGGACGAGGGCAGAACTTGATCGAGGACGTCATTCCCTGGAACGCCCGCACCGCCCGTTCGACTTCGTCCCACTCGCCTTCCTGCGCGCTCAACAGAAGTTGCATCAGGTTGGCCCCCACCGAGAACTGGTCGGAGTCCCCGCCGATGACGAACGCCTCGAAGTTCCGCACCGCGTCCCCATCCGCGCGCAGCGTCTCCGTCACCATCCGCACGATGTCCTCGCCGATGGCGTTTTTCTTCGAATGCAATTCGATACACGCCACGCCGTCGCCGAGGTCCACCAGCGAAGCGCCCGGATTCTGCCGCACTACGCCGTGGGACGCCCGGAAGTCCGCGATCCGCGCCGCGCCCTCCACCTCGGGGACCGGCCGGTAGCCCCCGGTCGCCGGGTCGAAGCACGCGCGGCCGCGATCTCGATACCACGATCGGGAGCCCGCCTCCAGCATGTCTTTGACAACCGCGCTCGGCGTCTCCATGCGCGCCACCGTCTCCGGCACGCCCGCGGCGTCCCACAACTCGAATGGCCCCATTTCCCAGTTGAATCCCGCGCGCATCGCCCGGTCGATGCTGGCAGCGGAGTCGGCGATCTCGGGCAGGCGATCGGCGCTGTAGTTCCAAAGCGCGCTCAGCAGCTTCCAGTGGAATCGCGCCGCTTTGTCCTTTCGGACATCGCCCGCCAGCAGTTGACGGAGGCGGTCCGGAAGGCGCTCGGCGTTCTTCGCCATCTCGAGCGACGGCAGTTGGGGTTTGGCCGCGAGACGATACTCGAGCGTCTTCCAGTCGAGCGCCAGCCGAACTTCCTTGCCGCCGGCGTCTTTTTCCTTCTTGTAAAACCCCTGTTTCGTTTTATCGCCGAGCCATCCCCGCTGCAGCATGGTGTGGACAAACGGTGGGAGGTCCGTCAGCCGCCCGAAGTTCGCGGCGACATGCGCCATCACGTCCAAACCCACCAGATCCGCCAGCCGGAAGGCGCCCATTCGAGGGAATCCGAGGGCCGTTCCGGTGAGCGCATCGGCCTCCTCAATCGTCAAATCTTCGGTCAAAATGAGCCGAAATGTCTCCAAAATGAGGTAAATTCCGATGCAATTTGCGATGAAATTGGGCGAATCGCGGGCAAAAACGACCTCTTTTCCCATCCTTTGATCGCAGAAATGGGCCACCGCGTCGACCGTGGCGGGGTCGGTATCGGGTGTTGAAATAATCTCCACCAGGCGCATATACCGCGGCGGATTGAAAAAGTGCGTACCGAACCAGCGCCGCCGGAGATGCTCCGGCAAAGCCGACGCGATCGACGCCACCGGCAGGCCGCTGGTATTGGTCGTCAGAATCACCTCGGGTTTCAGGTGCGGCGCGATTTTGCGGAGGAGGCTCTGCTTGATCTCCAGGTTTTCGCTGACCGCCTCGATCACCCAGTCGCAGGCGGCCAGGGATGCCCGGTCGTCATCGAAATTCCCGGGGGTGATTCGTGCGGCCAATCCAGTGTCGAAAAATGCGGCAGGCTTGCTCTTCTTCAGTGTTTCCAAAGACTTAGCAGCGAGTGACGGCAGGTCGAGCAGCGTGACCTCCAGGCCGGCATTGGCCAGGTGAGCGGCGATGCGCGCGCCCATCGTCCCGGCGCCGAGCACGGCTGCCTTGCGGATCAGCGGCGCGGCGGCTGTCATTTTGGCAGGTTCAGCAATCATCGGAGGACTCCTTCGAGCGGCGGCGCGCCGCCAGACCCTGGGTCAGCGTGCGCGCGAATTGGGTTGCGATCTCCCCGGCGGAAAGCGGCCCCTTCGGCTCGTACCAGACACAAATCCCGTTGAGCGCCCCGGCAATGGCGAAAGCCGCGAGTTTCGGATCGCAGGCCGCGATCGATCCGTCGGCGACGCCCTCTTGTATGAACCCGCGCAGGCGCCGGTCGATTTTGCGCTTGTAGGCACGCACCTCCGCGAACGCTTCAGCCGAGAGATCGCCTTCGTCAAACCGCATGACACAGCGTCCGAAGTTGACGGTCATGACATTGGCGTAGGAGTAAATAAAGGCTTCGACTTTTTCCAGCCCGGTTCCACAATGCGCCGCGATTTCGTTGAGAATCTCCTCAATCATCCCGGTGCCCAAGCGGTAGCACTCGAGGAGAATCTCCTCTTTGTTGTGGAAGTAATGATAAAGCGCGGGTTTGGTGATGTTGAGGCGCTCGGCGACGTCGTTCATCGACGTCCGTCCGTAGCTTTTCTCCAGGAACAACTGTGCCGCGGTTTGCAACACCGCGTCGCGCTTCGTCTCCGGATCGCGGCGGCGGTCGGCGAAGGCTCTGTGGAGCGGCGTCGAAACTGCGGCGTCTTTGGCCATGGCGCGCGTGCCAGCGCCCGGTTGACAACGCGGGCGCGCAACTGATATCTTACCCACGGGTAAGTTTCAAACGCAAGTGAAACCTTGCGGGGGTCACCCATGAACATTACACCGGACGATCTGCCGTTGCAGCGCGTTTATCGATGGGAGCGCGAGCGGGCCGATCGCATCTTCCTGACGCAGCCACTTGGCGGTGGACGGGTCCGCGACTGGACATGGGCACAGGCGGCCGGGGAAGCCCGCCGCATGGCCGCCTACATCGAGACACAGTCGTGGGAGCCGGGGTCCCGCGTCGCCATTCTCGCGAAGAACTGCGCATGGTGGATCATGGCGGACCTGGCCATCTGGATGGCCGGGCACGTCAGCGTTCCGATCTACCCTTCCCTGCGCGCTCAGTCGATCCGCCGGATCCTGGAACACAGTGGGTCGAAGGCCTGCTTCCTGGGCGCGACCGAAGGAGTGGGAGCGAGCGGCGCCTGCGCCGCGGCGGGTGTCCCGTCGATCGCGCTGCCGACGGCCGCCGCCGGCGACGTCTCTTGGAACGCGTTCGTAGAGGCGCATCAGCCGATTGCGGGGGCTCCTGAACGGGCGGCGGACGACCTCGCGACGATTATCTACACCTCCGGCACCACGGGAAGCCCTAAGGGCGTGATGCACCGCTTCGGCGCATTCGCGTTCGACGCCAAGGAACTCGCCGGGCTGTTGGGTCTGACTGCAAAGGAGCGAGTGCTTTCGTACCTGCCGCTGGCGCACATTGTCGAGCGGGCCGGGGTCGAGGGCGTCGCGTACCGGCTCGGGTCGCGGTTATTCTTCGCCGAGCGGATCGAGACGTTTCTGGAGGATCTTCACCGCGCGCGGCCCACGATTTTCCTTTCCGTGCCGCGGCTGCTGCTGAAGTTCCAGCAGGGAGTATTTGCGAAGATGCCGCGGGAGAAATTGGAGAAACTGCTTCGAATTCCGGCGGTCAACCTGTACGTCAAGCGCAAAATCCTGCGGGCGCTCGGCCTGAACACCGTGCAGCATGCGGCGTGCGGAGCCGCGCCTCTGCCGGCTGACATTCTGATCTGGTACCGGAAACTGGGCCTGTGGCTGGCCGAAGGCTACGGGATGACGGAAACGATGATTACGCACCTCCCGCCGCCCGACGCCGTGCGTCCGGGTTGGGTCGGACCGGCGCTGCCCGGCGTGGAAACCAGGGTGAGCGAGGAAGGCGAACTGCTGATCCGGAGCCCCATGAACATGGCGGGATATTACCTGGAACCGCAGATGACCCGGGAAGCCTTCACGCCGGATGGGTTCTTCCGCACGGGCGACGTCGTCAGTATCGACGCCGACGGACAGCTCAAGATCATCGGCCGCATCAAGGAGCAGTTCAAAACCAGCAAGGGGAAGTACGTTGCGCCGGCTCCGATCGAGGGCAGGCTCATGGAGCATCCCGGCGTGGAGGCCTGCTGTCTGATGGGGGCGGGCCAGCCGAGCCCGTTCGCGATTGTCGTGCTGTCCGAAGACGCGCGCGCCCGCTGTCTCGATCCGGAGCTCCGACGGCAGATGGAGGAGTCGTTGCAGGCGCGCATGGAAGCGGTCAATCTCGAGCTGGATTCCTTCGAGCGCGTCTCGATGGTAGTGATCGCGGACGGTCCGTGGAGCGTTCATAACGATTTGATGACGCCTACCCTAAAGATCAAACGCGGCGCGGTCGAGAGCCGCTACGGGCAGCGGTTAGAGGCATGGCGGCGGCAGGGGTCGGCGGTGGTATGGGAATCGGTCCCGGGGGCCGCGGCGCCCTTCGCTTCGGAGCCATCGGGTAACGGCCCGGTACTGGGCGCGTAGCGGCGCGCGGACTATCCTGGTTTAGATGGGGGCAACTGCGCCGTCTCTGGTTTGGTTCCGGCAGGATCTCCGGTTGTCGGACAATCCGGCTCTGGCGGCGGCAATGGAGCGCGGCGCGCCAATCGTTCCGGTATACATCTGGGCGCCCGATGAAGAAGGAGGGTGGCCGCCGGGGGCGGCGTCGCGATGGTGGCTGGGGCGATCTCTGGCGGCGCTCGGCGCCGGGTTGGAGAAGCGCGGCTCGCGGCTGATCGTGCGGGTGGGCCCGACAACGGACGCGTTGCAGCGGCTGGCCGCGGATACGGGGGCGGAGGCGGTCTTCTGGAATCGCCGGTATGAACCGGCCGCCGTCGCCCGCGATCGACAGGTGAAGGCGGATTTGCGGCGGATGGGAATCCGCGCCGAGAGCTTTAACGGCAGCCTGTTGTTTGAGCCCTGGACGATTTCAAACCAAGCCGGCGAACCATTCCGCGTATTCACGGCGTTCTGGCGCGCCTGTCTCAGCCGGGCAGTGGCGGCTCCGGCGAAAGACGCGTCCAAACGGCTGCGCGCGCCCGACCACTGGCCGTCCTCCCTGCCGATTGCGGAGCTTCCGTTGGAGCCAGTGATCGATTGGGCCAGCGGGTTTCGGGAGGTCTGGCAGCCTGGGGAAGCCGGCGCCAGAAAGCAGCTCGATCGCTTTCAGAGCGAAGCGCTGACCGGTTATGGAGGGAATCGCGACCGTCCGGACATGGCCGGCACATCGCGGCTTTCGCCGCACCTGCATTTCGGAGAGGTCAGTCCGGCGCAAGTCTGGCGCGCCGTCCCTGCGGGGAGCTACGCTTATCTGAGGCAGATCGTCTGGCGGGAGTTTGCCTATCACCTGCTGTTTCATTTTCCGGAATCGCCGGAAAGGCCCCTCCGCGGCGAATTCGGCGCCTTCCCGTGGAAGCGAGACGCCGGATTGCTCCGGCTGTGGCAGCGCGGCAAAACGGGCTACCCGCTGGTCGACGCCGGGATGCGCGAGTTGTGGCGAACCGGCTGGATGCACAATCGCGTGCGGATGGTGGCCGCGTCATTCCTGGTAAAGCATCTGCTGACGAGTTGGCAGGAGGGCGCTGCCTGGTTTTGGGACACGCTGGTGGATGCGGACCTGGCGAATAATACGCTCGGCTGGCAATGGGTCGCGGGCTGCGGGGCGGATGCGGCGCCGTACTTCCGGATATTCAATCCGGCGATTCAGGCGGCCAAGTTCGATCCTCGAGGCGACTATGTGCGGCGGTGGGCGCCGGCGTGCGCGCCTCCAGTCGTGGAGCATGGGGAGGCGCGGCGGCGCGCCCTCGCTGCATTGGCGTCGATCCGGAAGCGATGAGCGGCTATGGTTGGCGATCACCGAAAAACGGAGGTTTTGGGACCTCTGCCGGCTTGGCAACATCATCCGTGCCGGAGGCGCGTAGTCCGTCCGATCAACAGAGCCCTGGCGTATCGGGGGAGGCCTTACACCTGTGGAGGTGCGACGATCCGACCCACAACGCTATGTTCCGCGCGTCGTTACCAAGCGTCGGCAGGCGGGCGGCAGGCCCACTGCCGGCGTCAGCGGGCTTCAGTGCTCCGCAAGAATGACCATGTTAATTCTCGGAGGGCTTTTCCACGTGATCAATCAGGAGGAGCTCGCGGGGACCTCTCGCCGGTTCGAGTTTCAGCCCGAGTCCCGCAAGCACAGAAAAGATCGACGGTGGTGTATTCTCGCCTGAAAGATCTGCCCCTTCGGGTGCAAACTCCAGATGAAAATCAAACGTCTCCGTGATGCCGGTGCGATCGATTGCAGGACGGTCTAGTCTTGCTGCGCCGAGGTTCTGTGCGAGTTGCCTGATGGAGCCGCCGGCAACGTCATACTTGATCCTGCGCATGCCCATTGACACTGTTAGGTCACCGCAAAAAGGCCTCTCGCGGGGATTGGCACTCACGGGCGGCTCTTCATCGGGGTCCTTCGGTATGCAACCTCCCGGTTTCGCCGGTTTGATCTTGAGGCCGCCTTTGGCCACTGTCAGAGCATACACCTGCGCCTCCCGTGTCTCGCGATGAGTTTTCAGGTGAAAGCGCTCTTCCAGAAGCGCCTGCAGCATGGGTCCTTCCATTACCCGAACACCCACGGCATTTTGCGCTTTTGCGGTGATCTGGTAACGCTCGGAATCGATCCAAGATGGGCCTCCTTGAAGTTGCAGACTTGTCGTCCCACCGTTGGCTCGGAAATCTGCTCGGACGTATGCTATCTGGATGAGAGATCTTACTGATTGACAAGGTAGATCCATCACGCCTGGAGACACGATTTGACTTCCCGCACCTTCCCGGCTGCGAATTGGGCCACCAGCCTCCTTGCAAGTTTTGATCGCCGCTACTTCGAACGTCGGCCGGATTGTAGCAGAGGATGCCAGGCCGGAGCGTGACTGAGGGTCCACTAATTGGCTCTGCATGCCAATCGCGATCGGCAGTAGGAGAGATGCCGCGCCCGTCGCTGCAAGTGCTGCTTTTTTCCGAAAGCTCAGTCTGTGTATCGCGCGTCTGCTCATAATCGCTGCGATGCGCTTCCTGAGATTAGCCCCACCCACGCCGGAGACGCAGATCACCGGCGATTCCACGTAGGCCTTGCACACAGTGAGAATCGCTTCCGCGTAGCCCCGAGGTTCATTGCCCAGCCGCAAAACCTCTTCGTCGCAGGCGCGTTCCCGTTCCTCCACCATTCGCTTCCCGATCCACCACACCAGAGGATGGAACCAGAAGACTGTTTCCACGAACATGTGAATCGCAGCCATCAGATTGTCCCGGTGGTAAACATGGCAGAGCTCATGAGCGATGACGCCCTTTAGCTGCGCCGCCGTCAGCCGGTTGAGGATGCCTTCCGGCAACAGAATGACCGGCCGGAAAACACCAAAAATACCCGGTTCCAAGAGCGTTGGAGAAGACACGGCCGTGATCGGCACTTCGAGATACACCGGCGAACCGCCGCGAACGGCAGCACGGATACGCCGCCAACGAATCCACCACGAACAACTGATGCTGAGGAATCCGCATGCCCAGATGGTCCACAGAACTGCCGGAATAGGACTGGTGGCCGACCGCTCTGCCGACATCGATACCGGCGGAGCCGCAGTGATCATAAATGGCTGACTTACCTCATCGATTACAACGGATAAGCTCGACTGGGTTGTTTGCGGAGCGGTCCGCCAATGGATCTGACCGCCCAACGATATGAGAACAGAGAACGGGATCAGAAACTTCCACGAGGCCAGGAGCCATACCCAGTGGCGCACGCGCGCGCAATTGTTTCCCAGTGCCAGCGTCAGCAGCGCCGCGGTTCCCGCAAACAGGCTGGACTGCCACAGATGATTGGCAAGCGGTGATAGGTAGGCTGGATTCACTTCTCTTTCTCCTCTCCGGCGAGCTTCAGTAGTGTCCTCTCCGCCTCTCGCACATCCTCAAGCGTCAGCGTGCCGGATTCAACCAAGTGCGCCATAATCGGCCGGCTGCGCCCGCCGAACAGGCCCAGCAACTCGTCAACGAGCCTACGCTGCGCGGCCTCACGGGAGACGGCAGCCTCAAAAATGAGTGCCGTAGCAATCTTGCGGGTGCGGCGCAACACTTTCTTGGCCTCTAAGCGGTAGACGGTCGTTTGGACTGTGGTGTACGCAGGCCTTTTCTTGGCGGGAAACGACTCTTGAATCTCCCTGACCGAACACGGTCCGCTAGTCCACAGGGCTTCCATGATCTGAAGTTCCAGCTTCGTTAGCTTTGGGAGTGCCATAGCATTCAACTACGTATGTTCGTTAATCTACTACGTCCGTTATTGGGATGCAAGCCTTTTCTGGCAAACGACAACGGCAAGCCCGCCGGCCTCGGATGCGCTGGCGCCTGGCGCGGATGATGGAAAAACAACACGCACGCCTTTCGGCGTGGATGATATCGCCCGTCCCTCTCCTTTCAATTCATGCACCGCCTTCGGCGTGGATGACACCACTGATCTCGGTCCTGTTCCAGATCCTGATCTTGGAGGGGGTCACTTCAGCCAAGCGCTACTGCCATTTATGTTGTGCACAACATGAATGGTCAATTTTCGCAAGCGCCGAAGTCAGCGGGCATATCGGGAACGGCGAAGAGCGGAGCGTGACGCATCATGGTTCGGTTGTGACCAGGGGCCCTCACTCTGCCACCGTCCGATGTGCGGTTTCGAGAGCCGCTGGATCGAGACCGGCGGCTGGCGACGGATGTTCAGGTTTCTACGTTTTTTATGCGATCGCTAACAGCTATTTCGAAGCTCTCTTCTTCCTTGCTCTCGCGGCGCTCTTCGCCTGCTTCGAGAGGGCTTGTTTCGAAACGGCACCGCGGCTCTCGCGTTTCAAGGCGGTCTCGGCGGAGCGGGAGCGTTTGGCGGAGACGGGCTTGTGGGCCTTCTTCAGGTCCCGTTTGGCCTGCTCGCGGGTTTGTTCGGAAGCGGCGCCCGGTTTGGGCGGCGGCAGTTTGACTCCGGCGCGCCGGGCCTTCGAGAGGCCGATGGCGATCGCCTGTTTGGCGGATCGGGCGCCATGTTTACCTGCGCGGATGTGGTCGATTTCTTCGCGCACGAATTCGCCCGCCTGAGTGGACGGAGACTTCCCTTCGCGGGCGTCCTGGCGTGCTCTGGCGATGGTTCGCTTCTCGGGCATGATTCGGAAACGATGCACGAGTGGCGCCAAAAGAGGACACGCAAGGGGATCGTTGGTGTCATAACCGGCCGGGCGTGTGGCCGAAGGTGCGTTTGAAGGCGGCGATGAAGGCGCTGAGACTGGTGTAGCCGGTGTCCATCCCGGCTTCGGTCACCGAGCGGCCTTCGGCTAACAGGCGGACGGCTGTGAGCATGCGGGCTTTCTGCTGCCAGAGGCCGAAGCTGATCCCGGTTTCGGCGCGAAAGACACGCTCGACGGTGCGGCGGCCGGCGCCGTGGCGGCGCGCCAGGGAATCGAGGCTTTCCTGGCCGGCAGGATTGGTGAGAACGTCGCGGGCGATGGCCGCGGCGCGCGGGTCCCCGGGCATGGGCAGCAACAGGGGAGTCTCGGGCACGGCATTCATTTCGTCGACAAGCACGGCGAGGAGACGCCTGTGCTCTTCGATACGGGAGTCGAGCGCCACCAGGTCCACCACGCGCAGGATCAACTCCCGCAGGAGGGGCGTCACGGACAGGACGCGGCACGCTTCGCCGGGGAGAGCGGGGTCGCGCAGATAGAGAGTGCGCATGTCCACGTCGCCCCACATGCGGATGGAGTGGCGGCGCCCGGCCGGGATAAAGACAGCCTTGCCGGGTGGGATCAGCCAGGTCGAGGAACCGGCGGTGACGGTCATGGCGCCGGTGACTGCATAGAGGAGCTGGCGCCATGGGTGGCTATGCTCGGGGCCTTCGAAACCGCTGCTGAAGACCGCCGTGTACGTGCGCGCGACGAGGAATGGCTCCTGTTCGGCCGTAATCTTCGGCGGTTGGCGCGCTGACGACATTCTTTGTCAATGTAGCGCAAGACCGCTCCCGGGTCATTCGCGTATGCTCGCTGCATGGCGAATAACGTGTCGTTCTTTTCGATTCACGCCGACGATATCGACCGCGCGCGGCGTTTCTACGAGGGGGTGTTCCGGTGGAAATTCGAGCCGTGGGGGCCGCCCGGTTTCTACCTCATTCACACGGGAAACGAGCAAGACCCGGGGATTATGGGCGCGCTGCAAGGGCGGCATGAGCCCCTTTCGGGAACGGGGATGAGAGGGTTCGAGTGTTCAATCTCCGTGGATGACATCGACGAGACTATCCGGGCGATCCAGGCGCAGGGCGGAAAAATCGCGATGGCGAAGTTCCACATTCCGACGGTCGGGACAGGCTGCTACTTCAACGACACGGAAGGGAACCTCGCCGGGGCGATGCAGTATGAGCCGGGCGCCAGGTAGGCGAATTCGAAGCCTTCGGCGCACGCGCCAAGGCCTCCCTGGAATTCCGGCGTGTCGCAGCCTAGCGGCTGGATCGTTCCATATGCACCTTGGCAGATTCCAATCGAGGCGCTGGATTCGCCGGGTGTGCAGCAGCGAGTACGGCGAATCAAGGAAGGCGATCGGGCGAGGCGGCCGATCAGCGTTGACACGCTGACAATGATTCTGCCGGGCATCGAGTCAGCATCGATATCGGCTTGGGGACACTCGTTATCTAACCACGGAGGACTCAGTTCTTGCCGTCAAAGCCGGCCGCTATTCGTATCTCAGCGCAGTCACGGGCTCGACTGCAGTGGCGCGACGGGCGGGGCCATAGCTGGCAGCAGCCGCCACAAGTATCAAAGTCACCGGCGCTGCGGCGAATGTCACGATATCGCGCGGTTGAACGCCAAACAGCAGCTTCGCGACCAGATGGCTAAACGAAACTGCTGCCACAAGCCCTGCCATCGAGCCGATACACACCAGCACCAGAGCTTCTTTCATGACCATTTGCAGGATGGCCCGTCGCCCGGCTCCCAATGCCATGCGAATACCGAACTCTGAGGTTCGCCGGGCGACGGCGTAGGCCAGAATCCCGTACAGACCGATCGAGGTCAACAGTGTCGCCAGGAGCCCAAATCCCGCCGAGAGCCAGCTCACCAGCCGGTCCGGGGCCAAAGTCCGGTTCACTGCGGCAGCCAAGGGCTCGAAAGAGGCGATCCGAATATTCGGATTGACGGCGCGAATCACAGCCCGGCAATCTCCGATGAGAGCGGCAAGCGGGCGCCCGCTGCGCGTCATCCCGCGAATCTGCACGAAGTTCGGGACCGATCCGTTCTGCAGGGCTGGAAGGTACACCAGGCGCGGGGTATCCTGCCTGAGGTTGTCGTACTTGGCATCCTTTACCACGCCGACAATCTCGATGTTCTTGGGCTCCGTCGGCCACCAGGAGAACCGTTTGCCCACCGGGTTGACACCGCGGAAATAGTAGTGCGCCACTGTCTCGTTGATGACCGCCACGCGGGGAGCGCCGGACCGGTCCGTTGTCGCGAACGGACGCCCGGCGAGGAGCGGGATGCTCAAAGCACGAAAGTACTCGGGACTTACGGGCTGGATGCGCACGTTTTTGTCCTCATTGGCGTGCGGCACGTATCCCTCCGGCGCGATGCAGCAAATGCGGGAGGCGCCTTGACCGAAGCCGAATTGGGAGAAGCTCACCATGTCTACTCCAGAGACGGAGGAAAGCCGCTCCATCAGCTCGTTGCCCAGCGCAACGCCATTTCCCGAAGCCAGCGACACGTCGAGCTTCGCTTCCACTACCTGTTCATCGAAACCAGGGCTGACCGCTTTAAGATTCAGAAAAGTTCGCAGTAGCAGTCCAGAGGCGATCAGCAGCACAAGCGAGAGCGCTGTTTGCGCGACCACTAGCAGGCGCGAGGGGCTGAAGCGGCGCCCGGCGCCGCCCGCCATTTTCCCCTCCTTCAGCGTGGTCCAGGGATCCACGCGCTTGCCCTGTAGTGCTGGAGCCAATCCGAAGGCCACCGCGGCCGCGCAGGATACGGTCACAGTGAATGCGAGCACCGTCAGGTTCAAGTGGACTTCCAGGCCTTTTACCTCCGAGACCGCCAGCAACACCCTTACGATGCCGCGGGCGATAGCCAGGCCTGCAACGCACGCCATCGCCGCAAGCAGAAAGGACTCCGTCAACAGTTGCCGCACCAGCCGGGCGCATCCCGCGCCGATCGCGAGTCGCACGGCGAATTCGCGCCGCCGCGCGGCCGACCGCGCGAGCAGCAGATTTGCAACGTTTGCGCACGCGATCAGCAGCACGACGGCCACAAGCGCCATCAGCACGCGCAACGGCCGCGCATAATAGTCGCGCAGGCCGGAGATGCCGCCGCCTCCGGGCTCGATCCCAATCGCTCCGAGGTAATCATTTTGGGCGTCCACATGCAGGTCCGCACGCAGGGATTCCAGGAGGGGCCGCATTCCCGCCTGTGCTTGTGCGGCAGTCATCCCCGGGCGCAGACGGCCCAATATTCCCAACCAACTCTGGTTCCGGGTGTGGAGAGACGAGCGCCCGGGGCCGGAGATCGCCGGCTGCGCTGCCAGAGGCAGCCAGAAATCAGGGGGGTCGCCGGAGAATTCGCCGTTGAATCCTCGCGGCGCCACGCCGACGATTGCGAGCGAAGTCTTTTCCAGGCGCAGTTCTTTGCCGAGCGCATCGTCGCGTCCGCCAAAGGCGCGTTGCCAGTATGCAAAGCTGAGGACCGCGACGGCGCGGCTCTGGCGGTCGTCTTCGATTGCGATCATGCGACCCGCCGCCGGTTCCACGCCGAATAGTGAAAAGTAGTTGCCCGAGACGAGCTCGGCTGTAACCCGCTCTTTGTGATCATCCGCGTCGAGGTTCAACTTCCAGACGGCGGAAGCGGCCACGCCGGAAAACACGCGGTTGTGATCTCTCAACCATTCGTAGTCGGTGTGGGAGAACCAATCCCGCGCACCCTGGCGCGTGAGCGCTCGCACGATGACCAGCGAGTGCGGGTCGCGCACCGGCAGCATGCGCAGCAGGACTGCCTCTACCAGGCTGAAGATCGCCGCGTTGGCTCCGATGCCCAATGCAAGCGTGAGCACAACCGTTGCAGTCAGGCCTGGGCTGCGTTTCAGCAACCGCGCCCCATACCGAATATCTTGATAAACCGTTTGCCAGAAGCGGAGCGGGCGCGCCTCGTTGAGGTCTTCGCGGACCGTTAGCGCGTTCCCGAATGTCCGGAGCGCTGCCCGCCTCGCGTTGTCAGGAGTCATGCCGCGATCGAGGTTCTCCCTCAATTCCATTTGAATATGCGCTTCCAGCTCTTCGCGGTATTCGTGATCGGGTCTGCCGAACCACCTCATGCTTGCTCCTCCTCGGGCCGCGCCTGCAGAACACCCTTGACTGCGCGCACGATCTGCTCCCACCTGCCCGTCTCGTCTGCCAGCTTCTTCCGCCCTGCTCGTGTAAGCCTGTAATAGCGCGCGCGGCGATTGTTGTCGGAGGCGCCCCACTCGGACGTGATCAGCCCCGCTCGCTCCAGCCGCTGGAGGGCAGGGTATAGCGAGCCATGGTCCACCAGTAGCAGCTCGTCCGATGTCCGCTGGATGGTCGTGGCGATCCCATGTCCATGCCGGCGTCCAAAAACCAGCGTCTGGAGCACTAGCATCTCCAGCGTTCCAGGCAGAAGTTGCAGACGGTTGTGTTGCGGCATCCTAGGAGAGAGTCTACTAGTGTTCTGGTAGTCTGTCCACTAGAAACCGGGGCTGGCGCGAAAAGCGCGCGTGGCGCGGACCGCGTTCCTGAATACGACCTGTTCGCCGCGACGGTCGCGCTGCCTTAGGCCTCAACGGCATCGCCGCGCACACAAGTCGCGCCTATAATGAGCAAGATCCATCTGAGGAACAATCATGCTCTTACCTCACGACAAAGGGGCCACATGCCGCCACTTGTGGTCCTGCGCCTTCGCGATATTGTGCCTGTACCCGTTGATGGCTCAAGCGCAAACCTCGACTGCGGCTCATCCCTGCGGAGCCCCGGAACAGGGCCGCTTCGTGCCGCCCCCTGAAGCGCCGCGAACCGGCGCCATCACAACGATCAACCTGACGGTACAGCAGGAGGGATTCCTGCTTTGCTTCGTCTGGCAAGGTGTGGCCCAAGCCCCCGTCATCCGGGTTCGTCCCGGCGACGAGTTGATCGTGAACCTCACGAGTCAGATCAGCGACCCGTGTTTCATCAACTTCTACTTCGGAGGCGGCTCCTGCGGAGACCGAACCGATGCCAAGCAACCGGTAGATCCGCCCTCCATGGCGATGAGCGGCATGCACTCACACCCCATGCCATCAACAGCTACAGGAGGAAGCGCGGCTAACGGCTACTACCCAGTCATTCCCAATGTGCCGATGAGCGCGACGGGAATCACCAACGTCCATACCCACGGCCTTTCGGTCTCACCGGCGCTTCACCAGGACGAGGTCATCAAAACGCAGATTGTGCCCCCTGCGATGGCGAAAGCGGGTCACGGTTCGAATCAATGGACCTACGATTTCAAGATTCCGGCAGATCACCTACCCGGACTCTATTGGTATCATCCCCATTTCCATGGAGAGACCGAACCGCAGGCGATGATGGGACTGTCAGGCGCGATCGTCGTCGAGGATGCCCAGGATGACCGCCGCGCCGCGGCCGGCATCGCCGATCAAATTCTCATTGTTCGCGATCATGCCGCGAGTCAGACGCCGGGCGCACAAGCCGATTCAATGGCCTCGAGGAACGCCTTGGCTGGGCGGCACATGCGTTCGGGTTTCCGGAGGGGCGCCGCAGCGCCTGCCGTCAGTCACGCGCTCGTTTCCTCGCCGGGAATCACTGTGGATCCGAAGATTAATCAGGTGGATCAAGTGGCCTGCGATCCTTCGCAGCCTCCGGTCCTGTTTGAGAACATTTCGATCAATGGGCAGCCTGTGCGAGAGGGTCAGGTCGAAGACACCATGCTGCCGGTGATCTCCATGTCGCCGCGCGAGCAGCGCCTGATCCGGCTTCTGAACGCGAGCGCCGACGCCTATTTCCTGCCGGCGCTTGTCGATGCCGCGCCAAGCGGCAATACGCTGCGATTGCCTCTGCAGATCGTCGCCCGCGACGGGGCGCCCATTATGGATGCGCACGGCTTCCGCACCATCGCCACGCATAATCCGGCTGCCTCCCTCATCGTTCCGCCCGGCGGGCGAGTTGAATTCGTGCTCACGGCTCCAGAACGCAACCACAAGATCTACCTGACGTCGGATCCCTTTGACACCGGATGCGTCGGAGATGCGAACCCGGGGCGGACGGTCGTGCGCTTCGTGACCGATCCATCGAATGCCGCGGCGCCCCCGTCGGGCCGGAACTGGCCCTCGGGATTGGCAGGGTTTAATGCGCCGTACGATCAACCCGCCACCGTCCAGCGGACGTTCGCGTTCACCGAATATCCTCCGGATGCAACGAATCCGAATGGCACGCCTGACTTTTATATCACCGAGATCGCGGGCCCCGACGTCGACCCCGGCAAGGTGACCATCGCGCCCTTCGACATGAACGCAACAACGCCAAACATCACGATTAACTTGAAGGGAGAAGCCATTCATGTGGAGGAATGGACGATACAGAACTACACCGTTGAAGCGCACGCGTTCCACATTCATCAGCTCCACTTCCGGCAGGAATTCGCCAATGCTGCGACTTCCAGGGCGCAGCCGCTGTTGGACGTGATTCATGTCCCAAATGCCAGCGTCAACCCGGACGGAACGCCGGGAACACCCGGACAGGTCAAGTTAAAGATGGTTTTTACGCCAAACATAGCCGGCGTTTTTGTGTACCATTGCCATATCCTGTTTCACGAGGACTCGGGTATGATGGGGACCATCCGGATCAATCCGTAGAGCCCTGAACGACTCCCATGCGTCACTCCATCACGATTCTCACGACGGGACTCTTGATCGGTATCGCAGCGTTCCCGGGCGCCGCACACGCTTCCATCGTGTGGACTTGGGGCTATTCCGGTAACGGCATTTTCGCGAGCGGCACGTTTACGACACTGGACAGCCCCGACGGACAGGGGGGTTATTCCATAATCGGCATAACCGGAGTTCGCAATGGCCAGGTCATTACCGCGCTGCAGCCGACCGGAACATGGATTCCCGGCAACGAACCATTTGCCGTGGACAACGTAGTGATCGCGGGTCTCCTGGCGCAGTTGACAGAAGCAGGTTTCGGCTTTGCGCTCGCTGACGGCTCGTACGCGAACCCTTTCTACGCAGATTTCCTGCCAACGCCTGGGTATCTCGAGTTTGACTCGATGCCCGGTTCCGGCTCATCAACGGAGCTCCCCATCGCCTTTTCCGCCACTGTGGCGCCGGAACCCTCGACTTTCCTGCTGTTCTTGCTCTCGCCTTCGCTGTATTACGTCTCCGCAGCTCTGAGGAGGGCCAAGTCGCAGTAGGCCGCCGGCATGTCTTCGAGTGTGTGCCGGAATCATATCCGAGCATGGTCATGGCCGCAGTCAGACTCCCGCGGGAAACGCAGGCGCCGCCCTAAGTGGACCGAGCCGGTCTAAAACTCCACACCGCAACCACTGCTAACAGTGTAGCCAAGCAGCCGAAAACCCAGGCGGAGAGGGTTGGAATCGAAGCCGGCGTTGATGTCAGTGCGAGCCGGCCGATCTTGTTGCCGACCTCTTCGGTGAACCATAAGGCTCCGTCCGGTCCCGAGGTAATCCCTGCCGGGCTCGAGTTGGCAGTAGGAGTAGCGTATTCAGAAACGATACCGCTCGTCGTGATTCGCCCAATTCTATTCGCCCCGGGCTCCGTGAACCACAGTGCGCCATCCGCTCCGGTAGTGATAAACAGAGGCAAGGTGGTGAGTGGAAATTCCGTTAGTGAGCCGGAAGTCATAATCCGGCCAATCCTGTTGTACGCCGTGAACCATAGAGCACCGTCAGGTCCGACGGTTATCTCATAAGGCGACGTACTCGTTGGAAATTCGGTAAACACTCCAGATGTTGTCACCCTGCCGATCCTGTTGGCTCCGGCCTCCGTGAACCAGAGCGCTCCGTCAGGACCGGTAACGATCCCGACGGGGTTGCTGTTCGGAGTTGGTGTGAAGAAACTTGTCACACCGCCACCATTCGTCAGCCGCCCAATCGTGTTCCCACCGGAGTTGTACCCAGCAAACCACATGGCGCCGTCAGGACCGGTAGTGATCCCGGTGGTTCCTGAGGGTGGGGTGGTGCTTAAGGAACCTGTCGTAGTGATCCGCCCAATGTTCGAGAAGACCTGACTGAACCACAGCGCCCCGTCCGGCCCGCTGGTAATCCAGGTCGTGTTCCCAACTGTGCCGGACCGGAATTCTGTGATTGAGCCAGAAGTTGTGATCCTGCCGATGTTGGTTCCTGAAGTATCTTCAGTAAACCAGAGAGCGCCGTCGGAGCCGGTGGTGATGTCAAAGGGAAGCACACTTGGCGTCGGGAGGGGGTATTCCGTAATGGTCACCTGACCTTGACAGAGCGCAGTCGTTACGATCAGGAGTATGGGCCAGCGTGGGCAGACCGGCCGGGAGGTGAAGAGATTCGATATCCGCATGAGGTTACTCGTGGATGCGCCGGACGGCACCGCGCAGGCAACCGCCTTCGATGAGACCCTTCCGAAGGTGTGCGCTGAGACTACTTTGCCAATTGGGTAAGGAGAGTGTCAAGGCATGCCACTCGTTGTTCCAAGTTCCTCGCTGCTCGATCCGGCCACTTAGTACCCGAAAAGCCCGATGCCCTCTTTGTGAATCCCGTAATTGTGGGGTTCCACGACACGCTCGCGGTTTTTGTGGCGGAAAACGAAGCATGCGCTTCTGCTCAATCGCGGGCCCATGGCGCCGGAAACTGACCCGAACATCAACCTGCGTGCGGGCGCGCCGGTTGAGAAGAGAAATGGCAATATCACCTAGCGACGGTCGCGGTGCAGTGTGTGGACAGGATTCAGCGGTAGCTGATTCCGGCGGCAGCCATGTAGCCCATGACGAGTAGTATTGTGGAAATGCCGATAACCGCTGACAGAGGTCCACTCTGAATGCGGGCCTTCCATGCGGGCCTAAATACAACCATTGAGGCACACAGTGCAAACAGAATTTGGGGTGCTCCAAAATGACCTTGCACGGTGGCTATTATACCGCTTGGCGATTCGCAGCATATCTGGATTCCGGAGGCATTTCACGCCGTCACTCGACCATGGCCGGAAGCCGATCGTTTTCGGCCATGCCGGATTCATCGCGGGTCCCAGAAGCTCCTTGCCCTGCGTGTTATCCGCCGGAACGCGGTCTCAGAACTCCAGCCTCTCTGTAATCGCGATCGAAACCAACAGGAGCGCCAGTGCCACTCCGATGCTGACGCCGATCGCACTCCAAGGTAAAGGCGCCGCAAGCGCCCACGCCGGCGCCTGCACCGTGGCGGCGCCACTGAACAGGTCCTGCGGATTGTAGGCGCGCAACGCTTCGCTCGACCGCGTACCGGTATA
This sequence comes from uncultured Solibacteraceae bacterium, assembly GCA_964608645.1. GTDB lineage: Bacteria > Acidobacteriota > Terriglobia > Bryobacterales > Bryobacteraceae > CAZSQK01. Next base: position 62,020 of record CAZSQK010000022.1, on the reverse strand, counting down.
GATCGCAGCGATGACTGGAACGCCGACGGCAACCGGAGCCCAGCCACCGCCCAGGAATGCGGAAAGCAAGATGCCGAAGCTGAAGAACACCATTCCACCGGTTGTCAGCAGGAGGGCAAACTCCAGACTTTGGATGACAGGATAGCTGCGGCCGACCAGAAGAGAGAACCCCGAGATCGAGATAGCCGGCACCATCGCAGCTAGAATTGCTTCTCCGGCACATACGGCCGCCCTCACCAGCAGCATCCGCCACCGGCGGGCGGGAAGAGACATGGTAAACAGCGCGGTACCCTCGTGCCGCTCGGCCGGGAGACCGCCAAGCGCCAGAAACAGCGTCGAAAAAACCCAAGCCGCCTGGAAAAAACGGAAATACAACGCGTGCCAGATGAAGCCTCTGAAGTTCACGCGCGCCGGGTCAACATGCCAGGATTCATAGCTGAGAACGAACAGGCCGCATACCAGCAGCATGCCGGTCAAAGTATAGGAGAAACGGCTCTTGGTTTCGTGCCATGCTTTGTACCACAGCATCGTGTTCCTCCTAAAAGTCCTGCCACTTCACGATCCATAGCGCAAACACGAGCGTGAACGACGCAATCACCAAGCTGATCGACATCCCCATCCATGGGACTACGCCGAACTTGAAATAGCTTTCTCCGGAAAGGACCGGCAGCGGCGCGTATCTGCTAAATGCCGGCGTCAGTTGACCCCCGACGAGACAAAGGAATGCCGTGGTTGCGCCGATGATCCCCGGCCAACTACTGCCCTCGAGAACCACCGAGATCAGAATTCCGTAGACCACAAAAGAAACACCGGAAACCGCGAGAATCGAGCCGTACCGAAGCGCCGCATGGAGTGAGTAGCTTTGGTGCACCAGCGGAAACGTCAGCGGAACGACCGCATAGGCAGCCAAGGCCAATACTGTGGCCTGAAAAACACTCACAGCACAGCGCACGGCAAGCAAGCGCCTCCGGCTGGTGGGTAGCGACAGCAGGAACGGCGCCGTTCCAAGAAGTTTTTCCTTCAGCAGACCGCCCGTACCGAGCATCACCGAAAACATGGTCCAGAGCAGTGTCAACTTCTCGAAGATTTCCACTTGCGTGTACGTGGCGATGCCTCTGAGAGCAGCATTGGGGTGGTTGTGCAGTTGCACATCCCGAAGGCCGCTTCTGACCGCATCCGGATATCGCAAGACGCTCCAGAACGAGAAGATCAGAAGCATCGAAAGCGCCAAAATGAAGCCCCAACGGGTCTCCAGCCACGACTTGTACAGGAGCATTTTCAGTTCGCGCGCACGCATTCGAGAAAGATCTCCTTCAGGTTTACGCCAGTCACCTCCACCGACACCGCGTCCAGGGACCTGGCGATCCTGACGATCTCATCGATGTTCGAGCTCGCCAGCAGGGAAATGGCCCGTCCGTCCGCGTGCGCCGCCTCGATTCCAGGAATCTCCAACGACTTCCGCGGCGCATCCCGATCGAATAACAGCTGGATGCGGCGATATCGCTCCTTGAGATGATCCAGCGATTCCTGAACCACCAGGGAGCCGTCGTTGATGATCGCGATGCGGTCGGCAATCTGCTCTACTTCGACGATCTGGTGCGAGGAAAAAAAGATGGAGGTTCCATTCGCAGCCATTTTCGTGAGCAACTGGAGAATCTCTTCCGTGGCGACCGGATCGAGCCCCTCAGTGGGTTCATCGAGGATCAAGAGCTCGGCATCGCGACACAGCGCCAACAGGAGCGCCAACTTGGCGCGCATGCCCTTGGAAAGGTCCCCGGTTTTTCGCTGGACCGGCAACTGAAACTGCCGCAGGAGCTGTTGTTCGATGTCGCCGCGCCACCTCGGGAAGAAAGAGCGCGTGAAACGAATCATCTGTTCCACGGTCATGTAGTGATACAGGCGCTTGTCCTCGCTTACGAAGCCAATGCGTCGTCGAACCTGCACACTGGCCTGAGCGTTCCGAATCGACTGACCGAGCACCGTGGCACTGCCAGCGTTGGGCCATGTCATTCCCAGCAACATCTTTATCGTGGTGGATTTGCCGGATCCGTTCTTCCCTAGAAAGCCACAGATGGAGCCTGCAGGCACCTGCAAGTTCAACGACCGGACGGCTTCAATATCTCCGTATTTCTTCGTCAAGGAGTGGGTCTCGATCAGTAGCTCAGTCATCCAATCCTCGCTGGCGCTTCCTGCCGCATCAGAGCCGATTCAAATAGGCGACGGATCTCATGATCCGATAAGCCCCGAGACTTCAGTTTGTCAATCAGGGCGTTCACAAGCGGCACGGCGGCCTGCACCCTGCCGGTAGAATTCATGCCCCGGACAAAAGCGCCCGATCCATGCCGCACTTCGATGGTCCCTTCATGCTCCAGTTCCCGGTACGCCTTCGCTACGGTGTTGGGATTGATCACCAGGGTTTCGGCCAGATGGCGGATGCCGGGCAGTTGATCGCCGGGCTTGAGGGCCCCGACTTCCACCGCGTGCCGAACCTGCTCCATTAGCTGAAGGTAGATCGGAGCCGGCGCCGATATATTGGGCTTGAAGAACATTCCGCAGCAAGAGTCCTATTGAGATAATACAGTAGGACTCTTGGGCGATGCAACCGGATTCGAATGTTTGTTCTCAGTCCCAGTCGGCCGGGGATGGCAATAGAGGGTTGGAGAGCCTCATCGCAGGAGGAAGACTCACTTGGGCGATGCAGTATGAGCCTGGCGCCGGTAGGCGACTTACCTGCCGACGGCGGTTTTGGCCATGCGGTAGACCTTGCGGCGGACGCGCGAGGGTAAGCCGGCAGCGAGCTCCGGCTCGCGGCCCCACTCGGCGACGATGTGTTGGAGGTCGCGCAGGATCGGCTGCACTTGCCCCCATTCCATCGGCTCGGCGGCGACCGGAACGCATTCGCGCAGCAGAAGACCGATGAACTGCGGTTTGGGGACGAGGTGCAGGGAGATGACCTCGAACCCCATGGCGCGGAATAGCGCCGGCGCCGTATCCATGGTGAGCCAGTAACAGTGGTCGACCTTCGAGACCGTCTGCGGATGGCCGGTCATGCGGCAGAGCTCCATGTAATCGAGGAAATCGCAGTAGAAGAGCCCGCCGGGGGTGAGCAGGCGGCGGATTTTCTGCATGGTGGCGCGGAGGTCGAAGAGGTGCTCGATGGTGCGGCACATCATCACCATGTCGAAGCGTTCGTCGGTGTCCCAGGTTTCGGCTGAGCCGACCACCCCTTTGAGTCCGTGGCGGCGCGCCGCTTCGATCTCCTCCTGCGAGGGGTCGAGGACGGTGCCATCGACGCCGAGCCGATTCACGAGTTCGAGGGCGACTTCGCCGGAACTGCCGCCGACGTCGAGGAGGCGGACATTCTTGCGGTCGGGAAGCCGGCCGTCGAGGAAGCGCGTGAGATTCTTCGCGTACTGCGACTGGTCGGCCTGGAGGTCCTCGATGGTGGCGACGGAGCCGGCGAAAGCGGACGTGATCTTGCGATAGTCGCCTTCGCGGTAGAAATCCGAGTAACCATCCTGGGTGAAGCGGTCCATCATATAGAGCAGGCCGCAGGCGGTGCACATGGCGGTGCGGAGCGGGAAGCCGTAGCGGTCGGAATAGGCGACGACGGCATTGTGCTCCGAGCCACAGGCGTTGCATCGTGTGACGAGCTGGCGCTGCGAGCCGGAGAGGGAGTCGACCACTTTCCGGCAGCGCTCCCGGCGTTGCTTCAGATCGGCGGGGGAAATCAGGAATCGGCCCATGCAAGCCAAGCGTACGACACAATCGAATGCGCACAAATCGGCATGGGTGAGGCCGTTCACGCAGGACGCGCGGCAGTGGCAAGAAAAACACAATGGGCCTTCAAATCGGCCGGAAGAGGGGGCAATCGCACCAAATTTGGTGTGAATCCCTACTCGAATTTTTCGAGCTGCAGCGTGATGGTGCCGATGGCTAATTGAAGGCGCACACGAATCTGCACGGGGAGGCGGCGGGCGTCGTCGGTGACCCAGATGTAGAGATGGCCGGATCGCCGGTACAGCACATTATTGAAGAGAAAGAGCTCGTACTGGATCGTCTTAAACGTTCCGGCGGGAGTCTTCACTTCCTCCCGTTGCTGGGCATCGATCCGGGCCTGGGCGGCGCGTTTGCCGTCGCTGACCGGGACATGCACGGCCTGGCCGGGCTCGAGGCTCAGGGTTCGCAGGAAATAGAGACCGCCGACCACGTCGTGGACGCAGGGCGGGATGTCCGTCTCCTGGGCGAGGAGGGTCGTGTTCTTGACGCGGTCGCGCTCGAGGTATGTGGCCTTCTTCGCGTCCGCGTCGAAATTGATGCGGGTGTCGCGTTGGCGGCTGGCTTCGCGGGTGATCAACTGCGAGGACTGAATACAGAGCGCCGGGTTGAGCAGGGCGGTATATTCATCGTCCACTTTGAAGAGTTTGGAGACCAGGCCGACGGACTCCACGTGCAGTTTGGCTTCCCAGCCGCGGGGGAGGGAAGTCCAATCCATCCGGGCTTTACCGGCGGTGATGAGGCGCCACTCGATGGAATAGGTCAGGGATTCCCTGGCGGGAAGGCGTGCGCTTTGAGAATTCGCCGCGGGGCAGACTGCGAGCAGGGCCAACAGGGGCAACAAGCGCATGAAAGGCCAGTTTCGCACACGGCGCTGGGCGCCGGGGATTTGGCCGCGCGGGTCGTCAGCGCCGGTACGGCATGATACAACGGGTGGGAATGCTGGATGCGGTTCGACATTGCGGGTTTTCGACGCGGCTGGATTGCCATTACCTGGTGAGGGCGCCGGAACCGATCGACGGCGCCGCCGTGCTGGCGCTTACCTTGCACGGATTCGGACAGACGCCGGAATCGATGCTGCCACTTACGGAGCATCTGGTGGGGAGGCAACACGTCGTGGCTGCCCTCGAGGGGCCGAACCAGTTCTTTTTACCGGATCGGCCGGGCGAAGTCGGGTTCGGGTGGGTGGGGAACCGGCACGCGCCGGCATCGATCCGGCTGCATCACGAGATGGTCCTGCACGTCCTCAATGAAGCGGGGCGCGATTACGGCATCCCGCCGGAGCGGCGGATCCTGGTCGGGTTCTCGCAATCCGTGTCGCTGAACTATCGTTTTGCGGCGACATGGCCCGGGGCCGTCCGCGGGGTCATCGGACTGTGCGGCGCGGTGCCGAGCGACTGGGAAACGGGGAATTACCGTCCGGTGGAGGCGGCGGCGCTGCACATTGCGCGGCGCGAAGACGAGTATTATCCGCCGGCGGTTACGGAACATTATGCGGAGCGGTTGCGTCTTCGGGTGAAGGACGTGGAATTCCATCTGCTCGACGGCGGCCACCGGTTTCCTTCCAAGGGCAACGGGATCGTCGAAGGTTGGCTGGCGCGCATCCTGCGATAATAACGGTGCCTATGACATCTGGTTTGCTCCGCCGTCCGGCCGTGCTGCTGGCGCTGGCCCTTTGCTCGGTCGGCGGCGTCGTGACGCTGCTCGGCCACCTGGTGACGGGACCGCGCGTCGAACCGAAGCGCACGGCGCTTTCGAACGAATCGGGCACCAAGGCGTACCCGGCATGGTCGCCCGACGGACAGCGGCTGGCGTATAGCGCGCGGGGCGGGACGAAGGTCGACGCCTTTCATATCTTCGTGCGCGCGGTGACGGCGGATACGCCGCGGCAATTGACCAGCGGTAATGGCAACGATGTGAGCCCGGCATGGTCGCCGGACGGCAATCGCATCGCGTTCCTACGCCTGGCGGACGGGCGAGCGCAGTACGTGGTGACGTCAGCCGGGGGCGGAGACGATCGGAACGTGGCGGAGTTCCCGGCGGTGGGGGACGCGTCGCAGCCACTGCCGGCGGTGTCGTGGACCGGCGATGGAAAGTCGCTGGTGGTGGTGGACACGAGCGAGACGCCGCCTGCCATCGCGACTGTGGCGATCGACGGGGGCGCGGCGACCCGTATCAGCAAGCCGCCGGAGGGGTCGGAGGGCGATTCGTCGCCGGTGGTCGCGCCGGATGGAAGCACTTTGGCGTTCGTGCGTTCCTCGGGCAACGAGGGCGCCGACATCTATCTCTGCGACGTGCGCGGCGCCGGCACGCGGCGGCTGACCTTCGACGACCGGCCGATCCACGGGATGTCGTGGATGCCGGACGGGCGCGATCTGGTGTACTCGGCGAACCGGTTCGGACCCGGCTGGAGGCTCTGGCGCATTCCGATCTACGGAGGCAGCCCGCACGACCTGATCATCGCGGGACACGAGGCGCAGTATCCCGCGGTGGCGCGGATGGGCAACCGGGTGGTGTATGCGGATAGCCCTTCGGTGGCGGCGATCTGGCGGTCATCGCTGGAGGAAGGGCAGTCGGAGGACCGCGCCATCCTGCGGTCGAACGGACGGGAGTCGTGGCCGGCGTATTCGCCGGATGGGAAGGCGATTGCGGACGTCTCGGATCAATCCGGGTCGGACGAGATATGGGTGAGCGGCGCGGACGGATCGAATCGCGTTCAATTGACGCATCTGAACGGACTGAGGGTGGCGCGGCTGCGCTGGTCGCCGGACGGCAGGATGCTGCTGTTTTCGGGGAGTGTGGAACGCGGACCGGATCTCTACACGATGCCGGCGGCGCCGGGCGGCAAAGCGACGCGGGTGGTGGCGGGCGGAAGCAACGGATCCTGGTCCCGGGACGGGAAGCGAATCTACTTCGATATGCGGGGCGAGGTGTGGCGGGCGGGCGCGGATGGCTCCAATCCGGAGCCGCTGATCCGGCAGCGGGGCGCCGCGCAAGGGGTCGAATCGGCGGACGGCAAGTTCGTTTATTTTCGCTCGCGGCGCAGCATCTGGCGGGTTGCGGCGGACGGTGGAGAGCCGGAAGAGGCGATCATTCCCGAGCATGACATGCTCTGGACCAGCATTCAGCCGGTGAAGAAAGGCGTCTACTATCTCGAATGGGAGCGCAGTTCGCGCACTCCGGTGGTCTCGTTCTTCGACTTCGGGACGAAGAAATCGTCGGTCGTGCTGCGACTGAAGAACGGCGAGATGAGCGGCAATTCGGCTTACTCGATTTCGCCGGACGGGAAATATATCCTCTATCCGCGGGTGGACCAGAGCGAGACCAATCTCATGCTGGTGGAGAATTTCCGGTAGGCGCCGCAGCCGCGATTCTTGCGGAGGGGTGTGGATCATGTTACTTTCGGTGCTGAAGCCACCCTCATGCGAAGACTGACTGTGCTCCTCCTGCTACTGACCGCGCTGGCGATTTGCTCGATGGCGGCGCCGGCCGTGGCGGTGCTCGGTGGGCCGCTGACCGCCTCGTGGAATTCGGATGTGCAAGCCAAACTGCTTGCGACCGGTTTCTTCTCCACGGTCGATATCATTAATATCTCGACCACCACTCCGACCCTGGCCCAACTGAAGAACTATAGCGCGGTTCTCGTGTACAGCGACGAGCCGGGTTATGCGGACGCCACGACGTTCGGCAATAACCTGGCGGACTATGTCGACGGTGGCGGCGGCGTGGTGTTGGCGGTCTTCGCCATCGGGGCCAACGTCATGTCAGGCAGGTTCCATACGGCGGATTATTATGCGATCGAGCCGGGCCCCTCGGCGTCCGGAACGGTCCTGACGATGGGCACGATTCTAGAGGCGGGCAGTCCGTTACTCACCGGAGTGTCGAGCATGAACGGGGGCACCTCGTCCTTTCACGGGACGGGGAGTTTGAACGGTTCCGCGGTGGGCGTCGTGAACTGGTCGAACGGCAAGCCGCTGATCGCGCGGCGGACCATCGGCGGGCGGCAGCGGGTCGACCTGAATTTTTTCCCACCCTCGAATGCGGCGCGCGCGGACCTTTGGTTGGCCACCACCGATGGGGCGCGCATCATGGCCAACGCGCTGTTATTCACCATTCCGGGCGCGCCAACCACGGTGCCGGCGCTGTCGGCTGGGGCACTGGCGGGACTGGCTGTGATTCTGATGGGCGCCGGGCTGTTCCTGCTGCGTCCGCGCCGGGTATAGCCCTCGTTTCAGAAGTGCGGCCACTGCACTTAGTTACTCGAAGCCGCTGGGCGTAATCCAGAAACTCTCTTTCCACGTGCCGCCGGGGGGTATGCTTTGGAGGTCTCTGTATGCTCCGGAGTGCGCGAGATTGAAGGCGTTGGTGATCGCCGCCATCGGTTCGAAGCAGATGAAGTCGCGCGCCGCCGGGGCGTAGACAACGGCGACCGGATACTTGGGGCCGTAGGAGACGGTGATGCGTTCCTTTTTTCCTTCGACCCAGAATCGGGCGCGCCCGTCGGGGCCGCGTATCAAACCGGTGAAGACATCGTCGAGTTGAGCGGCGTGGAGCGGATAAGGGTCGGAGAATTCGCTCGGGTAAGTCTCACCCGTCGGAATGAGGAGGTTGTTGAGGACGAGGTGGTCTTCGGCGGCGAGGTGGACCTTCCAGCGGTCGCGCGGGGCGTCATGCAACTGGAAGTAGGGGTGGTAGCCGATCGCGACCGGCAGCGGCTCGGCGGATAGATTCTCGATCGCGGTCTCGACTTCGAGTTCCCCGTGCGCGAGACGGTAGGTCATGGTGATGTTGTGCGCAAACGGAAACTGCGCCGCCAGGCTCGGGTGCTTCCACATTTCGATGCGGCTGGAGACATAAGCCGACCGGTCGTCCGCGCCCATCGCGCTCACGGTCCACAGAGGCGAGAAATTGAGCAGCCCGTGGATGGGCTTCTGGTGATTGTCGCGGCGGATGTTGCCGAGGTCGGGATTGAGCAGGTATTTCCTGCCATTGACCCAGTAGGCGTCGCCGTCGATCCGGTTGGCCCAAGGTCCAAGAAACGGGATGCAGCACAGCGTGGGGGTTTCTTTCAGCTCGTCGAGGCCGTGAAACGGGAACCAGAGAATGTTCCTGCCCCGCACTTTCATCTCGTACGCCATGTTGCCGATCGAAGGGACGATGGAGAGTTCGACGTGGCGCGCGGCGTCGGAGAGGCGCACCACTTCGATTCCGTCCTGCGCGCCGCGGAGGGCGGAGTAATTCGCGGCTTGTGTCATATGCGGAAGAAGGAGGGCGAACGCGGCCAGCCTCATTGATGGTCGTGATGGTCGGGATCGATCAGATCGAGGGCGGTCTCTTTGCCGCAGCAGACGCAGGGGCCCGGCGTATAAGAACGGATGGTGCAGACATCGCACCAATAACTGACGAGTCTGAGTTGTCCGTCCTTGCGGACCAGCATGGGGTGCGTGTGGACGGGGTCGATGAGGAAGCGATCGGGCGCTGTGAACTGGCCCTTGGCCTGGGCCTCGAAACCGTTGACGCGTGGATCGGCGAGGACCTTCTTTGTGGAGTCGTCGCCGTCGAGCTGAATGAGTTTGTGGTCGGAGGTTTCGATGACGGCCGGCTGGCCGGCGCGAACGATCAGCTTGCCGCGGACGGTGGCGCCCTGACGGGAATCGGCGGCTAGGCAGAGGGAGGCCACGGCGAGCACACACAGACAGAACCGCATGATCCGATTGTAGCGCGGCGTGGCAAAAGCGCGGGGGACGATGGCGGGATCACGCCGCGGAACAGCCCGAGCCGGTACTTTGACGGATAGCCAAATCCGGTCCGATAGCGTACGATTTACAAATGCAGCAAGGGCTGGAAGCGATGAAAGCCGCTCTGCGCGTTCTGAGCGCGCTCACCGAAAAGCAACCCCCTGACCCCTCGGACCTTAGCGTTCTATTGCAGTATGCGCCGCTACAAAAGGACACGCCCCCGGATGAGCTCGCCTGCGAGGTAATTCAGCGGGCAATCCGGACTCGGGCAGAAGCACGTACGCGCAACGCCGGCGCGTAGATCTCTTCGCAACCTCGTGCCAGCGATGCGGAAGGGGGCGCTCTTGCGCGCTTCTCCGCAACGCGAATCCGCCCCACGGTATCCTCTTAGGATGTCGCTGTGGGGGAATCGGGAGTTCGTCAAGCTGTGGACGGGACAGGCGATCTCCCAAATCGGGTCGCGGATCACGCGGACGGCGCTGCCGTTTGCGGCTGTGATCACGCTCGGGGCGGGGCCGGTCGAGATGGGCATTCTGAGTGGGGCGGCGGCGGCTTCGATGCTTCTCTTCGGGCTGTTCGCGGGCGCGTGGGCGGATCGCGTGCGGCGGCGGCCTCTCCTCATCGGGGCGGACCTGGCGCGGGCGGCTGTGCTGGCGAGCATCCCGATGGCGGCGATGCGGCACTCGCTGACGCTGACGCACCTGTACATCGTGGCGGCCGCCAGCGGGTTGCTCACGGTGCTGTTCGACGTTTCCTACCAGGCGTATGTGCCGTCGCTGGTGGAGCGGGACAATATCCTGCAGGCGAATTCGAAGCTGGCGCTCTCGGAATCGGTGGCCGAGGTTTCGGGGCCGGGGATCGCGGGTTTTCTGGTGCAGGCGCTGACGCCGCCGATCGCGATCGCGTTCGATGCGATGTCGTTCCTCGTTTCGGCGGTGTCGGTCGCGCTGGTGCGGAAACCGGAGCCGCCGCCGCATCCGCGCGCGCCCGGCGCACATCTGGGCGGCGAGATCGCGGAGGGCTTACGGGTTTCGTTTCGCGACCCGTATCTGCGCGCGATGGCGCTGCGATCGGGGACGGCCGCGCTGTTCATGGGGTTCTTCGCCAGCCTGTATCCGTTATTTACGGTGCGGGTGCTGGGTTTGTCGCCGGCGGCGATCGGAGTGGTGGTGGCGGCGGGCGGAGCATTCGCGCTGGCGGGGGCGGCGACATCGGAGGCCGTGCTGAGGCGCGTGCGGTTCGGGCATGCGTTTCTGGGAGCGGTGCTGTTTACGAACGTCACCACGTTTCTGCACCCGCTGGCGCACGGCACGGCTGCGCTGAGCTGCGCATTTCTGGTGGCGGGACAAATGGGCGACTTCGCTTTCCCGGTTCTCAATATTACGGAGACGAGCCTGCGGCAGGCGGCGGCGCCGCCGCGAGTGCTGGGCCGGGTGAACTCCGCGATGAGCCTGTTGTTCAATGGCTTGATTCCAGTGGGCTCGCTGGGAGGCGGGCTACTGGCGGCGGCGATCGGCGTGCGCTACGCGATGTTCGCCGGGGCGGGCGGATACCTGCTTTCGTCGTTATGGCTGGTGTTCTCGCCGATCCCTCACTTGCGCGAACTGCCGGCGTCGACGAAAGAGGCGACTTCGGCGGTCACGTAGCGCGGGGGCTTGACGAGGAACTGGGGCTTCCCGTCCCACATGCCGCGGGCGATGTCTTCCCAGAGCGGGGCGTTGATGCCGCGGTCGATGACGACGAAGGCGTCGGCGCGGTCGAGGAAGCGCAGGCTCGACGCTTTGAAGTCCTGGCAGGAGAAATCGAGCAGCATGAGGAAGACATCGGGCCGGACGAGCTCCACCACGCTGTTCGATTCGACGATCACGTTCTCGCTCTGCCGCAGAATCTTCTCGATCGTGCCGGCGGCGCGCGCGAGCTCTCCGGAGGGGGCGCGCAGCCAGAAGGAGCGTTCGGCGCCCGCGGCGAGGAACCTCCCCGAATCCGTTTTGCCGGGTTCGTACTCTTCGCTCAGAGCGAACGGGTGCTCCGGCTCGGTGGCGCAGTCGCATGACTTGCCCTCATTCGAGCAGACACCATGGCCGTACTGGGTGATCTTGACGGCGGTCCATTTGCGGCCGCGGAGACGGCGGATGAGCCCCGCCACCACGGAGGTCTTTCCGATATTGCGCGAGTGCCCTCCGACTACGACCAGCATCAGGCGGTCCTCTCGAGCGCGGCGATGCGGCGTTTGATCTCCGACAGCTCGCGGCGCATCTCGGGCAGGCGGGCGAGGTTCGCGAGTTGCTCCAGATGCTGGCGCAGGGGGCGCGCGGGCGTGCCCCATACGGTCTCGCCCGAGCGCACGATCTTGGACGTCAGCACGCCCGACCCCGACCCCAGAATCGCGCGCGATTCGATGCGCGCCTTATCGCCGATGCCGACCTGGCCGCCGATGACGGCATAATCGCCGACCACGACACCGCCCGAGAAGCCGGTCTGCGCGGCGACGACGACGTGCTTTCCGATGCGGCAGTTGTGTCCCACATGCACCATGTTATCGAGCTTGGCGCCTTCGCCGATGGAGGTGACGCCGAGCGCCGCGCGATCGACGCAGGAATTGGCGCCGATCTCGACGAAGTCGCCGATCTCGACGCGGCCGACCTGGGGGAATTTGTGCCAGCGGTCGCGGTCCATCACATAGCCGAAGCCGTCGGCACCGATGACGACGCCGGAATGGAGAATGGTGCCGCGGCCGATATCGACGTTGTCGTAAATGGTGACGTGCGGATTGAGGATGCAGCCTTCGCCGAGCATGACGCGCTTGCCGACGACGCAGCCCGCGCCGATGCTGGTGGCGACGCCGATGCGGCAGTGATCGCCGACGACGGCATGCGGTCCGATGTAGACCATGGCGCCGAGCTCGACCTCGCGTCCGACCACGGCGGTGGGATGGACACCCGGCTTGATCTCGACGGTGGGGTAGAAGCGGCTCATGGCGCGCGCGAACGCGGTGCGCGGCTCCGGCACGCGGATGACGGTGCGGTAGGAAGGGCTCGGCCACTCCAGCGGGACCAGCAGACAACCGGCGGCCGAGGTCTCGGCATGCGCCGCGGCCTTCTTCGTGCCGATGAAGGCAACGTCAGACGCGCCCGCGGTTTCGAGGGGCGCGGCGTTCAGAACTTCCTTTTCGCCATCGCCCTCGTAGGTGGCGCCCAGCCATTCGGCCAGTTCTCGTACTCGCATAGGTAGATAGTAGCGCCGTGGGCGTCGGCCGGGCTCTGGCGCCCCTGCCAAGGGCTCAGGTTGACAGCGGCCGAGGCCGGTGCGGAGAATGGGGTTTCATGATGCGCTATCTGGCATGTCTACCGTTGGCTGCGGCATTGTTGTCGAGCGGTTGTTCGACGGAGAGCCCGGCTCCGGTCAACACCTACTTGATGGGCGAGAAGGTGCCATTGGGGAGGCTCAGCTACACGGTGTTCGAAACGCAGTGGCTGACGCATCTCGGGGACGGCCCGACGCAGCGGGTGCCGCAGAATCGCTTCTTCCTGATCCGCTTCAGCGCGGTCAATAGCGCCAGCAACGACGTCTCCGTGCCGACTCTGACCATCGAGGACGATCACGGCAAGGTCTACGAGGAGATTGCCAATGGCGAGAGCGTGCCGCAGTGGGCGGGCTACCTGCGCACGGTAAAGCCGGCCGACACGGTGCAGGGGAACGCGCTTTTCGACGCTCCTCCCGGGCATTACAAACTGAAACTTTCCGACGAGACGTCCACGAGGGCCGCCAAAATCGATATTCCCCTGACTTTCGGCGCGGAGACCCCGGAAGTGGTGGCGCCCGGCGAGAAGAAGTAACCGGTCTGCGGCGCATAGCGGCATTACAATCAAAGTATGTGGGCGATCGCCGCCGCCTTCCTCCTGTTACAGACGACCGATTTCACCGCCGATGGACAGAAGGCTCTCGACGAGGGCCGATACGAAGCGGCGGCCCAGGCTTTCGTCAAGGCGGTAGAGGCCGATCCCAAAGACTACAGCGCGCATTTCAATCTGGCCCTGGCTTACAGCTTCCTCGGCAAGGATGCCGAGGGCGTGGCGGAGTATCGGAAGACCCTCGAACTGAAGCCGGGACTGTACGAGGCCGAATTGAATGCCGGCATTCTCCTGCTGCGGCAGAAGAGCCCGGCCGACGCTCTCCCGCTGCTGGCGGCTGCCGCCGGGGAGAAGCCCGATGAATTCCGGCCGCGATTCTATCTGGCCGAAGCGCAGTTCCAGTCGGGCGCGCTCGACGCGGCGGAGGAGAGCTACCGGCGGGCGCTAGAGCTCGACGCGAAATCCGCCGCCGCGGAGTTGGGACTCGCTCACACGCTGGCGGGGGAGGAGAAACTGGCCGACGCGGGGCCGCATTTCCGGCGCGCGGGCGAGCTGGACCCGAAGTATCGCGAATACCTGCTGGAGCTGGCCGGGCTCTACGAGAAGAACCGCCAGCCCGCGGAGGCGATTGCGATTTACCGGGAGTTTCCGAATCATGCGGCCGCACAACGGCACATGGCGCAGTTGATGATGGAATCGCGCCAGTACACCGATGCCATTCCGCAACTCGAAGCGGCGTTTGCGAAAGCGGCGACGCAGGCGAATCGGGTGGCGCTGGCCAAGGCGTACCTGTTCGCCCGGCAGTTGGACAAGGCGACGCCGCTGCTGGACGCCGCGGTCGGGTCGGAGCCGGACAACTACGACCTGCGCATGATGTATGCGCTGGCGCTGCGGGACCAGAAGAAGTACCCGGCCGCGGCGGCGCAATTCCTGGAGGCCGCCCGGGCGAGGCCGAAGGAGTCGCAGACCTGGACCGACCTGGGCGGGATGCTCTACATGTCGGGGTCTTATCAGCAGTCGCTGATGGCGTTCGACCGGGCGCGCGAACTGGGAGAGAACACGCCCGGAAACTGGTTCTTCCGTGCGATCATTCTAGACAAGCTTAAACAGCTCAAACCGGCGCTGGAGGCATACCAGAAGTTCCTGTCGTTGAGTCAGGGCAAGAATCCCGACCAGGAGTTTCAGGCGCGGCAGCGGGCGCGAATCCTTCAGCGGGAACTGGAGAAGCGATAATGCGTTGGCGATTGCGATTGGCGGCGCTGGTAGCGGGGCTAGCGATGGCCGGGTCCGCGCGGGCGGACTTGAAACAGGCCCTTGCCGAACTCAACCTGGAGAAACGGTCCGATCTGGCCCTGCGGAATGCTACGGCGGCGTACAAGGCGGCGCGCGCGGCGTACGAGAAGGGCGAGAACGAACAGGTCGCCGCCGCCATCGCCGAGATTCAGGAATCCGTCGAGCTGGCGTATACGTCTTTGACGGGGACGGGGAAGGATCCGCGCCGCAGTCCGAAGTGGTTCAAGCGCGCCGAGATCGACACGCGGGAGCTGTTGAAACATCTGGAAGCGTTCGAGCACGATATGAGCTTCAACGACCGCGAGATGCTGGCAAAGGTGAAATCGAAGGTGCAACGGGTTCATGACGATCTGCTGGTGGGACTGATGGAGGGTAAGCGCAAATGAAGGGCATAATGTGGTGTTTCCTGGCCGGCGCGGCAATCGTGGCGCCGCTGGCCGCTCAACCGCGCGACTTTCTGACGGCCGACGAAGTGGACCAGATTCGCGAGGCGCAGGAGCCCAACGCGCGTGTGACGTTGTACGCGAAATTCGCCCGGCAGCGCATCGAGATGGTGAAGAGCTTCATGGCGAAGGAGAAGGCCGGCCGCTCGATTCTGATCCATGACGCCCTGGACGATTACGCGAAGATCATCGACGCGATTGACGATGTGTCGGACCAGGCGCTGGCGAAGAAGGTGGATCTCAAGGCTGGCCTGGGGGTGGTTGCGCGCGTCGAACAGGACGCCCTGCCGGTTCTCAAGCGAATCCAGGAGACCAAGCCTAAAGACCTGGAACGGTATGAGTTCGTGCTGAAAACCGCGATCGACACGACGCGGGACAGCCTGGACCTGGCAGAGGGCGACGTGGAGCAGCGCACGCGCGACGTGGAAGCTCGCGAGGCGCGGGAGAAGAAGGCGGTCGAAGACTCACTGACGCCGGTGGAACGGGAGAATCGTCAGGCGGCAGAGAAGAAGGCGGAGGTCAACGCCGAAGCCGCGCAGGAGAAGCAAAGAAAGGCCCCTACTCTGATGCGGCCTGGCGAGAAGAAGCAAGACCCGCCCAAGAAATAGTAGAGGGAGTGAGCGGCCTCCCCTCCGAGAGAAATGGGTCATGAGAGGATGAGGACGAACCTGAATCAGGAGGCCGCTTACATATCATGCCAAATAGGGTTTCCCGACACCAGTGCCAGTGGGGGTCAATAGTACTATTGGAATCTGGCGCGGACTCGGGGGACCTTCAGACCGGTTGTGACGTGTAGTCCTTCGTCGCGAAGCCGCTCCGCCTGGCGTTCGACGCCGCCGGGGAATCTCGGATTCAAGGAGCCGTCGTCCTTCACCACGCGCCAGTAGGGCGTAATCCGCGTCTTGCCTTCGCGGGCATCTTCTTCCGCGGCTTCGGCGGAGATTCGGACGAAGATACCGGTTACGAGGGGACAGGCGGAATCGGTGGAATACTTCGCCGCCAGGCGTCTGCGGATTTCCGAGACGGTCATGACCGTCCCTTTGCGTATGCCTCGAATGGCGCCTTCCACGTCCCGGGGTGAGGGCAGAAGCAGGGTCCCCGAGCCGAGGCGCGGTTGCATTTTGGGTGGGATATCGACCACCTTGGGCAGGTTGGGATTATCCATCTTCTCCCGCCAGCTTTTGCGCGTGCGCATACGTCATTCATACCGCAAAACGCGCACGGGATCATAGCCCGCGGCGCGGCGCGCGGGGATATAGCCGGCCAGCAGCGCGACTGCCGTGAGCAGGGCCGTGGGCATCGCGATCGACGCCGCGTCGTGCGGCTGGACACCGTAAAGTTGCGCCTGCACCAGCCTGCTCAGGGCCCATGCGGCAGGCACGCCTGCGGCGACGCCGGCAGCCACCAGGCCGAGCACTTCGCGCATGACCAGCCATACGACATTGCCGGTGCGGGCGCCCAGCGCCATGCGGATGCCGATCTCACGCGACCGGCGGGTCACGGTGTACGCCATCACGCCATACAATCCGACGATGGCGAGGACGCCCGCGAGGGCGCCGAACGCGCTGGAGAGCGTCGCGATCATGCGCTCCGTGACGAGCGATTCGTCGAGTTGCTGTTCCAGAGTCATCATCGAAGGCGCGGGCAGGTTCGGATCGATTTCGCGAAGGGCGGCGCGGATGGCCGCGAAGGCGCTGCCGGGGTCGCGGCCGGTGCGGACGTAGACGACCTGGCCATAGATGGGCCATTGCGTGGCGCAGAGGTAGGCCTCCGGCGGGATTTCATCGCGCAGACTTTCATAACGCGTGTCGCCGACTACGCCGACAATTTCGATGTCGGTGGGAGTTCCGGGATCGCTGCCCATCCCGAAACGATGGCCGACGGCGACGGCATCGCCGAAATAGCGTCTGGCAAAGGTGGCATTGACGACCGCGATACGGGGAACGCTGGTGTCGTCTTTGGCGGTGAAGACGCGGCCCTGCAGGACGGGGATGCCGAGGGTGTCGAAGTAACCCGAACTGACGCGGTTCATATGCACGTCGGGTGGCTCCCCCTTGCGCTGGTAGGTGTCGATGGTCAACCAGTTGTCCCACTCGTTGCCCGTGAGGACCGCCATCTGGGCGTACCCGGCGCCGCGCACGCCGGGGATGCGGCGCAGGCGTTCGTCGAGACGGCGGTAGAACTCCGCGGCGCGCCTGGGATCGTAGCCGATGGCGCGCGGATTCACGGTGAATTGCGCCAGGTTTCCGGTCTGGAAGCCGGGGTCGAGCGAGTGCAGGTTGGAGAGGCTGCGGGTGAAAAGGCCCGCGCCGATGAGGAGGAGGAGCGACAGCATGACCTGCGCGGTTACGAGCGCCTTGCGGAACGTGACCTGGGCGCCGCCGATCACCGCGCCCGCCTGGTCTTTCAACGTGGGCGCAATTCCCGGGTTCGTGGACTGAATTGCAGGGACGAGGCCAAAGCCGATCCCGGTAAGGAGCGACAAGCCGAGGGTGAAGGCGAGCATGCGCGCATCGGGGGAACTCGAAATGGCATAGCCGTTAATGGTGGTGGGCAGAAACGCGAGAAGACCTTTCACCATGAGGACGGCAAGCGCGAGCCCCGCCACGCCTCCGCCGCCGGAGAGCAGGACGCTTTCCGTGAGGAGTTGCTGGAGGATGCGGCTGCGCCCGGCGCCCATGGCGAGACGGATGGCGATTTCCTTCCTGCGCGCCGCGGCGCGCGCCGTGAGCAGGCTGGCGAGGTTGGCGCAGGCGATCAGCAGCACGAGACCGACTACCGCCATGAGAACCCAGAGGGGCTTCTCATACTGCCGCCGGAGGTTGGTGTTGCCCTGCGACCCCGGTATCACGTCGAGCGACATGCGGAGGAACTGTTCCTTGTCGAAGGACGTGGCGTTGCGGAAGGCGGGCTGTTGGACTTCGTCCTCGATGATCTGGTGGAAGAGCGGCTGTAACCCGGCCTTGGCCTGCTCGATGGTGACGGTGGGCTTGAGGCGGCCGTAGACGTTGACCCAGCGCTGCCGCCGGTCGAACATCTCGGTATAGCCGGGGCGCACTTCGCGTGTCATCGCTATCGGGACATATACCAGCGCGGGCAGGCCGGGCTCCATGCCGTCGAACCCGGGTTGGGCGACGCCGACAATCATCAGAGGGTAATTGTTGACTCGCAGAGTCTGACCGATCACACGCGGGTCCGCGTTGAAACGCGTCTTCCACCAGGCGTAGCTGATGACCGCGAAGGGATGCTGGCCGGGGCGCAGATCGTCATTCGCCGTGAAGAGGCGGCCGCCGGCGGGTCTCAGGCCGAGGAGTGGAAAGTAGTTGCCGGACACCAATTCGCCATTGACCACTTCGGTTTGGGACTCGATGCCGACCGCCATGTTTAGCCGGTAGCGGCACATCATGGCGCCGAAGACCTGGTTTCGGTCGCGCAGGTCCTGGTACATCGGATAGGCCAATGCATTCCGGCCATTGTTCCCGCCATAGTGCCGTCCGCGGCCGGCGAGCAGCACGATCTGCTGCGGATCCCGCACCGGCAGCAAGCGCAGGATCAGTTGATCGATCAGGGAAAAGATCGCCGTGTTGGCGCCGATGCCCAAGGCGAGAGAGAGGATAGCAACGGCGCTGAATACCGGCGATTTTCGCAGACTCCGAACCGCATAAACAACATCCCGCATGACTCTGATACCGCGGAAGCGCGAAAAGGTTACGAAACCGGGGGATGCTGCTCGATCAACACCGCGAGACCGACGTGCTCGTGCGCTCCCGTTTCACTCCGGAATGTCCTGACGACCATGGAACGGCTGCCAGGGTGCTCTGAAGTTCGGCTCCGCGAGCCGGGCGAATCGTCTATTTCCCGGCGTGCACCTTGGCGACGCTGAAGTCTCCGCTGCTGCCGTGACACACATCGCAGCTTTCGCCGAACTTCGGGTCCGTCTGGGATAGCGCATGGGCGAGAGCGGAGGGCTTCACGTGGCACGCGGTGCAGGCGGCCGTAGTGGGCGCCGTCGGAGTCATCAGGCCCTGCGGCGTCTTGACCATGTTCAGTCCGACGGGGAACTGCGATTCGGACCCGTTCACATGGCATATGTAGCACTTGGCGGTGTCGCCCGGCGTGCCGGTGTTGCCGAGGACAGGGAAGCGCACGTCAGTGAAATCGGTGGAACCGATCTTGTATGTGGCGCCGTTCTTGGCCATGTTGTCACCGTAATGGATCTTGTGGATCATCAAGGAGAAATTGATCGCCTGTCCCGGCGTGGAGCGGTCGGTATTGCTCGGGTTGTGGCAGAAGACGCAGTATTCGGTCTGGTTGCGGCTCGCGCCGTGCATCGACAAGGACACGTGGCAGCCGTTGCACTTGGCGATATCGACCACCTGCCGCCGCTTCGTCATGGCGGAGCCGTCGACAGAGAAGTAGAACACCTTATTGGTCGCGCCGTATTGCGTGCTGAGCTGTTTCACGGTGCCGGGGAGGATCGTCAGACCGCGCCGCGCTTCAATGCCGATGGCGTAGGTGCCCTTGGCGGCCGCGGGAATCGCGTGGGTGAACGTGTAGGCGCACGTGCCGTCGGGCGAGCACTTGGCCGTGCTGACGGGATTCTCGGTGACATAGCCGGGGGTGGTCACGTCCGACCCGAAGCTGGTGTAGCCGTAGTCCCACGTGGGGCCGGCCAGGTTCAGCGAGATGCGATTGGGCGTAGACGACATGGCGCTCATCGGTATGCCGTTCCCCTGTGCGTCGCGGACGGTGAAGGTGACCGTCGGGTTCTTTCCTGCTGCGCCGTTGTCCACCTTGACGATCGTCACGGCGATTCCGTCGCGGCTGGCGGACTGCTGGGGAATGGTGTGGGCGCCCTTGATGGATGCGTCGAATTCGAGCTCGCCCTGCGGGTTATGGCAGGTCGCGCACTCGTTGTCGCTCGCCTGAGGCAGGTTGACGTGATTCTGGCCGGTGGCGAAGTTGACGTCGTCATGGCAGGAACCGCAAGCCGCGCGGCTGGGATTCTGGAGGTAGATGGCCGCCTGGGAAGCGCCGGATTTCTGATCGTGGCACGATTCACAGCGCCGCGGATCAGCCGGGAAAACCACCGTGGACCAGTTGGACGGGTTGGCTCCGCCGCCGATCTTATAAGCATTGCCGGCGACCACGCTCGGCAGTTGGCTGCCCATGTGGATCTTATGGATCATCACCTTCATGTCCACTGTGTTGCCCGTGTTCGGCTCGGTGGTTTGGGGTGTGTGGCACATGATGCACAGCTCGACGCTGCGGCGCGATCCGCCGTGATGCGCCAACTGGTCGTGACAGGTGTTGCAGGTCTCGGTGCGCACGACGTCGCGCGGCGCGGGTTTCCCGCCCGCGGGCACCCAGTCGAAGGTGGCATCGTCGTAGAACGTGCCGAGGTCGAATTCGGTCAGGTTACGGTTGCCGTAAATCCCGACACGGTGGGTGGCGGTCGCATCGAAGCCCGAGGGGACCTTGTTGCCGAAGGTGTAGATATATTCGCCATCGCCAACCTGGACGGACTTGCCGCCCGAATCGGCGGATGCCTGCGTCACCGTCACTTTGCCATCCGTGCTGGCGCGGGATCTGGTGGCATAGGTGACGAACTGCGTCTTGTCCTTCGGAAGATACGCCAACACGAAGCTGACGGTGACCGTACCGGGCGTTTGAATGCCAGCCAGGTCGAGTCCAAGTCCTTTGGGATCAGAGATTTTGTAGTCGACGGCGAGAGTGCCGTCCGGGGCGATTTTGACGGACACGATCTGGATCGCGAAGCCCGGCCGGACGAAAGAGACGATATTCGGGCTGGCGTAATGGGCGCGATCCCATTTCGTGAAGGCGGCGGGCTTTCGGGAAGCGCTCAGGAGGATTGCCGAGCAGGCAATCGCCGCCAGGACCGGCAAGCAGCGGCGGGCGGTAAGGACTCTTCGCATAGTAAATTCCGAACTGTATCAGAATGCTACCACGAGTTTCGGATCTTTTATAGTGAAATCCGACAGAGTGTAAACTCACGAGAGGAGAAACGCCGATGAACTGCTCCCGTCGAGACCTCGCGCTGCTGCTGCCGGCGGCCGCCGCTGCCCAGGAGAAACCTGCCGCGAAGACGGCCCTGCCATCCAAGTGCTTCAAATATGAAGACCTGCCGGTCAAGGAAAACGGCCAGAACAAAGGGCGGGCCGTCCTGAATGGCGCCACTCACTCGGGATTCATCGTCGAGATGCACTTGACGGAGCTCGGTCCGGGCATGGCGCCGCACGCCCCGCACAAGCATGTCCACGAGGAGATGGTCATGCTGCAAACCGGCACGCTGGATGTGACGATCGAGGGGAAGACAACGCGCTTGACACCGGGATCGGTGTGCTACGTGGCGTCGAACGAACTACACGGCTGGAAGAACGCCGGGACAGATCGGGCGCAATACTTCGTCATCGCGCTCGGACCGGGGCAAGGGTAACGGCCGCTCAGACCTTCAGGAACAGCTTGCGGCGGTACATCCAGAACAGGACCACCCAATAGACGGCGAGGACGGCGATGCCGCGCACGAGCGGTTCCACGCCGCCGCCCAGGAACTGGAAGACGCGCGGTCCCAGATGGATGCGGAACGAGTCGAGAATGAACCGTTCCCAAAGGTGCGCGATCAGGTATGCCGCCATGGAATTCATTCCGATCACGACGAGCGGGAATGCCCAGCGGCGATAGCCCTTCACTTCCGTGAGCCAGCAGAAATCGGCCAGGAACAAGAAACACAGCCCGCCGCTGTAGAGCGTCCAAGCCGGGGTCCAGATGCGCTTCACGATGGGGCAGATGCCGGTGACATGCAGCAGCAGGCCCGCCGCGATACCGATGGCGCCCGCCAGCAGGAATTTACGGAAGGGGATTCGCGGCGCGGCGCCGCGCAGCCATTGACCGGCGACGAGGCCGAGCAGCATCGTGCCCAGGGTCGGGATGAAGCTGAGGGTGAGATAACCGCCGCTGTTGTTCAGGAACGGCTGGGTGCGGGGGAAGAGGTTCAGGAACCAGCGATCGAACGCGACGCCGGCATTCATCTCCTTGGCCCAGTGCGCTGCCCAGGTGGGAGCGGGATAAAGCGCCCACGCCAACCAGTACCCGGCTAGAATTACGCCGAGCGCGATCCACTGCCTTTTCGGCGGCTGAAAGGCGAGGAGGAACAGCAGAGGATACCCGAGCCCGATCTGCGACAGGGTGTCTTCGAACGTGAAGTATGTGATCGGTCCGCGCAGAGAGCGCAGGAAGATGCCCAGAGCGACCAGCAGCAGCGAGCGCCAGAGGGCATGCGCGAACATACGCCCGAACGCGCCGCCCTTGGCGATGCGGCTGGCGATGGAGTAGGGCACGGCGACGCCGACCAGGAAGGAGAAACCCGGCTGGATGGTGTCGTGCAGCGAGCATCCCGCCCACGCCACGTGCGATTGGTGGTAGGCCAGGAAGCTCCAGAAGCGGCTGGCCGGGAAATTGCGATAGACGCGCGCGAGCTGGACCACCTCGGCCATCATGAGCAGCATGACGAAGCCGCGGTAGGTGTCGACCGCGACGTTGCGGGTGACCGGTTTCGGCGTTTGGGAGGACTCCGCGGCAACGGCCGGACGGGGAAGCGTGGCCTGCATAATGGTTGCAGTATAATCCCTGCCGCCGCGCCGCGAAAGGCGGGTAGCTCCGGCGGGATTCCGCACGCTCGTTTATTGCACGGTGATCTTCGCCGTATTGCTCGGGGCGCCGCCGACGGTGACGACGACCGGTTGCACTCCGGTTGGCACGGTGTTGGGGATCGTGAAATTGATCTGCGTCACGCCTACGAGCCCGCTGGGAATCCCGACGAATTGCAGCGTCGCCGGCACTCCTCCGACGGTCACTGCGACGGTAGCCTGCGGCTTCGGCAGGTTCGTGAGTGAGGTTCGCGCGGAGGGTGTCGCGCCCGTCGCGACGCCGGGCCGCACCTGGCCTTCGCCGGTGATGAAGAGCGTCGCCACCTGGCCGCGTGCGGCGCTGCGCGACGGGTTCACCGAGCCATCCGGCAATGTGAAGATGCCGGGCCCGACATTCGTGATGTTCAGCCGGTAGTTCACATTCTCAAACGGATTGCCCAGCGTCAGCGTCGATTGCCCGGTCTGGGTTTCATAGGGAATCTGGATGTTCACCTGATTGGGTGAAACATAGTAAAGCGGCGCGGGGACTCCGTCGATCAGCGCCTCGAATCCGGCCAGATACTGCGGCAGAGGAATGGCGGCCGCGGATTGCGCAAAATTGCCCAGGCCCTCGCCGTAGACGGACAAGATCATGCCCGGCGCGTATACTTGATCGCCCGACGCGGCATTGCTGGCGCCGGCGACCCTGAGGTGAATTTGCGGAGACTGAAAAGGAGCCGAGATCTGCGTTTTCCAGGTGTTGCCGCTGGCGTCGACGCCGCTGAAGCCGAAGACCACCGTTTTCGGGGGGCTGATGGCGGTCAGCGTCATGTTGGCGGAGATTGACCCGGACGCCGCGATTGACGCGGTTCCGAACAGCGACGGGATCTCCACGGCGCGGCTGACGCCGTCGACCGTAAAGTCGGTGAGCTTTGTCGCGATGCCGCTCTCCTCGGTCAACTTCAGAACGAAGTTCCAGACGCCGGCGTTTTGAAATACGGGGTTCCGGTCGATGGAGGGAACGACGGCTGACGAGATCGGCGCATGGCTGCTCCATTGGTGCACCAGATTGAAGGCATCTACGGATCCGAGGCCGGTGGCCTCGTCGTACCCGGGTCCTGCCTTGTGTCCGAAGGAGCCGTTCACACAATCGGGAGTTCCGGGGGCGCACGGCACGGCGTTATCGCCATTCACTACGTCGTGGAACACGCCGGTGGACGTCTGCGCCAGCCGGTACAGCATCGGGTTGATGTTGCCGAGCCCGGGACGCGTCGCGCCGCCAGTCGATACCAGGTATTGGTTCAAAAGGCTGGCAATCCCGGCCATGACCGGGGCCGCCACGGAGGTTCCGCCGAAGTACGACGTGCCGCCGCTGTAAACGTAATACCCGACGTGTTGCGCCGAGGCGTTGAAGGAGAGGTCGGGTACGTGCCGCGCGCCGTCGTTCGGAACGCCCGGCCCGGTCTGCCAGGAAGGCCGCGGAAACACCGTGCTCGCGCCGCCGCCGCCGCTGGACAGCTCGCCGACGCTGAGGGAATCGTTCCAGACGCGTTCCGGAATGTAGCTCTGCGCGGAGGCGCCGTTGAGGGTATTGGTCGCGCTCCAGTAAGGGCCGCCCTGCTCATCGAACATGGTGCCGCCCATGGCCGTCACCTCGGGCAGGCTCGACGGGGAATCCACGGCCAGGCCGTTTTGAGCGACGCCGGCGCCGCGGTCTTCGCAATCGCCGGCGCCGCTATCGCCGGAGGCCGCGAACCACGTCATGCCTTGCGCGTTGGCCTGTTGCGCATAGCGCTGGTAGAGCGCGAGGTTCGACAGGTCGGCCTGCTCGCAAAGTCCATAGCTCATGGTCAGCACGGGCGCCAGGTTCTGATCGATGGCATACATCGCCGACTGCCACACGTCCGACGAATAGACGTAAATGATGGTCGCGTTACGCGCCACGGCGCTGGCCCACTCGATGTCGAGGTGCGCCTCGTCCACGTCGTTATCCTGAATGCCTGGGTTGGCATGGCGCGGGATCAGCCTCGCCTGGAGATCGATCGGCGGCAGGTTGAAACGGGTGCGGAACTGGTTGATATCCGCCGTACGAATGTTCGTCTGTCCGACGACAACGATTTTCTGACCCGTGCCGTCGACGCCGGCCTGGTAGAGGGGCGCGATGTTGTAGATGGTCGCGACATCGTCGGGCGCAAGGTGGTGAACGCCGCCGGAGGTCATTTCGGGCGCGGCTTTGCGCAGGCGGGGCTTGAGGCGGAAATCGTGTAGACCGCCAATTCCAGCCACCAGGTTCCCGATTGCGGCCGGGACGGTGGGGTTGGCGGCATTCGCGAAATGGGTTTCGCCGCGGACCCGGTAGCGGTGAATCTCGGTCTGAAAGGCGCCGGCGACCTGTTCGGCCGTGCCGCTCACGGTGATCCAATTGCGGCCGCGCGCCACTCCGGACACGCTAAAGCCCTGGCCTTCCAGCCACGTCGTGATCTGCTTGAGGTCGCTCTGGCTCACGCCGAACCGGTCGGCGTACTCCTCGGGGGTCAGCCATTTGTGATAGTTGGGAGACGCCGGATCCTGCTGATCGCGGACGAGTTGCGCCAGGCCGGCCTGTTCCGACGCCGTTGGCTGCAAGTGGAGGGTAATAGCCGGGAGCTGGAAACCGCTTTCGACACGGCCGGCATCGTTTTGCGGCCGCGCGTCGCGGTGCACCCGGCCCGGCAACGCAACCCGGCGGCCGTTGTCAAAGTCGCCGTTGATTCGGCTAGCCTTTTGCGCATAGAGTCCGGGCGAAAGAGATAAGAGAACCGGCGCCAAGGCGGCCAGCGTTCGGAGTCCTGGAGTTTTCATAAGACAGAGGTAAGAGTTCGTACGACGGGCGGCGGAAATTTCGCTAATGTAGCTACGGACGCGGTTGGGGCGCCCCGGGTTGCAAATACCGTGCGGAATCCCCCGGCCCCTCATAATGCATTCTATAACCCGGGCCCGCCCGTCGAGTCGCGCATGGGGAGGGAACCTCGACACGGTGGTGGTCCCACCCGGGAATTCCGTCATATCCTGTAGGCTATGCACGTTTCGGAAATCGATACACCTGCCCTGGTGGTCGACCTCGATATTCTCGATCGGAATCTTCGCCGTGTCGCCGACTACGCCAAAGCGCATGGGCTTCGTCTGCGGCCGCATACCAAGACGCACAAATCGACGCGGATCGGCCGGCGGCAGCTCGATTCGGGCGCGGCGGGGCTGACCGTAGCGAAGGTCTCCGAGGCGGAAGTCATGCTCGGGGCTGCGCCGCCGGACATGCTGGTCGCCTTTCCGATTGTGGGACCCACCAAGCTCGCGCGCCTCACGGAGGTGGCACGGCGAACGCGAGTGACCGTGGCTCTCGACAACGCCGGCGCGGCGAGGCAGCTTTCGGACGCCGCCAAGGCCGCGCAGGTCGAAATCGGCGTGCTGGCGGAGGTGGATGTCGGTCTCGGGCGGGTCGGCGTCTCGCCGGGCGAACCGTTGCTCGACCTGGCGCGCACGATGCGGTCGCTTCCGGGTCTGGCGTTCGAGGGCATTGCCTTTTATCCCGGGCAGGTCAAGGACATGGACGAACAGGGGAGGGCAGCGCTGGCCCAGGTGGGCGCGTTGCTGACCGCGATCCTGGCCGATTTCGATCGGGCCGGCATCACCGTCAAGATCGTCAGCGGAGGCTCGACACCCACGCTGTTCCATTCCCACGAACTCGCCGGTCTCACCGAGATCCGGCCAGGCACGTACGTGTATAACGACCTGAACACGGTGCGCAGCGGAGGATGCGCGATGTCGGATTGCGCGGCCTCGATCCTCGCCACGGTGGTTTCCACCGCGCGACCGGGACAGATGATCGTGGATGGCGGATCAAAGACGTTCTCGTCCGACCGGCCGGTTAACATTCCCGAAGTCACCTTCGGTCATCTAGTGGAAGCGCCGGGAGCGCGTTTTCACAAGATGAACGAGGAGCATGGCTTTGTCGATATTCAAGGCGCGGAGCGATCGTTCGACATCGGAGACCGGGTCCATATCATTCCCAACCATATTTGCGTCGCCGTCAATCTCCACGAGCAGGTGTATGGCGTACGTGGGGAACGTGTGGAGGAAGTCTGGAAGGTCGAGGGGCGCGGAAAGCTCCAGTAGCGACGGCGCGCGAAACTGAACACTGTTCTCCCATCAGCGGACAGCCAATTCGGCCGCAGAACACGCAATACAGCCAATTTCCTGGATGAATCGAGCGGCATTGCGGTTGCTTCGTCCGGCGCGGAGGTTTTCCGATGGCCAAGAAAGAGCGCATCCGCGAATCGCTGACCGGCTTGCCGACGCTCGAATACCTGATGCGCCGTATCGAACTGGGCTGGCGGCCGTCCGCGATCGAATGGGAGCGTGACATCATCCCCGAAGGCGCCGATCCCGACCAGTGGGCCGAGGAGATCCCCTACGGCCTCCAGGTTTCGACCGATTGCAGCGGCCTGGTGGAGAACGGGTCGGAGCGCGAAGTGATCACGCTGGCGCTCGACATGATCGTGGAGGACTGTCCGCTCTCGCGCGTGGCGGCCGAGTTGAACCAGCGCGGCTTCCGTACGCGCACCGGAAGCCCATGGACTCCGAACGACCTCTTCTCGCTTCTGCCGCGTATGATCCAGGTCGGGCCGAAGCTCTTCAGCAGCGAGCAATGGAACACGCGCCGGCAGCGGCTGCCCCGCGTCGTGTGACCGATCCTGCGGCGTGATACTCTTGGCCGCATGGAACAAGACCGCCGCAAATTCCTGGCTTCCGCCCTGACCGCCCCGCTGTTCGTTCCGCGCAGCGCCTGGGGCGCCAACGATCGTCTTTCGTATGGGTTGATCGGCGCCGGCGGCCGGGGGCGCTACCTCAATCAGAACTTCAAGAAGCTCGGCGCGGAGTGCGTCGCGATCGCGGAAGTTTACGATCCGAACACGCAACAGGCGCTCAAAGACTCGCCCAACGCCAAGACGTACGTCGATTACCACGACCTTCTGGCGCAGCCCGGCGTCGACGCGGTCGTCATCGCGACTCCGGACCATCAGCACTGCCCGATGCTGCTGACCGCGCTCGCGGCGAAGAAAGACGTGTATCTCGAGAAGCCCATGTCGCACTCGGTGGAGGAAAGCCAGACGATGATTGCGGCGGTGCGCAAGAGCTCTCAGATCGTGCAGGTTGGGATGCAGCGGCGCAGCGCGCCTTCGGTCATCAAGGCGAAGGAGATCGTCGACAGCGGCATTCTCGGTAAGATCACGCTGGCCAAGCCCATGTGGAACTGGAACGTGTCCAAGGCGCTGAATAATTCGCCGCTGCCGGGCAAGCTGGATTGGAAACGCTTCCTCGGCGCGGCCAAAGATCGCGACCTGGAGCCGATGCGGTTCCGCTCCTGGCGGTACTTCTGGGATTACTCGGGCGGCAACATGACCGACCAGGGGACGCACCTGATGGACGTCGTGCAATGGTTCACGAATTCGGGTCCGGTGAAGTCGGCCGTGTGCTACGGGCAGCGCGCCAAGAACACGGGGTCCGAAGTGCCGGATGTCTTCTGCGCGGTGTTCGAATACGAGAAGCTGATGGCCACGTGGACGCTGAACTACTGCAACTCCTACGACAATGACTGGTCGATCCAGTTTCAGGGCGACGAAGGAACGATGATCCTGAATAATGCGGGCTTCCGCATCTGGAAGGAGCCGTGGCTGCAGAACCCCGAGCCCGTGCAGGCGATGGCCGCGCCGATCCCGATCGAAACGCACATCCAGAACTTCATGGATTGTGTGAAATCGCGGAAGGAGCCGAACGCGCCGGTGGAGATCGGGGCCAGCGCCGTGTCCGCCCCGCATCTCGCGAATCTCGCTTTCCACCAGCAGAAACAAGTGCGGATGTAAGGTCGTCACTGCGCGCGCAGCGATTCGACGGTGAAGTCTTCCTTATTCAAGGGAACGTTGTATTCGACCTTTTCGAGCTTGAGGATGGTCCGGCTCTTGCGGGCGACGTCGGCGACCTCGGTAGTCATGGCGGTCCAGATTCCTTTCACCTGGGCGAAATCGCGATACCGGATGTCCCGCACCAGCCCATTTTTGTCGTAGCCTTTGACCTGCACAACGGTGTAGTTGTCCTGGCGGACGGAGATCGTCAAGCGGGTGTACTGCGAGGATCGTTTGGGCTTCGCTTCCAGCTTCCACACGCCGCCTTCCTCGGATAGGAGTTTGAGATCGAAGTGGTTCGGGTCGCGCTCCTCCAGATCCTCGAAGCTGAAATCGGTGCCGAAAAAGCGCGTCGAGCGATCCTGGAAGGAAACGCGCTGCTCGCGTCCGATCTCGGGCCGCCACATCCACTGATCACTGGCGCGCAGCGGATGCGCAAGGATCAGCAGCGCTACGCCTTTCACGTCCTCGGGCGCGGTGAAGCGGAGCAGCGCGCGGACGCTCCCCAGCGAGTTCAATCGCTCGTAGGTCCAGCGCTTGGTCGTAATGCGGTTCTCCGCGCCGATGACCTGCAAAGTCCCCTCGTAGCGCTGCGAGTGGGATTTCGCGCGCCGATGGACCTCCTCCAGAATCTGCCGCGGGTCGGCGGCCGCCGCGGTCCACACCAAGAGAAGCAGCGCCACCGACGATCTCATCGCCGCTCATCCTCGACGACGCGTCCGTCGCGAATATGTATCGTACGGCGGGCACGTCGCGCGACGTCCGGATCGTGGGTAACGATCAGGATCGTAGCGCCGAGCCGCTCGTGGAGGTCGCGAATCAGTTCCAGGATAGCGGCGCCATTGGCCGAATCGAGATTCCCGGTCGGCTCATCCGCCAGCAGAATCGGGGGATAGATGCTGAGGGCGCGCGCGATCGCGACGCGCTGGCGCTCGCCGCCCGAGAGTTCGTCGGCAAGGTGATCGGTGCGCGCCGCGAGACCGACCAGGTCCAGCAGCTCTCGCGCGCGCGCCGCCGTTTTCGCACGGGGCCATCCCCGCAGGTGCAGGGGCAGAGCGACGTTCTCGAGACAGGAGAGCGTCGGCAGCAGGTTGAAGAACTGGAAGATGAAGCCGATCTTGTCGCGGCGCACCCGCGTGAGAGCCGCGTCGCGGAGGGAGGATAGCCGGGCGCCATCGAGGTCGATCTCGCCGGCGGTGGCGCGGTCGAGGCCGCCGATCAGGTTGAGCAAGGTCGATTTTCCCGAACCGGACGGACCGACAATCGTGACCATCTCGCCGCTTTGGATTTCCAGGTCGATTCCGGCCAGCGCGGTGACATTCCGCTTGCCTTCGAACTGTTTGGAAACCCCGAGAAGGCGGATCATGTTTCCGCTATTATGACAAAACGGGACGCGGCGGGAATCATGAAGACCGGAGCGCTCATTCTGGCGTTGGCTGGACTGTCGGGTGCGCAGGACACTCGGACGGTTCCAGTGAATACCGAAGAGTTTCAGGCGCTGTATGTCGCCGTCACAACCGAGTTGCGCCGGTATGAGCCGCGGCTGACCGCCGCCGAGCGGGAATGGCTCGAGGATCTGATCCAGGACTTCACGGCGCGATTCGAGAACTGGCCGCGCGATCCGTCGCTGCGGACCTATCTGGAGAAGTTGGATCAGATCGCGGTTTCGAGCAAGCACGGGCCGGCTTTGCGCATGATCGGGCAGCTTTACCTCCACACCTGCCTGGACCTGCCGCGCGGAATCGCCGCGTCGCTCGAGCGATCCCGGATACCGGCGAGCCGCGCCGCGGATGTTTTCCGTATTCCCAATCCCGATTTTCAGCGGATCTTCGCCGGGGCCATGGATGCTCAACAGCAGAGCGTGGAAACACGACTGTACCGGCTGTTCCACTCACGCGCCCGCACGGACAGTCTGTTTCGCCTTCTGTCGGACCGGATCATCGTGTGGCGCCTGGCCGCGTGGATCAACGGCCAGGGACTCGGCGATCCGGCCAGGCGGTTCACGCGGGACGAAACGCTGCGCCGGAGTTTCGACGACATCACCGGGGCGGTCTTGCGATCGTCGCGCGACCCGGTCGAATGGATCGAGCGGCTTGCGCCGCCCTGGACCACCGTCGAGCCGGCGCCCACCGGACCTTCCGCCGCGGCGGCGCAGCACATCCCTCAGATGACAGTCACGGCGGGATCGGCGGGCTCCGCGCCCTTTCGCGAGCTTTATGCCGAATCGACGAATTTTATGCATGGCTACAAGGCGCGGTTGTCGCCGGAAGAAGGGGAGTGGCTGGAATCGCTCATTCAGGGATTCATGACGCGCTTCGAGGCGTGGCCCCGCGACCCTTCGCTACGCACATACCTCGATGGCCTGGACAAGATCGCGGCGAGAGGTAAGCAAGGTCCGATCCTGCGTTTGATCGGGCAGGTCTACCTGCACATCTGCCTGGATTTGCCGCGCGGCATCGCCGACTCCCTCGAACGCTATCCGATTCCGCCGAGCCGGGCCGGGGACATCTTTCGCCTGCCGAATCCGGATTACCAGAAGCTCTTCGAGAAGTCTCTGGAAACGCAGCACCAGGGACTGGGCACGAGAATCTACAAATTTACGCACTCACGGAGCCGCACCGAAAGCCTGCTCCGCCTTTTCGCCGATCGCGTGATCGTCTGGCGGATGACGGCGTGGATCAACGGGCAGGCGTTGGCCGGCGCTGGGCGGTATACGCGCGAAGATACCCTGCGCCGCAGCTTCGACACCATTGCCGAGCCCGTGATGCGCTCCTCCAGAGATCCAGCCGAGTGGCTGGCGCTTCTCTCCGCTCCCTGGACCACAGTTGAACCGTTTGGAAACCCATGAGGCTTCTGGCGCTTATCTCGTGGCCTTACGCGCGCAAGCGCAAACTCCGCGTACTGCTGACGAGTTCCAGCATCGCGCTGGGCATCGCGCTGCTGGTTGCGATGCGTTTGGGCAGCCAGAGCGTGCTGGCGGGGTTTCAGAGCACCGTCGAGCACGTGGCCGGCGCTACACAGTTGCAGATCGTGGCGGGCGACAATGGCTTCCCGGAGGAAGCCCTCGAGCGTGTGCAGGATCTGCCGGAAGTGAGGGTGGCGAGTCCTGTGATTGAGGCCTCGGTGGAGAGCGCCATCCCCGGGCAGGGCAGCATTCTCATCGTCGCCGTCGATATGACGGGCGACCAGAAATTGCGGCGTTACGACTTCGAGGACACGGGGGCGGCGGTCGAGGATCCCCTGGTCTTCATGGCGCATGCGAACTCCATTCTGATCAGCCGGCAAATGGCCGATCGGGCGGGCCTGCGCGTCAATTCGGAACTGCCGCTGCGGACGGCGCAGGGAGTGAAGCGGTTTGTCGTGCGCGGTATCCTGCGCGGCGGCGGTCTCGCCAGCGCCTATGGCGGATCGCTGGCGGTGATGGATCTTTATGCCGCGCAGAAAGTCTTCGGGCGCGGGCGCATGCTCGATCGGATCGATGTCGGAGTCGCGGAGAACGTTTCGGTGGAGGAGTGCCAGAGGAAAATCCAGGCCGCTCTGGGACCCGGCTATCAGGTCGAGCCGCCCGCCGGGTTGCAGTGCGGCATGCAGGCGCTGACGCGTTCCCTGACGGTCTCCATCGAGATGAGCGAGCTGTTCGCGCTGCTGATCGGCGTTTTCATCATCTACAACACGTTCTCGATCGCGGTGGTGGAGCGGAGACGGGAGATCGGAGTTTTGCGGGCGCTGGGGGCGTCGCGCGCTGCGGTGGTCCGGCTGTTCCTTCTGGAGAGCGCGATTGCCGGAGCGGCGGGCGCACTGGCGGGGGTCCCTTTAGGCGGGGCGCTGGCGGGCGGCGTGGCCCATTTTCTCGACTTTCTGGTGCGCGCCGTGTATGGCTTTCGCTTGTCGGGCGGGACTCCGGCGCTCTCCGTGGGTTGGGCGCTGTTCGGAATTGCGGCGGGAGTGGCGGCCAGCGTCGCCGGCGCGGCGGCGCCTGCCTGGGACGCGGCGAAGGGGCACGTGGCCGGCGCCCTGCGACGCGAGGCGACAGGCGCGCGGGGCGGACGCGTTGTGCGTCATATCGCCGCGCTCGTGTGCGCTATCGCGTCGGCCGCCGGTCTCGTCTGGGGCCGGTCGAGCGTGATGAATTACGGAGGTTTCGGATTGGTCGTCTTCGCTGCAGTGCTGCTGGCGCCGGCCGCGACCGATTGGTTGATCCGCGCGGCCGCGCCTGTAGTGAAAGCCGCCCTGCCTGTGGAGGGCGCCCTTGCCGCCGACAGCCTGCTGCGGGAAGGCCGCCGGACTTCGACAACCGTTTCCGCGCTCATGCTGGCGCTGGCCATGGCGGTGGTGGTCGCTGGTGTGGCGCTGGCGAGCCGTCAATCGGTCCGCGAATGGCTGGAGAACGGCATGACGTTCGACCTCTATGTCGCTTCCGAGCCCACCATGACGGAGCGCTCGCTGCGATTCCCCGGCTCCTTCGGCCCGGAACTGGAATCTGTCGATGGCGTGGAGGAAGCGCAATCGGTGCGTCTCGGGCGCGTCCCGTTTCAAGGCGCGCAGGTGATGCTGGCCAGTGTCGACATTGCGCGAGTGGGACGGCGCGTGCGCTTCAAACTGGTGGAGGGGGAGCTCGGCCCGATGCTGCGAAGCGCCTCAGAGGGCAAGGGCGCGATCATTTCCGAAAGCCTTTCGCTCATCCGGCACATCCACTTAGGCGACATCATTCAAGTCGGCCCGGTGCGGCTGCCGGTCGTCGGCGTGCACGTCGATTACACCGATCAGCAGGGCTCGATCCTGATCGACCGCTCGGTATATCGCGCCAACTGGAAGGACGATTCGGTGGACGTCTTTCGCGTCTACCTGAAACCCGGGTCGCGCCCGGACGTCGTGCGGCAGGCGATACTCGACCGATTCGCGGCGCGCGGGCGGTTATTCGTCTTGACCACGGGTGAAGTCAAGGCGTATGTCCTGAGGATTGCCGATCAGTGGTTTTCGCTTACATACATCCAACTGGCGATTGCGGTGCTCGTCGCCATGCTGGGGATCATCAACAGCCTGACCGTTTCGGTGACGGATCGGCGGCGGGAACTTGGAGTGCTCCAGGCCGTCGGCGGGCTGCCGTCGCAGGTGCGCCGGGCCATCTGGGCGGAATCGGCGATGATCGGGGCTGCCGGGGTGGCGCTCGGGTTGATGCTCGGCGCGGTCATGCTTTGGGTCGATATCCTCGTGCTGCGGATGGACTCGTTCGGGTACCGTTTCGACTACATCTTTCCGGTCAGATTCGCGCTGCTATTGCTGCCAATCATCCTGGGCGCGGCCCTGCTTGCCGCCATCGGGCCCGCGGAAGCGGCCGTCCGCGGTTCGCTGGTCGAAGCCCTGGAGTACGAATGAAGATCGCCGGCGTTCTCAGAGCGTTTTGAGATACTCGATCAGCTCGCGCTTACGATCCTCCGGCAGATTCGTGCCGAAGCGGTGCCCCTGGTTGGAGTGTCCCGGGCGGGCGGTCCAGTAGACATCGCGATCGCCGCGCGCCGCGTCGCGCAGCAGCCGGTCCACGGACCCGCGGGCGATGGCGAGCCCGAGCGCCCCGGCATCGAACCGGTCCAGCTCTCCAGCGTTTTCAAGAGACCATACGGCTGGACGATGGGCGGGGTCCGTCAGTAAATCGCGAATCGTCGGCGCCGACGCATTGTGCAGGTACGGAAACCGCGCCCACACGCCGTCGAGGCGCGGGGCGAAATAACCAGGCGGCAGGCCGGTCTCACGGATCAGGTCGTGCAGCGGGTTTTTCGCGATCAGTTGCCGGAACTGAGGGGTCACGCAGAGAAGGCGCTGAGGATCGGTTCCCACGCTCTCCCAGGGGATGAATCGGGGCGCGTCGAAGAGCGGCGCCCGATCGGCGTCGCGGCGGTACGCGCCGTGGCAGCCGCTGCACGTCTCTTCGAAAACGCCGCGTCCGCGGGCCGCCACCGCCGGGTCGATCGCAAAGGGATAGTCGGGAGGCAGCAACTCCTCCAGCCCCTTCTCGACATCCTCCAACCGCCGGCGATAACCGCGCACAGTCTCGGGTGTCTGCCCGGTCGCCAACTCCACCATGGCCGCCCATCCCGGCTCCGAGCCATCGCCCAGACCATCGCTGAACAGCCCGATTTTGCGTTTCTCGCCATAGCCCCACAGGTGAGGCACTTTCACCGCCGCGGCTGGCAGGTCGTCCGGCATGGCCAAGGCCGCGCTCCGGTAGAACCATTGTTGGATCATCGAGTCGGGCACCAACCCCCTGGTGTGGTTGGTCCAGCGCGGATCCTTCAACGCGGTCGTTACGGGCTCGGCGTCCCCGGTTCGCGATGACCCGGCCAGGCGGTACGATTCGACGATCGCATGGCCGACCGTGCCCAGGCCGGCCACGTCGATGCGCTTGTTGCCGAGACCGGGGATCAGGCGTCCCGCTGCCCGTCCGCTATGGCACAGCGCGCAGCCGAGCGCGATCACCTGCGCTCCGTGATCCTCGGCCACAAACATCCCGACCGCACGGCGGTCCTCCATATTGGCGCCGAGATAGCGGCCCATGATGCCGTTGACGTCGAGCGGCAGCGGCGTCCGCTCGAAAAAACGGAAGAGCGGCACGATTCCCGGAGCGGCGAAATGCATCCCGCGGCCGTTAGTGAATAGATGGGTATTGAGGAAAGCCTCGGAGGCGCGGACAGCGGCGCGGCGGCGCGGGCTGGCAGGCCCAATGGCCCCCACCGAAGCGTGCGGCGACGGCGCCGACGCCAAAAAACCCGTCAGAAGGGTTCCGAATAGCAAATGTGCACGGGTCATGTCCGGTGAATTCCTGCCCGAGGTCGGTTTGTGCAGTTTATCACTTGCGCGTATGATGGACAATCGCTCAGGAGGAGCATGACCCGCCAAGATCGTTCACCCGACCCCGCCGTTTGGGACCGTATTGCCGAAAGCGACGAGTTCAAGGACCTGATGGCCGCCAAAGCGCGATTCATCGTGCCCGCCACGGTCTTTTTCGTTGCCTACTACTTCGCGCTGCCCGTGTTGGTGGGCTACGCTCCGAAACTGATGAGCAGGCCGGTCATCGGCGTGATCAATGTGGCGTACCTGTTTGCGCTTTCGCAGTTCTTCATGGCGTGGATTCTGGCATGGCTGTACGTGCGCGCGGCCGGACGGTTCGACCGCATGGCGAAACGCATTCTCGACCGCACCGAAACCGGGTCTAAGGAGCGCGCCTGATGTCGACGCCGCTGCTGATGTTCCTGGTCTTTATTGCGATCACGCTGGCGGTCACGTTCTGGGCGGCGAAACGATCGAGCGGCGCCAGCGCGTACTTCGCCGCCGGGCGGCAGATCAAAGGCTGGCAGAACGGCATCGCCGTGGCCGGCGACTACATGAGCGCCGCATCCTTCCTCGGCATCGCGGGAATTATCGCGTTCCAGGGCTATGACGGCTTCATGTACTCGGTGGGATGGCTGGTGGCGTATCTGACGGTGCTGCTGATCGTCGCCGAGCCGCTGCGCAATGCCGGCAAGTACACAATGGCGGACGTGCTCGCCTATCGGCTGCGGCCGCGGCCCGTGCGGGCCATGGCGGCTCTCAGCACTTTGACGGTCAGCACCTTTTACATGATTGCCCAGATGGTCGGGGCGGGCACACTGGTCGCCCTGTTGCTGCGCGGCTCCGGCATCACGTTTAACTGGGCGGTCGCCATCGTCGGTGTCCTGATGGTGGCCTATGTCGTGTTCGGCGGCATGCTGGCGACCACCTGGGTTCAGATCATCAAGGCCGTGCTCCTGATCGCCGGGACGATCCTCCTCAGCGTGCTGGTGCTGGCTCACTTCCACTTCAGCTTCCTCGCGTTTTTCGACGCCATCGCGCACGTCAAGGACGGCGCACGTGTCGTGAACTACCTCGAGCCCGGACTGCGGTACAAACCGCCTTACGGCGCGCTCGACCTGATCTCGCTGGGGCTGGCGCTGATCTTCGGGACCGCCGGTCTGCCTCACATCCTCGTCCGCTTTTACACTGTGCCGGATGCGAAGACGGCGCGCATCAGCGTCGTTTGGGCGATGGCGATTATCGGCGGCTTCTACATCATGACCACCTTCCTGGGCTTCGGCGCGGCGACCATCGTCGGCAAGGGTTTCATCGCGCAGAACGGCGGCATCAATATGAGCGCTCCGCTCCTCGCGCAACGGCTCGGCGGGGACATCTTCTTCGCATTTATCTCGGCGGTGGCGTTTGCGACGATCCTCGCGGTAGTGGCGGGTTTTACCATCAGCGCTTCGGCTTCCTTCGCGCCCCACCTCTACAGCAACGTCATCCACCACGGCTCGCCCCCCCCACCCCAGCAGGAGGTGCGGGGTGCGCGAATCACCGCGGTCGTGGTCGGCGCAATCTCCCTCGCGGTGGCGATTCTGGTGGGCCCGCCGTTCCACGTCGGGCTCCTTGTGGTGGTTGCTTTCGCGGGTGCCGCTTCGGCGAACCTGCCCGTCATTCTCCTCTCGATTTTCTGGAAGCGATTCACCACCGAAGGCGCGGTCTGGGGGCTCGCGACGGGGCTCGTCAGCTCACTCGCACTGATCGTGATCGGGCCGAGCATCATGGGCATGGACAACGCCCATTTGATTCACGCGCAGCCGATCTTTCCGCTGGAGAATCCCGGAATTCTCAGCATTCCGTTGGGATTTTTGGGGGCATTCATCGGGACGCTGGCGAGCCGCGTCGATTCCGCCGCCGAGCACAAATTCACCGAGCTCGAAGTGCGCGCCAACACCGGGCTGGGCGCCGAGAAGGCGGCGGGCCACTAAGGTAAGCACCGCTCCCGCATCGAGAAGAGGAGCAGCAACGGAATACGTGGCTTACTTCACACAGCTTCCGTCGCCGAAGCGGCCATACTTTTTGCCGTTGAGCACGATGTCCAGCCCCGATTTCTGATAGCGCAGGCGTTCCGCCCCGCCGTTCCGATAGGTCAGGGTGATCGTTCCCGACTGCCCGTCGCCGTCCGCCGACCACGAGCCCGCATACTGGTTTGCGGTCGCCACGCCCCAAGCGTATCCCTGGCTGCCCGACATCTCGCCTTTGCGCCGGAACATCCCGTTGCCGCATAGGCTGAGGCTGTCCTCCCGCGAATAGCTGCTGCCGCTGGTCGACATGAAGATGTAGTAATACTGTCCGGCGACCGTGAGATTGGCGGGCGGAATCTTCGGCTTGGTGAACGAGGCGCCGGCGGCCAGGGCTTCCACCCGAGGCTTCAGTTGCGCATACTTCTCCGGGGTGGTGACGCCGAGGAAGATCGCGGCGTCGCCGAATGCCGTCAGCACGCCGATGACCCGCGCCGACAGGCGGGTTCCGTTTTGGGCCATCCCGCCCAGTTCGCCCGCCAGCCCGCGGTTCGCGCCAGCCGCGAACTCCTCGATCGCCGTCGTTGGCGCGAGACGGACGCCATCCTCCTGAAGGCCCTGGTTGTATCCGGTGGCGAGCATCTGGCGATCGGCGGTAGGCATGAAGCGCACCACGATCAGGCCCGCTTCCGTATCGGAGCCAAGCAGGACGACACCATCGCGTTCCGCCGCCTTCCAACCGGGCGGCAGCGAGAGGTCGAGCCCCCAAAACGGGTGAGTCCATCGCCCGGCAACGGCGCCGGGGGTGGCGGGCGCGGCTGTGGGGGCAGGCGCGGCGGCTGCCGGCGTTTCGACGACGCGACGAAAAGTCTGGTTCGTGCCGGATCCGCTGATCGTCAACTCGTCGGCATTCACCTTCCACCCGTAAGTGGTCACCGATCCGTTTGGCGCCTGATAAAATAGCGCGCCGCGCAGCGTCTGGCACTTGCCGACCTCCTGATCGACGCTGCACCGGCCGCCAGCCTCGATTTTCACGGTTGTCGCGCCATTGGTCCAGACGCCGACCAACTTTGCGTCTACCCCCGCGATGGCGGCTGCCGCCGCCAGACACGAAATCGCATACCCCCGCAGTGGG
Organism: uncultured Solibacteraceae bacterium; assembly: GCA_964608645.1. Taxonomy (GTDB): domain Bacteria; phylum Acidobacteriota; class Terriglobia; order Bryobacterales; family Bryobacteraceae; genus CAZSQK01. Next base: position 23,367 of record CAZSQK010000022.1, on the reverse strand, counting down.
CGCATGAGGGCCTCCGCTGCGCATTATAGCGGGCGGCGCCTTTCCCGGCTCGGGTATGATGCGGCTATGACCTGCTTGCGCGTTCTGCTTGGTGTCCTGGTTCTCGGTCTTGCCGCGCAGGACCGGCCCAGGATTTTCCGGATCCAGCCTGCCCGCCCGGTCGCCGAGCTGAGGAGCGAAGCCCTCGCCGGCCATCCGCCTGCGGAATCCGGGACATTTCGAAGAGCCGAGCTGGTCGATGTGGCGAAGCTGGATCCTAAGATCAAGCTGGAGATCCGCTACGCCACCAGCGACAATTTCCTCAGCACTCCCGTGTACTCCTCGGCGCGCGCGTTCCTGCAACGCCCCGCCGCGCAGGCGCTGCTGCGCGCCCACCGGGACCTCATGAAGCAGGGCTACGGGTTGTTGATTTTCGACGCTTACCGTCCCTGGTACGTCACCAAAATCTTCTGGGATGCCACGCCGCCCGACAAGCACGAATTCGTGGCGGACCCGGCCAAAGGCTCGCGTCATAACCGCGGATGCGCCGTCGATCTCACGCTCTACGACCTCAAGACCGGCCGGGAAATCGAAATGACGGGGGGGTATGACGAGATGTCGGAGCGGTCGTACCCCACGTACACCGGCGGCACGGAGGAACAGCGCCGGCATCGCGACTTACTGCGCCGCGCGATGGAAAAACAGGGCTTCACGGTCTACGAAACGGAATGGTGGCACTTCGACTATCGCGACTGGACCCGTTACGCGATCGGGAATGTGCCGTTCGAGCGGATCGGCTAGCGCCGGCGCTCCTATTTCTTCCGCGTCACGTCGAGTTTGGCCTTCATCGTCCGCCCTTCGCCGTCCGCGGTGGCTTCGCCGGTGATCCGGTCCCCCGTCAGCGCCAACTCGAACTTGATGGACATGTTGCCATCGGCGGCTTCGAGCGAAATTTTGCCGCCCTCGATCTTGCCCTTCGTGATCGTGTGCTGCTCGTCTTCACTTGGCCCCAGGCTTCCGGTGATCGTGCTGCCGGTCTGCTTCAGCATCAGCAGGGCAGTCGTCTCTTTGGTTTCGCCATTCGGGCCCATCATGTTGAAGCTGCCCGACCACTTGCCGCTGACATCCGCATCGGCCATGGCGCTGCCCGCAAATGCGGCCAGCAGCAAAAGACACAGGAACGTTCGCATGGTTCCCTCCCTGCCTATCATAGACGGAGGAATCGTCTTAAAGTTCCCGGCGATCGTTCTACTTCTTCCTGGCCGCGGCCGCCTCGCCGTTATTGTGGGAGGTCGCGTCCTGGGTCTTCGCAGTCACCGACGGGATATTCAGCTTCGGCGCTTCCATCGGGACGGCCTTGACGAGCCCTCCCTGGGTGTTGCGGAATGGCAGACTCAGCACGACTTCGCGGATCAGGGTGCGCGCGCGGTATCCGTCCCCGGCGAGCGTGTCGACCAGGCGCTGCACCGTGCAGCTATCGCCGTCCTGCAGGCTGCGGCCGAGCGCATAGCCGAGCACCTTGGCGGCGGCCTGCCGCACGAAATCGTCCTTGTGTTGGAGGAGGACGGCGCGCAGTTGGGCCGCGCCGTTGAACTTCTCTCCCGAGGGAAGCTCGCCGGAAGCGTCGATGGCGGCGCCGCTCTTCTCGCGATCGCGCCATCGTCCCATCCAGTCGAAATTCTCCAGGCCGAAGCCGAGCGGGTCCATCAGCTTGTGACAGGCCGAGCACGCCGGGTCGGCGCGATGCTGCATCACCCGTTCGCGCACGGAGAGGCGCGCGGCCGATTTGTCGCCGGTTTCGAGCGGTGGGACGTCGGGTGGAGGCGGCGGAACGGGCGTGCCCAGCAGCGTGTCCAGAATCCATGCGCCGCGCAGCACCGGGCTCGTCTGTTCGTAATGCGACGTCATACCGAGAATCCCCGCCATGCCTAGCAGGCCGGCGCGGCGGTCGTCGGGTAGCGACACCAGGTGAAAGTCGTTATCGTCGACGTTCTTGACCTGATCCTCCATCTGGTAATACTTCACGAGGCGCTGCGTGAGATAGGTGTAGTCCGCGTTCAGGAAATCGAGAAGACTGCGATTCTCGCCGACCATGCGGTCGAACAGCAGCACGGGCTGCATCTTCAGATCCGCCGCGACATCGGCGTTGTAATACGAAAGGGTCTCGGTCAGGATCGGCATGGAACGGCCGCCGATTTCCTGTGTGCCGAGCCACTGTCCTATGAAGGTGGTAACGAAGGCGCGGGCGCGCGGGTCGTCGAGCATACGCTCGGTCTGCCCGGCGAGCACCTTGGGGTCTTGCAGACGTCCCTGGCGCGCGAGGTCGAACAGGGCTTCATCGGGCATCGTCGACCAGAGGAAATAGGAGAGGCGCGACGCCAGTTCGTACTGCCCCAGGGCATGGATGCCGGGTTGCGTGTTCCGCTGCTCCATGCGGAACAGGAAATCGGGAGAGACGAGGACCGCCTTCAACGCCAGCTTGATCCGCTCCTCGTAGGGGTCGCCGCGCTCGGCCGCCCGATCGTACAGGGGGAGGAAGCGGCTCACATCGGCCGCGGCAACGGGCCGGCGGAAGGCCTTCGGCAGCAATGACGCGAGCACCTGTTGGGCGGTCTTGCGTGGTTGGAGCGGCTGATCTCCGGGCTCCACGCCGAGAAGCCGATAGTGGATCGCTCGCTTCTCGGGGGATGGATCGGCGCGGCGCTCGTCGAGAGTCCAGCCTGCCGGCGCCGCGTCGCCCGCGATGGCAATCTCATGTGCGCCGCGCTCCAATCGGATCGCCGCGCCCAAAATCGGCGCCGGGCCCCGCCCGCCCCGGCCGCGCACGGACGTGAGGACGCCGGCGTCCGCGCCATCGACCTTTACGGCCAGCTTCGCCGCGGCATCCTTGGGGTCAAGGGTGACGCGCAAGTCATAGTCGCCGTCGAGGTAGATCGAGACCACTTCGGGCCGCGATCCGCTGAAGGCGCGCGAGAGACGTGGCGTGACAATCACGCGGTCGAGGACCTGCTGCGCGGCTTGGAGGTAGCGCTCCATCAGGAGCGGCTGGATGTAAAGGGTGTCGCCATTGGTGTCGAAGCCGGCGCCGCCCGTGCCGTCGGCCGGGAAAAGCGCGGTGAAATCCAGATCGACGCCGAACAGGTCGCGAACCGTGTTGCGATACTCGCGCCGGTTGAGGCGGCGTATGGCTCCGGCGCCCGCATAGTCCCCGGCGCTGCACGCAGTCTGGCGCAACTGCGTCTCGACCCATTGACCGACGCGCAGGCGGTCGGCCTCGGAGAGCCTGGAGTCGACCGGCGGCATGGTGCGGTTGCGCAACTGGGCGGCGACGCTGCGCCACAGCCCGCGATCGGATTCGATATCCCTGGCGCTCATGGCCTTGAGGAAATTCGCGGGATTGCGCGAGTTGGGATTGTGGCAGCCTCCGCAGTTCTGCACGAGAACCGGGCGGATGCTCTGCGAGAACTCCGCCGGCGGGTCGGCGGCGAACGCAGCGGTTGCGAACAGCGCAAGGCAAGCGAGCCGCATTACGACAAGCCCTCGAGCGGGCCGGTGCTGTCGCCGAACGAGGTTTCCATCAGGCCCAGATGGTGCAGCATCGAGAGATACAAGTTGCACAGCGGGGTGTGTTCAGGCGCGCGCAGCCGGCGGCCCGGACGCAAGGCGCCTTTGCCGCGTCCAGCGAGGATGAGCGGGAGATTCGAAACCGCGTGCCGGTTGCCGTCTTTGAGCGAGCCGCCGAACATGATCATCGAGTTGTCGAGCAGGGAGGCGCCGCCCTCGTCGAGGCTCTTCACGCGATTCAGGAAATACGCCAACTGCTCCATGTGCCAGTTGATGATGCGGCCATATTGCTCTTTGCGCTCCGGCTCCTCGCCGTGGTGCGAGATCGAATGGAAGGCGCCCTTCACGCCGGGAAGCCACGAGTAGTCCTGGTTGGATTGCGCGTCGCCGAACATGAAAGTCCCAATGCGGGTGGTGTCCGTCCAGAACGCGAGGACGAAAATATCGAGCATCAGGCGAAGGTGCTCCTGATGCGTCGCCGGAATTCCCGGAGCGGGACGCTCCAACGGGAATTTGCCCGCATTGATCCAGCGCTTCTGCGGGCGCATGGCCGCCTGCAGGCGCTGCTCGACCGAGCGCACGGAATCGAAATACTCGTCGAGGCGGACGCGGTCGGACGCGCTGCCCTGCCGCTTGACGCCGGCGGCGCTGTCCAGCACGAGGTCGAGCACGCTGGTGTCGTCCCGCTGCAAGGCATTGAGCACCGCGGGGTGCCGCGGATTGAGGCTGGAGACTACCGGGGCGCGGCTGCCGCGAAAGAGGCGGTCGAACGCGAGCTGCGGGATGATCTCCTTGGGGACCGGCGTGTGCGGATCGCGCCAGGAAATGAAGGAGCCATACAGGCGCGCGAACCCGCCGCCGGCGGTGTCGATGCCGGAGCGGGGGGCTTCCAGTCCGAGCTCGATCGATGGCAGCGCGGTGCGGTCTCCGATACGCTGGGCGGCAAACTGGTCCACCGAAACCGCGCCGGTGTCGAGGTCGTCGCCCATGGTTCGCTGGACATAGCCTCCCGACAGCCACACCGGGACTTTAGGCCAGTGCCCATTGCGTCCGACGGTGTTCTTGTTCCAGAGATTTTCGAGAAGGAGGAAATCTTTCTTGAGACCCTCCAGCGGTTTGAGATGGGGCGTGATCTCGTAATCGTCGCCGTCGCCGGGCGGCGTCCAGTGCTCCGGACGGACGCCGTTCGGCATGAACATGAACATCATGCGGAGCGGCGGCTCGGAGAGGGTCTCGGGGCCGTCCGCCTTGGCCATGGTCTCGAGCCACGGCAGTGCGAGTGCGGCGCCGGCGCCGCGCAAAAGTGTCCGGCGTGAGATCGGTCGAAACATCCGGGCTCCCCCCCGGTGTCGATTGTGTCAATAAACGGGAGCTATTTCAATGGCCCTACTTGGAGAGCAAAATCGCGCCCGAGCCTTCGAGCTCGTAGCTGAACCCGGGCTTCACGGACGCCTCGTCGAACGGCTTGCCTTTGTCCTTGGCATCTTCCTTGGCCTTGGCGATAGCGGCTGCGCGGCTCAGTTCGGTCTTGACGAACTTGCCCTCGGCGATGACCATCCGGCCGGCGGAGTCCTTGGGGAATTCGATGCCGGCTTCGTGCGCCTCGAAGCGGAGGTGTTGACCGTCCTCATTCACCATCTCCAGCCAGCAGCCCATTGCCTGGCACACGTCGGTGATTTTCGCCTTCACCTGCACGATTTTCCCGTTATAGTCGTCGGCGTGGGCCAGGAGCGTGGCGATCGTGACGGGCTCCTTGAGGGTGAGCGGCTTGCCGTATTTCGTATCGGCGGCGCACAGCAGGCCGGCGGCGGCCAGGAGAGCGAGCAGAATTCTCATGCGTCTATTATGTCCTACGACGGACCCGGATTGGGTGTGAGGATAGGCCGCTGGTCCCAGCAGCAGTCGCTCGGCATGACAATCCAGGCCGCCAGATAGGCGACGAAGCCGACGCCCGTCGTGACGGCAATCGCGAGCCAGAGCACCCGGATCAGGGTCACATCCACTTCCCAGTAGCGGGCCAGCCCGGCGCATACGCCCGCCAGCTTTTTGTTCCGTTTATCGAGCATCAATGGCCGCGCCAGAACCTCTGCGTGGCCCACCGCGGTGCGAGCCCCGCAGCGGCAGCAGAAGCGATCGTCATCTCTCAGTTGAACGCCGCATTTTGTGCAGAACATATCTCTCTCCGCCGAAGGATACGCAGACGGCCGGTGTGAAGTTCCGCTACAATCCCGCCGTATTGCCGCCGCAGACCAGGACGCCCACCCTCTCCGTGGAATCCGGCACATACGCGCCGCAGCACAATGCGGCCAACGCAGCGGCGCCGCCGGGTTCGGCCATGACGCGAAGGGTGGCCCACAACGATCGTTGCGCCTCCACGATTGCGTCGTCAGGCACGAGCGCCACCCGTTCGACAAACGATTGCGCCAGCGGGAACATGAGTTCGCCGACCCGCTTCGGCGCCAGCGAATCGGCGGCTATCCCGCCGGCGGGGGAATCGACCGGACGGCCCGCGTCCATGGCCCGCGCGAGGGTTGGCGCTGCTTCCGGCTCCACGCCCACGATTCGCGCGCGGCCCCTGTACCAAGCGGCAATTCCGCCGATGAGGCCGCCGCCGCCGACCGCTACGAGCAGGGTATCGAGCCCCGGCGCCTGCTCCTCGAATTCGAGCCCGACCGTGCCCTGCCCCAGAAGCGTCTCGATTTGATCGTACGCATGAACGGGCAATGCCCCGGACCGGTCCGCCCACTCGCGGCTGGCGGATAATGCGTCGTCATAGCGGTCGCCCGTCACCACCAGGTGCGCGCCGTACCCGCGGATGCGGTCGATCTTGGCGGGCGACGAGACGGTAGGCACGAAGATGGTCGCGGGTTTGCCCAGCTTCATCGCGGCGAATGCCACCGCCGCGCCGTGATTTCCCCCGGAAGCCGCCACCACGCCGGCGTCTGGAATGTCGCGCGTCAGAAGGTTGGTGAACGCCCCGCGCGCCTTGAACGATCCGGTGTGCTGCAGCAATTCGAGCTTGAGGATCAGCGCGCCGGCGCGGATCCCGAAATCGGCGGGATCGACCTCGACCACGGGCGTCCGGCGCACGTGCGGCCGGATCCGTTCGTAGGTGCTCGCAATTGCTTCGGGAGTGAGGTTCAAGTCGTTGTCTCGAGTTCAGTATCGCAGGCGGCGCGGCGCGGCTCCGGCAGGCGGCCGGTCCAATCGGCCCAGGTCCATACGATGGCGGTGACCATTCCGAAGCCTCCCGCGATCAGCCCGATGGTGCGCGGTCCGACATACTGCGAGGCGACGCCCGCGGCGGACATCGAGAAGATCATGACCGAATTTCGCAACGACTCCATCGTGGAGACACGCGGCCGAGGTATTCGTCTGGGGTGTGGCGCAGCAGTTGCGACGTGTTCAGGACGCTGCTCACGGCCATCCCGACGCGGGAGGCCATGATCAGGACAAGGGCGGCCACGAACGACCCGGCCTGGCTGAACAGCATGTAGCCGGCGCCGTGCACAAGATACGAGATCGCCACGGCGCGTTTGTAGGAGGCAAAGGTCGCCTGGCGCCCGATGAAGTGGCCGAGGGCGCCGCCGATGAGCAGCCCCAGGCCGGCGAAGCCCCAGATGTCGCCGATTCCGGCGGCGCCGCGATGGAATATCGTTTCGCCGAAGAGCGCCACCAGAATCTGTGCGGCGCCGCCGCCCACCGCCCAGCCTACCGAGATCATGCCGATGCCGACCGTCAGGGGAACCGATCGCATGTAGGCGAGGCCGTCGAGATACTCCTGCCTTCCCCCGCGACGCTGCCGGGCGGCCCGCGGCGTGAACTGTCCGGCCGCTTTCGCGATTTTCCAGATGCACCAGGCGGAGAAGACGAATGACAGCGCGTTGAGTTCGAACGCGCCCGCGTACCCGAGCCGCGCCACGCCCCATCCTCCGAGGAGCGCGCCGGCGGTGAGGGTGGCCCAACCCGTGGTTTGCGTCAGCGCGTTCGCGGTGTGCAACTCCTCCTCGCTGGCGATCGACGGCAGAATGGCGGCGCGCCCGCTGGTGAAGAATGGCGACGCGAACGCCAGGAGGGCGCTGAGCAGGTAAAACAGCCAGGGGCGCGACCCGTCGATCGCGAGGAGGAAGCCAAGGGCGAGGACGGCGCGAACCAGGTCGCTCGCGATCATGATGCGCTTGCGGTCCATGCGGTCGAGCAGCACGCCGGCGAAGGGCGCGGCGAGCACCGAGGGAATCGCGCGCGAAAGAAAGACGAGCGACACGACCAAACCGGAGCCGCTTTGCTGCATGATCAGGGCGAGCACGGCGACCGCATTGAAGTAATCGCCCACCTCGCTGACCACCTGCCCGAGCCAGGTGTAGCGATAGTTGCGGTTGCGCCGGAGGAGGGTGAGCAGCGCTGTCATTCCGGAGATTGTCCCGGGTCGGCGATGTCGAGCAGCGTGACGCTTTCCTGTTCGTTCGGGTCTGTCCGCGCCACCACGCCTATGCAGGGTTCGGTGTCGCTGGCATTGTACGGTAGGTGCGGCGTATTGGCAGGGATGTAGAGGAAGTCTCCCGCGTTCATCCAGACATGTTCGCGCAGCCCTTCGCCAAACCACATGCCGGCCTTGCCCGAGACGACGTACACGGAGCTTTCGTGCCGCTCGTGCAGGTGTGGTTTCGCGCGTCCTCCCGGGGGGATCGCGATCACGTGCAGGCATAGGCCTTTCGCCCCCGCCGACTGCGCCGACACCCCCTCGAAGATCTCCAAATTCTGTTTGCCGCGGTAAGCCGCGCGGCCGGAAATGACCTTACAGCTCATGGTTACCTCGCTCGCGAGACAATCTCGGTCAGCTCGTCGCTAGTGAGCTCGATCGGATTCCCCTTCATGCTGCTCGCTCGGGCTGCCTTAGCAGCCAGTTCCGTCACATGCGTCTCATCGATCCCATACGCGCGCAACGGCGGAATTTCGAGCCGGGCGCAGAGTTCGGTGAGCCACCAGACCGCATCCTCGGCCGCAGCGTGGGGCTGTCCGGTGAGGAGCCGGCCAATCGTCTCATAGCGTCGCAGCGCCTCGCTGTGGGGCGCGCGGGCGCGGAGAGCTTCCACGTTGATCTCGACGGCATGCGGCAGCAAGGCGGCGCAGACGGCGCCATGCGGCGCAGGGAACATCCCGCCGATCGGCGCGGCGAAGCCGTGCACCGCGCCCAATCCTGCGTTCGCGAGCGACAACCCGCCGAGCAGGCTTCCCCACGACATAGCCGACCGCGCCTCGCGGTCGGCGCCGTTTTCGAAAACCTTCGGGAGCGCGATGGCGATCCGGCGAATGCCCTCCGTACAGAAGAGATCCGTCATCGGATTCGCGCGGACGGAGACGTACGGCTCGATCACCTGGGCCAGGGCGTCGAGGCCGGTCGAGGCGGTGACCGCGGGCGGCAGATCGTAAGTCAGCTCGGGATCGACGACGGCGAGCCGCGGCAGCATGCCCGCGCTCCGCAGGCTGGCTTTGACCCGATGCTCAGGCGAAGCGAGCACCGCGTTCCGTGTGACCTCGGATCCGGTTCCGGCGGTCGTCGGAACGGCGATGAATGGCGCCGAGGGCTTCGTTAACGGCTGTCCCTTTCCGGCCACTTCCAGGTAGTCGAGTGGATCGCCGCCGTTGGCCAGTAATGCCGCGATGGCCTTCCCGGCGTCGATGGCGCTCCCCCCACCGATCGCGGCCACCGCATCGCAGCCCTCGGCGCGCGCGATGGCGGCGCCGCGGCGGACGTTTTCAACAGTGGGCTCGCCGGCAATCGGGAAGGGGACCCCGTCAACGGCGAATCGAGCGGCCGCTCCGGTCACGACCAGCGCGCGGCGCCCCATGCCGGCAATCGCCGCCGCGACGTTCCGGAACGAACCCTCCGCGAAGACAATACGGGTGGCCGTCGCGAATTCCAACTGCATGCCTACCAGCCCTGTTCGCCCGGGAAGATGCTTTCGTAGAAAACGCGCGTGCGCGGCTCGGCGAGCCATGGCTCGATCTTTTCGGCCCAGGCGTGATAGTGCGCGGTCAGCTTGTGGGCGGCGACGGCGTCGCGATCGCGGTACACCTCGTAGAGCGCGAAGCGCGTGGGGTCGTCCGCGCACTGCATGAAGTCGAACCGCGCGATGCCCGGCTCCTTGATGCTATTCGACGCGTTAACGATGGTCGCCTGTTTGAAAGCTTCTAAATGTTCGGGAAGGACGTGTATGTGCACGTTCAGAATGAACATACCCCGATGGTAGCCTATCAACTCGGATAATAGCCTTCGCGGGTTTGCACGATCAGGCCCTTCTGCTTCGTGGTCAGGTGGATCCGCCGGTAGCCGCTGCCGGGAACGGAGTCCGGCGAATAACCGATGCTGTACTGGTTGCGCAGATCCTCTTCGATGATGCTGAAGACCTTCTCGATCGGCATGCGGCGGGAGACCTCGAAGAACCTCGCCCCGGTGTCGCCGGCGAACTGTTGCATCACCTTTTTGCCGTCCGGCCGGTTCATCCCGCCGCGCCGGCCCATGCCGAAGCGGCCGATGTCCATTGCCGGGTCGGTGAACAGGATCGTGTATACCAGGGTGTCCGCGCGCTGGGCCGATTCGATCGCGTTGAGCAGAGAGATGCGGCTGCCATTGTCCTCGCCATCGCTGAGCAGGATCAACGCCTTCCGGCCGCTCTGCTTGCGCATGATCTCGTCGGCGCCGAGGAAAACCGCGTCGTAGAGTAACGTCCCGCCCCCGCCACGCCGGCCGCCGCCCCCGCCTCCGGGATATCCTCCACCCCGCGGAAAGCGGCCGCCTCCTCCGCCCGGATAGCCGCCGCGCTGACGCTGCAGGGTTTGCGGCGATTCGACCTCGGCCAGGGCCTTTTCGAGAAGCTGCCGCGAACCCGTAAGATCTTGCAGCAATTCCACTTCGAAATCGAAGTGGATGATGAATGCCAGGTCCTTTTCGGGCCGCAGCACTTGCCGCAGGAAGTGCTCGCTGGCGTCCCGTTCCTCGGGAAGGACACGCCGCGTGCTCCCGCTGGTGTCCACCAGCAGCCCGACCGTCAACGGCAGGTTGCTCTCCTGCGAAAAGTAGCGGATCGTCTGCGGGCGCCCGTTTTCGTCGAGCACGAAGTCGTCCTTCGTCAGGTTCCGGACCACCTGGTCCTTCTTGTCGCGCACGGTGGCGAACAGGTTAACGACCTTCACATCCGTGGAAAAGCTCGGATGTTGGGAGTCCTGGCCGTGGAGGAGGCGCGCGGCTGGGAGAAGCGGCAGTGTCGAGAGCAGGCGCCGGCGGGAAATACGGAAATCACATCCCATTCTGTTGTATAGGGGATGCGCGGGTCAGCCAAAGGGTTACATGCCGTGCCTGGCGCCACGTCGCTTACACTAACTTTATGGCGCCGCACGGGACCCGTTTGAAGGCGGAGGAAATGACGTGGCAGGCGCGTCTCGCGTCGCTTCGGTATGTGCGGCCGCTGCTGAAGCTGGTTTGGGAGACCAGCCCGCCGCTGGTGGTGGCCAGCGTCACCCTGCGGCTTGCGCGCGCCCTCATGCCGCTGGCGATGCTATGGGTCCCCAAGCTCATCATCGACGGCGTCGTCGGGTGGGTGACTCACGGCGCGGGATCCCTCACGCATATCTGGAAGCTGGTGGCGCTCGAATTCGGACTGGCGGCCGTCAGCGATTTCCTCTCGCGCGGCAACAGCCTCTGCGACAGCCTGCTGGGAGACCGCTTCACCAACCGGGTCAGCGTCCGTCTCATGCAGCATGCCACCGCGCTCGACCTGGCGACCTTCGAAGACCCGGTCTTCTATGACAAGCTGGAGCGCGCCCGCCGGCAGACCACGGGCCGCATGGGTCTCATGGCCGGCATCCTCAAGGTCGCGCAGGATGTGGTCAGCCTGATCACGCTCTCCGCCGGCCTGATCGTCTTTTCGCCGTGGCTCATGGCCTTGCTGGTGGCGGCGGTGATCCCGGCATTTCTCGGCGAGAACCACTACAGCAAGTTGGCGTATTCCGTCCTCTACCGGCGCACGCCGCAGCGCCGCCAACTCGATTACCTCCGGCTTCTCGGGGCCAGCGCGCAAAGCGCTAAGGAAGTCAAAATCTTCGGTCTTGGCGACTACCTGAGCGAGCGGTACCGGTCGGTGGCGCAGTCGATCGAGAGCGAGAATCGGAGCCTTTCCATCCGCCGCGCCATCGCCGGATCGGCGTTGAACCTCGTCGCCACCGGCGGTTATTACGGCGCATATGTGGCCGTCCTGGCGCGAACCCTAGCGGGCGCCATCACGCTCGGCATGTTCACGTTTCTGACTGGCGCGTTCTCCCGCTCGCGCTCCTATATCGAGAACATCCTCTCCAGCTTCAATGACATCACCGAAGAGGCGATGTATCTCAAGGATCTCTTCGAGTTCCTCGAGATCCGGCCCACGATTCACGCGCTGCCCGGCTCGATTCCCGCCCCCCGCCCGATCCGCGGGGGCTTCGATTTTCAGAACGTCACGTTCGCCTATCCGGGCGCTTCCCGCGCCGTGGTGACGGACATCAGTTTCCGTCTGGACGCAGGCGAGAAGGTCGCGCTCATCGGTCAGAACGGGGCGGGCAAGACGACGCTGGTGAAACTGCTGGCGCGCCTCTACGATCCGACGGCAGGCCGCATCCTGCTCGACGGCGTCGACCTGCGCGAGTACGACGTCGAGGACCTGCGTCGCGAAATCGGCGTGATCTTCCAGGACTATATGCGGTACGACGCCATCGTGCGCGAGAACATCGGGTTCGGCAAGATCGAGGCGCTCGGCGACCAGGAGCGCATCCGGTCGTCGGCGTTCAAAAGCCTTGCCAAAGGCGTGATCGATAAGCTCCCCGGCGGTTTCGATCAAATGGTCGGCCGGCGGTTCGATGGCGGCGTCGATCTCTCGGGCGGAGAGTGGCAGAAGTTCGCCCTGGCTCGCGCCTACATGCGCGACGCGCAACTGTTGATTCTCGATGAGCCAACCGCGACGCTCGACGCGAGGGCCGAATATGACGTGTTCCAGCGCTTTGCGGAACTGACGCGGGGGCGGATGGCCGTGCTGATTTCGCACCGCTTCTCGACGGTTCGCATGGCCGATCGCATTCTCGTTTTGCGGGACGGCCAGATTCAGGAGCAGGGAACGCACAGCGAGCTGTTGGCTGTGCACGGGCACTACGCGGAGCTGTTCGAATTGCAGGCGGCGGGTTACCGGTAAGCGGGTGAGATCATGCGCGTCCTTTTGTCCTCAGGACTGCGAATCCCCACGACATCCAGGTGGCGGGGATTGACGACGTGGAATACGCGAGGCTGCGGTGGATTACCGGTTGGTGGAGCGGGAATCGTGCGGCGGACCGCCCCGAGCCTGAGGATCGACACACCACGAGTGTGCGCATCGCAAACCGGGCGATGCCTGGGTCGATCCTCTGCTTGGAGGGGGAGACGAGCGGGGCGGGGGAAACGGCTACTGCAGGACGGCGAAGCCTGTGTGATCGGGGAACCAGATGCGCTCGAGTTTCAGATCGTTGCCATGACGGGCCAGCAAGACCGTGGCGTCCGCGTCGGTTTCCGTGAAATCGTTGATGCGGTAGGCGAGCACGGTGGTGGTCACTCCCGACTCCGAGCGCGCCGCCAACACGACGTTATTGCTCCCGCGCAGGATCGTGATGGTGACATCGCCCGCGGGCAGCATCTTCTCACCTGCCAGGACCGGCGTGGCGAAATGGACCGTGATCGTGTCGGGTGAAAAAGCCAGCGCGGAGCCGCAAATCGTTAGAACGGCGGCGCAGAGGACTGTGAAAAGCTTCATGTTTGGGAATCTCCTTCTCTCGTATGGATAAGCGATCGCGGAGGCGTGGCGGTTACGAGTGCGGGCTATGCTTTACAGAAGCTTAACGTTGCCGGTTGCGATACACTGTCACGCCATGAATCGAATCATTTTCCTGGCTGCCGCAGCCGCGCTTGCCCAACAGCCGCCGCCGTTGCCGCCGCAGACGTACCCGGTCCCGGCGGGCGAAGACAGCGGCTATCAGGCCATCTTCGACGGCAAGACGCTGAATGGGTGAGAGGGCGATCCGAAATACTGGCGCGTCGAGAACGGCGCGCTCGTCGGCGAGGTCACAGCGGAGACTCTCCTCAAGGCCAATACATTCATCATCTGGCGCGGCGGCGAAACCAGGGATTTCGAGTTAAAGGTGGAGTACCGGATTTCGGCCAACGGGAACAGCGGGATCAATTACCGCAGCGTCGAAGTGCCCGGCCTTCGCTTCGCGATGCGCGGCTATCAGGCGGATATCGATGGCCGTAACCGGTACACCGGACAGAATTACGAGGAGCGAGGCCGCACCTTCAACGCGATGCGCGGGCAGATCGCGCGCATTCCGCCGGGAAAGAAGGCGGAAGTAATCGGATCGCTCGGGGACATCGCAGCTTTGGAGGCGTTCATCCGGAAAGAGGATTGGAACGAGTATCACCTGATCGCGCGCGGCAACATGCTGATCCACATCCTCAATGGCCATGTGATGAGCATTGTGATCGACGACGATCCCGACGGCCGCCGCTACGACGGTCTGCTCGGTGTTCAGGTTCACGTCGGACCGCCCATGAAGGTCGAATATCGTAACTTCCGCCTCAAGAAGCTCCCCTAATACCGCTACCTGCGGCGGCTGGTACAATTCGCAAATACGGGCCCTGCACTCATGTCCATTCAGCTCGCGGTTAACGGCCGGACTATCCGCGCCGAGCGTTACTCGACGCAGACCACACTGTTGGAGTTTCTGCGCGCGCAGGGGCTCACCGGCGCCAAGGAAGGCTGCGCCGAAGGCGAGTGTGGCGCGTGCGCCGTCGTTACGGTGCGGCCCAACGGCCCCGGCAGTGCGTATGTCCCGGTGAATAGTTGCCTTCTCTTTCTTCCCATGTGCGCCGGGCAGGAAATCTGGACCGTGGAAGCTCTCGCGAACGGAGGCGCGCTGGCTCCCGCGCAACAGGCGATCGTCGACACCGCCGGATCGCAATGCGGTTACTGCACGCCGGGGTTCGTGATGAGCATGTTCGCCGAACAGCACCGGAGCGGCTCCTGCGACCCGCATGCGCTCAGCGGCAACCTCTGCCGCTGCACCGGTTACCGCCCCATCGCCGACGCCGCCGCTTCGCTCGGTGAGGCCCCCTCCGGCCCGCTGTGCGACCGCATGTCGCGTCCTGCGCCCGAGTGGACGGCAGTCAGTTGCGACGGATTCTCGCGCCCCGCGACCTTGCCGGAATGCCTCGACCTGATGGCGCGGCATCCCGGCGCGCGGCTGATCGCGGGCGGCACCGACCTCGGCGTGGAATCGAATCTGCGCCTGCGGCGGTATTCCCATCTGATCAGCGTCGAGGCATTGCCCGAGTTGCGGGTCTTCTCCGAATCCGCGGACTCGATCGAGATCGGCGCCGCGCGCCCCTTATCCGAGATCGCCGTGCCCCACCCCGTATGGCGTGAGTGGACGAATCTGTTCGCGTCTCCGCTCATTCGCAATCGGGCGACTCTCGGCGGCAACCTTGCGACGGCTTCGCCGATTGGCGATGGCGCGCCGCTCCTGCTCGCTCTCGACGCGCGCCTGCGGATCGCCGGTCCCGGCGGCGAGCGCATCGTGCCGCTCGACGAGTTCTTCCTGGGCTACCGCCAGACGGCGCTGCGGCCGGGCGAGATGCTACGGTCTGTGATCCTTCCGAAGCCACTGCCCGCCGTCGCACGATTTTACAAGGCGGCGAAGCGCCGGATGGACGACATCAGCACCGTCGCCGCATGTGTCGCCATCCGCGCCGACGGCGCAGTCCGCCTCGCGTACGGCGGCGTTGCGGCCACTCCAGTGCGTGTTCGCGCGGCCGAGGAAGCGCTCGCCGCCGGCCGCTGGAGCGAATCATCGTTGCGGCGCGCCCAGGAGACTCTCGCGGCGACGCTCAAGCCGATCAGCGACCATCGCGGCTCGGCCGAGTATCGTCTGGCCCTTTCCCAGAGTTTGCTCGAGAAGTTCTGGTGGGAGCGCCGGGAAGAGGCGGCCGCATGACCCACGAGAGCGCCAGGGGCCACGTAACCGGCGAAGCGTTGTACACGGACGACCTCGTCCCGCGCTTTCCCAACGTCTTGCATGCGTGGCCCGTGCTTGCGCCGCACGCCCATGCGCGCGTGATCGCGCTCGATGCCGCGCCTGCCCTCGAGGAGGCAGGGGTCGTTGCCACGCTGACCGCCGCGGATGTCCCCGGGGAAGGCGATTCCGGCGCCAACCGGCATGACGAACCGCTCTTCCCGTCCGAAGTCGTCTATCACTCGCAGCCGGTCGCCTGGGTTCTGGCAAGCAGCCTCGATGCCGCCCAACGCGGCGCAGCGCGCATCCACGCTGCTTACGATCCATTACCCGCCATTCTGACCGTGGAAGAAGCCATCGCCGCCGAAAGCTATCATTCCGGCCCCTTGCGAATTCACGCAGGAGAGGCTCCCGGCTCGCCATCCCTGAGCCTGTCGGGCGAACTGAGAATCGGCGGGCAGGAGCACTTCTATCTCGAGACGCAAGCCGCCCTCGCCTGGATCGATGAAAGCGGCGGCGTCGCCCTCCACTGCTCCACGCAGCACCCCGCCGAAACCCAGGAAGTGGCCGCCCGCGTCCTCGGTATTCCACGACATCAGGTGACCGTCGAGTGCCTTCGTATGGGAGGCGCGTTCGGTGGCAAGGAGGTGCAGGCGAACCCCTGGGCCGCGATTGCGGCGCTCGGCGCATGGAAGACGCGCCGGCCCGTCCGCGTGCGTCTCCCGCGGGTCCTCGATATGGCGCTCACCGGCAAGCGCCACCCGTTCCTCGCCCGTTACAAGGTCGACTTTGAGCCCGGCGGCCGCATCACTGCTCTCACCGCCACTCTCTTCTCCGATGGCGGTTGGAGCCTCGACCTTTCCGAGCCCGTCCTCTGGCGAGCGATGTTCCACATCGACAATGCTTACTTCCTGCCCGCTGTCGACGTGACCGGCTATGTCTGCCGCACCAACAAGACCTCGCAGACCGCCTTCCGCGGCTTCGGCGGTCCGCAGGGCATGCTCGTGATCGAAGATGCGCTCGACCGCATCGCGCGCAGCCTCGGCATCGCGCCGGAGACGATCCGCCAGCGGAACCTGTACCGTGAGGGAGATCGCACGCACTACGGCCAGCCCGTCAAGGACGCCGCGCGTCTGGCGACCATCTGGGAACGGTTGCTGGACACCAGCGATTTCAGCGCGCGCCGCGCCGGCATTGACGCCTTCAATGCCGCGCATCCGCACGCCCGCCGCGGCATCGCGATCACGCCTGTGAAGTTCGGCATCTCCTTCACCGCGACCTTTTTCAATCAGGGCGGCGCCCTGGTGCTGATCTATCGAGATGGCAGCGTGCAGGTGAATCATGGCGGGACCGAGATGGGCCAGGGTCTGCATACCAAGATCCGGCGCATCGCCGCGGAGAGTCTCGGCGTTCCCCTGGACTCGATCCGCGTCATGCCGACCCGCACCGACAAAGTTCCCAACACTTCCGCGAGCGCCGCCTCGGCCAGCACCGACCTCAACGGCGCGGCCGTCGCCGACGCCTGCCGGCAGCTTTGCGCACGGCTCGCTCCGATCGTCGCGGAGATGCCCGGCGCGCCCTTCGCCAAGGTGGTCGAACGCGCCTATCGCGAGCGCATTCCGCTATTCGCGCAAGGATACTACCGCACCCCCGGCATCCATTTCGATCCCAAGGCGGGGCAAGGCAATCCGTTCCATTACTTCGCCTACGGCGCCGCGGTGACCGAGGTCGAGATCGACGCCTTCACCGGCGAACACCGCATGCGCCGCGTCGACATTCTGCAGGATGTCGGCGATTCCATCGCGCCACTCATCGACCGGGGGCAGATCGAGGGCGGCTACATCCAGGGGCTCGGCTGGCTGACGCTCGAGGAGTTGCTCTGGGATGCGCAGGGCCGCGTCGCGACCGGAGGCGCATCGACCTACAAGCTGCCGTCATGGTCGGAGATGCCCGAAGTGTTCGAGGTCGCGTTCCTCGAGCGCGCGGCCGAGCCCGGTGTCATCTTCGGAAGCAAGGCGGTTGGCGAGCCGCCTCTGATGCTGGCCATTTCCGCGCGCGAGGCGATTCGCGACGCGATTGCCGCGTTTGGCCGCGGCGGCGTCGTCGAACTCGACAGCCCGGCGACCCCGGAACGGATCTTCTGGGCCGTGCGCAAGGCCCGCGCCGCGTTGCCCGCGCCCGTTATGGCATACCAGACGAATGACCTGTGACGAATTCGTGCAGGCGTACGGGTGGATCTTCGAAGACAGCCCTTGGGTGGCCCGGCGCGCGTGGGCGCGTGGACCTTTCGCGTCGCCGGAAGCCTTGCACGCCGCTATGGTCGGCGAGGTCGAGCGCGCGACGCCCGCCGAACAGTTGGCGCTGTTGCGCGCGCATCCCGATTTGGGCGCCCGCGCGAAGATGAGCGACGCCTCGGTGGGCGAACAGTCCGGCGCGGGCCTGGACACACTGACCCCGGCGGAATTCGAGCGGCTCCGCGACCTGAATCTCGCGTATCGCGCGAAGTTCGGCTTCCCTTTTATCCTGGCAGTAAAGGGCGCCGGCAAACAGGAAATCCTCGACGCTTTGGAACTGCGTTTCCGGCACACGCCCGAAGAGGAATTCCGGGAAGCTCTCCGGCAAGTCTATCGGATCGCCGCGTTTCGCCTGAATCCGTAGGCGTTACTCCAGACGCATCTGGCGAAATAGAGCGTGATATCTCGGCTCGCCCTGTAAGGCGGTCCTGGAACGTGTGTGCGTCGGCCGCCTTCTCCAACTCCCGCACTCCGAGGTTTGCCCTACGTCACCTCCCGCCGGCAGAACTCCACGCAACCGGCAACTGCGACCAGGAGCCCCGCCCCGCCTTCGATCCACAGGATCGTTCCGATATTGTGTGGCTGTCTCCACAGCGGCAGCATCGGTAGCGCCCATGGGAAGTATTGAAACCAGGTCTGCGTCCCCTGCTGTCCCACTGCCATCGCGAAGAAACCCACCACCAGGCACACGATCCCGGCGCCGACGGCGACCGAAAACGACCGCCACCGCAAACTGATCCAGTGCTGAATGGTCAGCGCCAGAAATCCGAGGCCCGCCACCCGCCCGCCGTCGCGGAGGATTGCCGCCCATGGAACCTGCCGTCCGAAGACCACGTCCGATTGAACTCGCCCCAGGATCGCGCCGTCCGCCACGATGCCGCCCAGGAGAAGGAACGTGCCGGCCATCGTCATGCAGGAAACCGTCATCAGTTTCGCCACATATGGCGTCCACCGGGGAATCGGCCGCGCCAGCAGGCTCTTCCACTGATTCTCCGAGTGCTCTAGCCCCGCGACCAGGGCCGTTTCCAACGTCATGAGCAGAGGCATCATCAGAGCTGCCCAAACCCGCAGTGTCAGTCCTGTCAGGACGAGCCACACATCGCGGATGCCATTGAGCTTCAATGTCGAAAACGGGGCCTGCGCGGTCACGAAGAGAATCAGGATCGCGACGGTCGCCGGAGCAAGCAGCACCATCTTCAACGCGATCGTCCGCTTCATCTTCAGCATTTCGGCGCTAAGCACCCGCCACAGGATCATTGGGTCAGCTCCAGAAAGAGGTCTTCCAATGTCAGGCGCCGCATCACCAGTTCCGACACCGCAATGCCCGCTTGTACGAGCGCCGCGTTGATTCGCGCGGCGGGCCATGCGTCATCAGGCTGAATCAGAACACGATCTGCCTCCCGCGTCGCCGCGCAGCCCATCCCAGTGAGCAGCCCGCGCGCGCGTTCCGCTTGATCTACGGTCACGGCGATCGTTGGCTTGCTCCGCTCCCGCAAATCCCCCGGAGTGCCCTCGAACTTCAGTTGACCTTGCGCAATGATTGCCAGGTGCGTAGCGGTCTGCTCCACTTCGGCCAGCAGGTGGCTGGACAGAAACACGGTGACGCCGAGACGCTTGGGCAAGTCCCGAACCAGCGCGCGCACTTCGTGGATGCCCGCGGGGTCGAGCCCGTTGGTGGGTTCGTCGAGCAATAACAGATCCGGATCGCCGAGCAGCGCCTGCGCGAGCCCCAAACGCTGTTTCATGCCGGAAGAGTACTTCCGCGCCGTACGGTCCGCCACTCCCGCCAGTCCCACTGTTTCCAGCGCCTCGTCGATCGCCCTCTTGGAAGCGTCCAGCAGGCGCCGGTGCACTTCGAGGTTCTCCCGGCCGGTCAGGTGCAAATACAGGGAAGGCGATTCCACCAACGAGCCAATCCGCCGAAGCAGCGCGATCCGTTCCCCCTCGAACGGACGCCCAAACAGCGAGATGGTTCCCCGCGTGGGACGCTGCAACCCGAGCAGCATACGGATCGTGGTCGACTTTCCGGCGCCGTTCGGGCCCAGAAATGCGTACACGCTCCGGGATGGCACGCTCAGGTTCAAACCGCGCACCGCCGTCACGCTTCCGTACGTCTTCCATACGTCTTCGATCCGAACCGTCGTCTCCACTCAGTCCTCGCGCAGTGTCGCGGCGGGATCGATCCGCACCGCTCTCATCGCCGGCGACAGCGTCGCCAGGGCCGCCACCAGCACGAAGCAGACGAGTCCGGCGGCGAACCCCGCAAGGTCTACGGCGTCGGCGTTCGGCATGACGACCATGCTGCGAACCAGCCGGCAAAGGATCAACGCCAGAAGTGTGCCGGCGGCCATCCCGATAGCCATCGGGCGCGCATGTTGCCGCAGAAGCGTTCCGAGAACGTGCCTACCGGTTCCGCCAATCGCGATCCGGATGCCGATCTCCCGCTTCCGTTGAGCGACCGCGAACGCCACCAGCGCGAACAAGCCGGCCGAAGCCAGGGCGGCCGCAACAGCCCCCACCGAGCCGATCAGCGTGACCATGCGCCGCTGCGTTTCGAGAAAGCGATCCCGTCCGCTTCTCATGAGGGAAACCGACACCGGTTCGTCCACGGCCGCCGGGATCATGCGGACGAGCGCCGTCAGGTCGCCGCGCGCGTGAACGATGAAGGCATTCCGTTCTCCGCCCTGCATCGGCGTATAGACCTCCACCGAGTCGGTCTCCGTGAGGAGATTCGCGCCGCTGTCCTTGACGACCCCAGTGACCATGCGGGCGGCCCCTGCCACGTTCCACACCTTGCCCACCGGGTCTGCATTCGGCCAGATCGCGCGCGCGGCGGACTCGCTGACCATGACGGCATTCGTCTCTTGGGGCAGAAAGGTCCGCCCGAGCACGACCGGCAGATTCATGACGCCGAAGTATGAAGGCGCCACCGCGTTCCGGTAAATGTGCGGCAATCCGGGCAGGCGGTCCATCGTGACGCGGCCGCTGAATGGCGGGTTCTCGGCGGCAGTCACGCCCGTGACCCCAGGCAGCGCGCCCAGGCGCGCGTTGATCTCGTCGAGTTTCTGGCGCGCCACCGCAGCCGGCAAATTCTGGCCGGAGAATTGCGGATTCACTACGATCATGTTCGGGTAATCGAATGCGAGCGGGATCGACGCGCTGAGAATTCCATTGTGCGCGAGCACGCCCGCGGCAATCAGCAGCAGACAACTCACTGCCACCTGAACCCCCGCCAGGCTCCGCCGAAGCCGGATCTTCCGGTGCTCCCGGCCGGCCGTTTGCAGAGCGGCCGGCAGTCCGAACGTCAGCGCCGAGAAGATGGTCAGGACGAAGCCCGCGACCAGTTCCGGCCCGCGGATCGACACACGGAAGCCCGGCGGCGCGTCCATGGCGATCAGGAGCAACCGCGCGGCGGCCGTGCCGAAGCCGGCGCCCGCGGCGGCGCCGAGCAGGGCCAGCGCCACGTTTTCCGTCATCAGTTGCCGGATGACACGCGCCCGGCTCGCCCCCACAGCGAGGCGGATTCCGATTTCGCGCTGCCGCGCCAGGCCCCGCGCCAGCAGCATGTTTCCCAGGTTGGCGCAGGCGGAAAGCAGAACCAGGAGCACCATGGCGATGAAAATGGCGATCGCCGGAGACTGTTGCACCGCGCGAGCCATCGATTCCTGCACGGGCCGCGACTGCACTTGCTGTGGCTCGCGAAAGGATCCCGTTTGCTCTCGCGCCCATTCGCGGATCAGGGAAGTGAGCTCCGCCGCGCCGGCCGCCCGCGAAACGCCGGTCCTTACCCTGCCGAAAAGCAGGACACCGGCGTGCGCGGAATCCGTTCGCGGCGGCAGCCACACTGCCGTTCCTCGCGACCACAGGCCGTTAAAATCGGCCGGCAGCACGCCCACGATCCGCGCCGGCAGATTGTTGATGCGCACGATGCGGCCGACCACATTCGGGTCGCCCGCCCAGCGCGTCTGCCAGTACGGATAGCTCAATACGGCCGCCGGCGGCGCCCCCGGTTCCGCGTCGCGCGCGTCGAGCAGCCGTCCCCACGCAGGAAGAACGCCCAGGCTTCCGAAATAGTTGGCGGAGACCGAAGTCGCGTGCAGGTCCGCATCGCCTTCCACCACCACGGTGTAGCTCGGGTCCTCGGTCACCAGCCACGCGAAGGAACGGCTTTGCGTCCGGCACAGATCCGCTGCGGAGTGGGGGAACGCAAGGCGCTGGCCTTGCGGGGAAACCAGCGAGAAGAGAAGCACGGAACTCGCGTCGCGAATGCCGATCCGGTGGAAGATCATGGCATCGAAGATCTCGAATTCCGCCAGGTTTACGCCCACGCCGAGCGCCAGCACTGCGACGGCGCCGAGCGTGAAACCGGGCGCCCGTGACAGCACGCGCGCGCCATAGGCCAGATCCTGCAATGATTCTTCGATCCAGTTCCACGACCAGGCCTCCCGCGACTCCTCCCGCAGCCTCCCCGTCCGTCCGAATTGAGACCGGCGATCCGCCGGCATCATCTCGCGATGGGTTTCCATCTCTTCCGCGAGTTCCCGCTCCAGCCGCCGCCGGTTCAGCAGGAAGTAAAGCCGCCGCCCGACTTTTCGTATCGCCCGCATCACGCCAACCGAAGAATTGCCTGAATCGCCTCAGTCGCCTGCTCGTACTCGTTCAGCTCCTTTTTGAGCTGCGCCACGCCGTCGCGCGTCAGCTTGTAGAACCGCACCCGGCGTCCGGTCTCGGACGTGCCCCATTCGGCGGACACCCATCCTTCCACCAGGATGCGTTGCAGCGCCGGATACAGCGATCCTTCCTCCGCCCCGAAAACGTCGTCGGATAAATGGCGGATTCGCTGCGCGATCGCATAGCCATGCAGGGGCCCGCTCCGCAACACCCGGAGAATCAACATGGCGAGGGCGCCTTTAGGCATAGGAATAACAGGCATAGCAATTCTATATATAGGGTGACAGGCCGGTCTTGTCAACGGAAATGTCGACGGGGATGGAACGGTCTCTTTCAATCGGCGGAACGAAATGCGTGGAATGCCCACAGCACTACTACAAGTATTCGGGCAGCAGTGCAATATTGGCGCGTCGGTAGTCCGCCGCCCCAGGCCGTCGTCTAAGTACCAGCATGAAGACCTTCATCCAATTCCTGAACGAATCCCCGGACGCCCCGGTTGGGCCGACGAGCGCCGGAACCAAAGAAGCTCCGACCGGAACCGCCCCGGCAAGGCTGTGGACGATATTATCGAGACGGCGCTCCACTCCAGCGGCCGCAGAACGGTCAGGCAGGCTGCTTCAGTTCGACGGAACTCACTGGCGTATGATTCTTCTCGTCCATTCCGGTCTCAAGGTTAACGACGAGGGTATCTTCGGGCGGGTCGTAATTTTCATACGTGAAGTGCAAGGTCAGGCGGGGTCCGTCAGCAATCATCTGAAAACGTAGTTTTCTGAGCGCCATTCGACATCATCTGCGC
>CAZSQK010000021.1:0-96025 GCA_964608645.1 uncultured Solibacteraceae bacterium | reverse complement strand
GACGATCAGAACATTTCAGGCGTAACCTGTTCCCAGCGCGTTTTTCCGCATCCTGTTAGAACCTTAGCCGCAGGTTCATGACAACTTCCCGCGGCGGGAACGTTGACGTTCCTATCGTGCCATACGTGTCGCTGCTGCCCATCCCGGGGAGCAATCCGATCGTTGGATTGGGGGTCACGGTCGTGCTCCCAAGATTGCCGGTGTAGCTGCCGCTCTGCTGCGAGTTGTTCAACAGATTCGAGGCCTCGGCTGAGATCTCGAGAGCCATTCCCTCGCGGATCTTAACGCTCCGGCGCAAACTCATATCGATGTTGAACCGGCCCGGACCGCGCATCTCGTCCAGATTGTTGGCCACCGTGCCTATCCAGTTCTGGTCATTTCCGAACTTGCCGTTTGGCAGCAGGATGTAGCGGCCCTGGAACGCTCCGGTGTAGTACTTAAGGAACGTGTTCTTCGATGGCTTGATCACGCGTCCGTTCGGCAGCGTGACCGACGTATTGCCGTCATACCAGTGCTGCAGCGCCTCGGGGACTTCCAGCGGAACTCCCGGGACCCGGTCGGGGTGGGCCAGGAGCGCGCCGCCGGTGTCGCCGCTGATGAAGATGGGGAAGCCCGTCTGCCAAGTGAGGACAGAACCCGTCTTCCAACCGCCGATCAACTGCCGGAGGAAGCGGTTCTTCACATCGAACATCTTGCCACTGCCGAACGGAAGTTCGTACAGAAAGACGCCGCTCACCCGATGTTTGACATCGCTTCCACCAAGACGGAGGTTGTTGTTCAGGTTCTTGATGTCCGGCGAACTGGCGCCCCCGCCCGGGTTACTGTATTGGTTGTCTTCCATCGTGTCGGTGTTGTCGATCTCCTTGCCCCACGTGTAATTGAGGTCCATCTGGAAGCCGTGCGCAAACGCGTGGCTCAGCCGGGCCTGCATCGAGTTGTATCGCGCCCACGCTTTGGATTGGTTCAGTCCCAACCCCAGCAGCAGCGGATAGGGATAATACGTGCTCTGGCGGGCGATGGTGGCTGCGCCCAGGTTGCCGGTGAACGCTCGCACCGTCCCGTCGGTGGGCTGGAATGGGTTCGGAATCAGTTGCGTCGCGGGATTGAGCGTGAGGTTGCTCGCAATATTGGACGCCGCCCAGGAATTCAACAGGTCCGCCGGTAAGAGTTGATTGGTGTTGATCGGGAAGTTCCGATTGAATAAGTGGTCGCTGCGGGACGCGCTGTAACCGACCGAGGTCAGCCAGCTACCCATGAAGCGCCGCTCGATGAAGAAGTTCCATTGCATCGCGCGGCCGTTCCTGAAATAACGGTCGAACTTCGCTTCGCTCGTGCCATACACCGGAGGGGCCGATGGATTCGCGCCCGGCGCGATATTCAGGTACGCCGGGTCGTACATGTGAATCGCCGGGACGCCGTGTGGGTTCGGGCCATAGGGTTGCTGCAACGTGCCGCTGGAAAAGGGACTCGTTCCATAATCGACCGGGCTGGCGAAATATCCGGAGTTGCTGGGCAAATAGGTTATGCCGAAACCGCCGCGCAGCACCAGGTTGTTGGTCAGTTGATAAGCGCCGCCGACACGCGGCCCAATGTCGCCGTACTCGGTGTCCCACAGATTACGGCTGTATCCGCCGGCCCCTGGGAAGACAATCGCGCCCGTGTAGCCGAATGGATTCTTCGCATTCACATCCACCGAAGACATGCGGTTGTAGCGCTCTGTCGGACCGGGTTGCATGTCCCAGCGAAGCCCGAAATTCAACGTCAGTTTCTTGGTGGCGCGCCAGTCCTGCTGGGCATACACCGCCATGTACTTCTGCGAGAATGCCGGCCTCACGTTGGCCCCCGGCCGAATCCACCACCCGGGCGCCGCCAGGAAGTAGCGGGCATTGGTGATGCCTTGTTGGACGTTGGTGGTGTTTTGATTGGAATTGCCTCCGTTGGCCGTGACGTACTGGAAATTGAAATTGCCGCCCGAGTCGAAGAACGTGGAAGGAAACTGCGCGGCGACCTCCTCGAAGTCGGTGTAATTCGAAAGCAGGTTGCGCGTCTCAAAGCCATACTTGAGAGTCCACTTCCCTTTGATCTTGGTCAGGCTGCTGGCGAGGCTGTGGTTCGCCTGATGCTCGCTGGCCTTTCCGAACGCCCCGCTGGTCATCGGCAGGCTCGGCGCGGCGCCGAACAGCGCGAACAGCGGAAAGGTATTGCGCGGTAAGCCGAATTGATCGTAGAGATCGGCGGTCCAGCCATCGCGGTTCCCTGACCAATTCTGCGAGTTCACCCGGCTGATGCCGTACCGCATGTCGATCACAACCGTCGGATTCACCACGATCGTGTCGCCGACCTGGGCGAACGGGTTGTTGTCGCTCACAACCGATGGCGCGTCGTTGACAGGCGCCTTACCGTAGGGACGCGGGTTGATATTGGACGATTTGGTAAGCCCGCCGCTGCCGTAAATCGAGTGCCTGCCATGCCTGTAGTCCACACGGGTGTTGAGGTTGTGCCGGCGGAGCTGCTGCACCGTCAGCGCATAGAAATTGTTCGTGTTGAAGACGTCGTCCGGCGTGCGGTTCGGCAGCGGATAGTAGCTGAACCACTTCTGGGCATATTTGGCGTCGGGGTAGTTGGAAAGATCCGCGTTCGGGATGAGGGCGCGCTGGTAGAGGTCCGAATTGATTTGGGTGACATTCCACGGGTCGTAGATCTGCGCGGGCACGCCGATGCCGGCCTCGTTGCGGATCAGCGTCTTGCTGAAGTTGCCCTGCCGCTCCAACTCGGTGGGCACCGTCAGAAGATTGGTGACGCCGCGGTTGAAGCGAAGATAGTGATAGCTGGTGAAGAAGAACAGTTTGTCCTTGAGGATCGGCCCGCCGATCGCGCCGCCCATCTCATTCACCTTGAACGGAGGCCGCGGCACACCGTTCGGCTGTTGGGCCGAGAAGTTGGCCTTGTTGGCTCTCGAGTTGGCCATCAGGGCTTCGTTCCTGATCCGGTAGCTGGCTTCGCCGTGATACTGGTTGGTTCCGGACTTGGTGCTCATCGAGAGGATGCCTTGTCCGTGCCCGTATTGCGCGCTGAAGTTGTTTTCGATCACCGTGACTTCACCCAGACCTTCGGTGTTTGGCGTCACCGACACTTCGTTATAGCCGCCGCTCATGATGGGAAGTCCGTCCAACTGAATGTCGTTCGTCCAGATGCGCCCGCCGTTGACGCCAACAGCCGCGAACTGTCTCCTGCCCGACGTGCCGATGCCAAACGAATTCGTGCCCGTCGTATCCGCCGCCTGTACTCGCGGCACCACGCCGGCCTGAAGGAAGGCGTAATACAGGGGATTGGACGTGGGGTTCGGAAGAATATCGATTGCCTGCGCGGAAACTGTGCCTTGAACCGTGCTGGTGTCGGTCTGGATCGTGGCCGCCAGCGCCTGGACTTCCACCGAGGCGCCGACCGCCGCCAGCTTGAGTTGTGCGTCCGACCGAACCGTCTGGCCCGTGGTGACCACGATGCCCGACACCTTGTATTCGGCGAACCCCGGCGCAGTGATGGTGGCGCTGTAGGTGCCTGCGGGAAGATACGGAATCGTGAACACGCCCGATTCCGTCGTGACGGACCTGGTGGTGATTGCCGTTTCCTGTTCTGTTACGGTCACCTGGGCGCGAGGGACCACGGCGCCAGTAGAATCGGTCACGGTTCCGGTGATTGTGGCCGAGCGGATCTGACCGTAGACGATGCCCGCCATGAGCACCATGAGCAGGAACACAACCCGCCGCAGCATTGTTCTGGACATAGACAACCTCCCTTGTACGTGGTCCCCAAGCTCCACCGGAAGCCTATTTTTTTATTTCATCCTAATGCGTATTGCGCAAGCTCCAGGGACAATTTCGCAATGATACTATGTGATCCTGGGTTGCGAGTCAAGGCCCTCGAGTACAAAGCCTGGCATACCCTGCGAAGGCTGTGACATAAACGCTTTCGCGAAAAGGAGCATCATGAAAGCGATTCTGTTCATTCTCACTTTGGCGCTACTGCTCCCGCTGGCAGGGCGCGAGCCCCTGGCCGCCCGTATCGCCCACACCGATCCCGCCAAGTTCCGGCACAGCCCGTCGGTGCACGGAGGTCCCGGCGCCCTCAACTACATGGCCCTGATGGACTCCCACGTTCTGGAAACCAACCTCCAATTTATCCATCGCGGCGTCATCGAACCCAAGAGTGGCATCGGGGCTCACTTTCACAACCAGTGTGAAGAGATGTTCGTGATCCTCGATGGCGAGGCGCAGTTCACCATTGACGGGCGCACCTCCCTGCTTAAAGGGCCCGCGGGCGCGCCCTGCCGCATGGGTCACATGCACGCCATCTACAACGCGACCGACAAACCGGTGCAGTGGATGAACATTAACGTGACCGCGGTAAAGAACACCTACGACGCATTCAATCTCAACGACGGCCGCGTCAATGCGCAAATCGACGCCATCCCGGTCTTCATGGCGATGCGCCTCGATCGCGCGCTCCTGCGGCCGGTGAACGCGATGAGCGGCGGCACGGGAACCGTGCAATATCGCCGCGCGCTCGATCCCACGGTCTTTCTCGGTCCATGGGCTTACGTCGATCACCTGCTGCTTCCTCCCGGCGCGTCGACCGGTCCGCACATGCACCGCGAACAGGCGGAAGTCTATTACGTCATGAAGGGCACGGGCGCGATCACGATCCCTGGCGGCATGGGACGCGGCGGCGCGCCGGAGACCGCGACCATTCAGGAAGGCGACGCCATTCCTATCCAGCTCAGCGAACTCCACTCGGTCGAGAACAAAGGGGCCGAGCCGCTGGAATTCCTCATCATCGGTGTCTCGCGAGACGCGACCCGGCGGGTGGACAGCATCGACCAGCGGGAGCTTGGCGGCCGCCGCGGCAACTGAGTAACTCTCGAGGCCGCACGCGCGCCCTTTGCTGTGATAATCTTTGTTGCTATCGCAGTGCGAAACGGCACTTGCGCATCGCGCAATCTGTCGCGTCCGGGAAGGAGTAGCTTGTGTCCACGAAGATTTTGACACCGACTCTTGCGGCGGCGTTCGTCCTACTGACTGCCATCTTCGGCGCCACTCACGACTTCATTCCGGACTTCACCTTCCAGGGATCGTCGCTGACCGGCTGGCACGCGATCGGAAACGCGAAGTGGAGCGCGGTCAATGGCGAGATCACCGCCGCTCCGCAATCGCCCGATGGCGGCTGGCTGATGATGGACAAAGGCTACCAGGACGTCAAGTTTTATACCGAGCTTCGCTGCGGCGACAAATGCGATGCCGGGGTTCTGCTGCGGGCGGAAAAGGGGTCCGATGGCGGCTGGAAGGGCGTATACGTCGTGCTGACCGGCGAAGGCGGGGCTTTCGACCTGACTCTGAACGCGGACGGCAAGGAGTTGAGCCGGACGCCTCTGCCGCGGGCCACCGCTCAGTTCGCGCGCATGGCCGCGGGGCCGTGGGCAAACGGGTCGGCCAATGTGCCCGGCTTCGCACGCCCGGCCATCACGCTCGCGGAACAACAGCAAGAAGCGGCCAATCCGCCCGCCGCAGCGGCGCCGGCAGCGGGGCGAGGCGGCGGCCGAGGCGGATTTGGTCCGCCTCGTGCCGAGCTCAAAGCGGGCGAATGGAACACGTTCGACGTTATCGTCGACACCGACATGGTCACCACCACGCTCAACGGCCGGCGCGGCGGCAACTCCGCCACCAGCGACCACATGATGGGCTACGGTCCGATCGCCCTCCACGCCGGCGGCATGAGCGAGGTGCGCTTCAAGGACATCGCTATCAAGGACCTTAACCGGAAGACCGAACCGCAGTCGCAGGTGTCATCCCACTTCCGGATGCAGCAGCTCAGCGATTTCTTCTACTCGTGGGGCGCGACCGCGGGCGATATCAATCACGACGGAATTCCGGACGTAATCGCGGGGCCCTTTTATTTCCTCGGCCCGGACTATACCGTGCGACATGAATTCACCGCCGCCCGCAGCTACAGCCCGAGCAACAACTTCCCCGAAGGTCATAACTACTTCGCCTACGACTACACGGGCGACGGTTGGACCGACATCATCTGTGTGAACTCGCGGCCCATTTATTTATTCGTGAATCCGAAAGGCGAATCGCGCCGCTGGGACCGCTACAACATCGTTCCGGGCGCGACGTCGGAAGTCGAAGTCTTCCGCGATATCGACGGCGACGGTAAGCCCGACATTCTGTTCGCCGGTCCAAACGCGACCATGGCGTACGCCAACCCCGACCCCGCCAATCCCACGGGCTTATGGAAGGTACACACCATCTCCGAACCTGGGCTCGGCGCGCCGCACGGGATGGGAGTCGGCGATATCAATGGCGATGGCAGGATGGACGTGGTGAACTCCCGCGGGTGGTGGGAACAGCCCACTTCCGGCGCCGGCGAGTCCAAGTGGAAGTTCCATCCCGTCCAGTTCGGCGCCGGCGGCGCGGAGATGGGCGTGTACGATGTCAACGGCGACGGCCTCAACGATGTCGTTACCGCCATCGCGGCGCACACGTTCGGCCTTGCCTGGTTCGAACAGAAACGCGATGCGGGGGGGAACATCTCCTTCGTTCGTCACGACATCATGGGCGATTTCAGCGCGAAGAACGCAGGCGGGGTGACCTTCTCGGAACCGCACGCGGCCGCGTTTGCGGATATGGATGGCGATGGCGTGCCCGATATGATCGTCGGCAAGCGGCTCTACTCTCACCTCGAGAGCCACCTCGATCCCGACCCCTATGGCCCGGCTGTCCTTTACTGGTATCGGACGGTTCGCAACCCAAAGGCCGAAGGCGGCGCCGAATTCGTACCCGAACTGATCCACAACCGGTCCGGCGTAGGCTCGCAATTCATCGTGACCGATTTGAACGGCGACGGCGCGCCCGATATCGTGATTTCCTGCGTGAAAGGCACGTTCGTTTTCTGGAACCAAATGCGCGCGCAGCGACAGTCCACGCCGAGGAAGAAATAGCTCTTGAAAGGCCAGCTCATGAAAGCCACGTCCCGCTGTCAGTTCCCGATCGCGCTCGCGATATGCGTTCTTGCGCCTTGTGTTGTCAAGGCCCAGAAGAGTTGGAGCGAATTCCTGGGCGGCCCTGAATCCGCCCACTATTCGCCGCTGAAACAGGTCAATCCCGGCAATGTGAACAAACTCGAAATCGCGTGGAGCTATGAGACCGGCGACGATGTGGCCTACAGTTTCTGCCCCCTGGTGGTGGACAACATCGCCTACGTGGCGGCAAAGCAGGGCGCGCTGGTGGCTCTAGACGCCAGCACCGGTAAACAACTTTGGGTTCACACGTTCGGGACTGGCGGGCGATTCAGCGGGATCGCGGGCCAGCGCGGAGCCAACTACTGGGAAAGCAAAGATCGATCCGACCGCCGCATCCTGGTCACGTCGGGAGGCATGCTGCACGCTCTCGACGCGCGCACCGGCGAACCGGTCGACTCCTTCGCCGATCACGGCAAGCTCGATCTGAAAATCGGCATCGACCGCGCGCGAGCTCCATTGGGTTCCAGAACCCCGGGACGTGTTTTCGAAAACCTGATCATTCTCGGCAGTGCGACCGGCGAGGGCTACCTCGCGCCTCCGGGCGACATCCGCGCGTTCGATGTCGTCACCGGCAAATTGGTGTGGGTATTCCACACCATCCCGCGCCCGGGCGAGTTCGGGTACGAATCCTGGCCCAAGGACGCCTACACCTACATGGGCGGCGTCGATGTGTGGGGCGAAATCTCCGTCGACCCGAAGCGCGCCATTGCCTACATGCACACCGCATCGGCAAAGTACGAGCTCTACGGCGGCGACCGGCCCGGCGACAATCTCTATGCAGACTGCCTGCTGGCCCTGGAGGCGCGCACCGGAAAGCTCCTCTGGCATTACCAGACCGTGCATCACGATCTCTGGGATACCGATCCCGCCGCGGCTCCGCAGTTGGTGACCGTCAAGCATGAGGGCAAGAATGTCGACGTAGTGGCGCTCGCGTCCAAGACCGGCTTCCTGTTCGTGTTCGATCGGGTCACCGGCAAGCCGCTGTGGCCGATCGAAGAGCGCAAGGTTCCACAGTCCGACGTTCCGGGCGAAGTCACGTCGCCGACGCAGCCGTTCCCGACCGTGGCGCCTCCGTTCACCCGTCAGGGCATGACCGTGAAAGATATGTACGACGCGTTCATGACCGATGAGGAGAAGGGCTGGTGGAAGGACCGCCTTTCCAGCGCACGCACAGGGTTGTTTACGCCTCCCGGGTTGGTGGACACCATCCTCATGCCGAGCGTCAACGGCGGCGCGCTGTTCTTCGGGAGCGGGGCGGATCCCACCAACGGCACCGTATATGTGGTTGGCAAGGACATGCCGTCGATCCTGAAGCTCGTTCCTGCCGGTGAATCGACCGCGGCCAATACCGGCGGACTGATTCCCGACCGCCCGCGCACCGGACGCGGCGGTCCACAGGCGCTGCAGATCTCAGCGGAACGCCGTGGACGCGCGGTTTACGAGCAGAGTTGTCAGATGTGTCATGGCCCCGACCTCAAGGGAGACCGCGGACCGCAGGTGGATACGGTCGTGAGCAAGGTCGGAGCCGATGCGACTCGCACGATCATCACCAAAGGCAAAGGGGACATGCCGCCGAATGCGTCGATGCCGGCGGCGCGGCTCGACGATTTGATCGCCTTCCTGACCAAGCCGGAACTGGCGCCGCCCGGCTCCGCCGCCCCAGCCGGATTCGCCACGGGCGGCCGCGGCGAACCGCAGTATCCCGAGGGCATCGCACCGCCTCCCTCGCGTTACCGCACCGGTTACGGCAACGAGCCCTACGTAATCACTCCGCCGTGGAGCCAGATTGTCGCTTACGATCTCAACACCGGCAAGATCAAGTGGAAGACCCCCTATGGCGACCTGCCGGAAGCCGGCCCCAGCGATAAACTCCGCGGCAACGTCTATCCGAAAAGCGGTCCCGTGATCACCGCCGGCGGCCTCGTCTTGTTCGCGGGCAACGATTCCAAGCTTTACGCGTTGGACAAAGACACGGGAAAGCTGCTCTGCACGAAAGACCTTCCGAATGGCTCTCTCGGCGTGCCCGCCGTCTATGAAGTGAATGGCAGGGAATACGTGCTGCTCACGGCCGCCGGAGGCAACCCATTCCCGGCGGGCGGCCGGATGGCCCCCGGCGGCACTCACTCGCCGCAGATTTCGAAGAGCTACATCGCGTTCGCGCTGCCGGAAGCGAAGAAGTAACCGCCGTTACCAGAACGGCTCTTCGGCTGGAACAAACTTGATCGGAATGCCGGGCAGGAAGGCTCGCAGCCAGCTTGCGTAATCTTCCATGCCCGATTGTTCGGATACGACGTGACCGAGCATGATGACGCCTTTCGCCATGCCGAGCGAAGCGGCATCCAGTACGTATTCCACATTGTCGAAGCCGCCGTCAGCTTCCTGCTGCTCACCGCCGATCACGACATCGACTTCCGGTGTTATGCGCGGCGTCGCGTATCCGGGGCCTACCAAAATCTTACTCACCCTGGCCTTCGGATCGCCCACGCAGCGAATGGCACGGAAGCCGCTCACGCGCTTCACTTGGGCCGCGAACTCGCCGAAGGTGGTCTCCGGGATGGTCATGATGCCGGGGCGCATGGTCGCGTTCTCACCGCCCCTGACGCCGATCGAACGAAGCTCGCCCACGACCGTAAAGTCGGGCTTCATTGTGTGCATGTGATCGTGGTCGCGCCACACGATCATGTCGTTCTTGAGAATGAACTCGGTCTTGAGTTTGTAGAGCGCGTTCCCGGTGAGATCCTTCGTGTCGTCACGATCGTTCCACCACGTATCCTCGTGCGAGATGACCATGTTCAGCCCGGCGGCGTTGGCGCGCTTGAGCACATCGAACGTCACCATCATCGTTGTGGCAATCCCTTTGACGGTGGACTCGGGATTTCCGCCGTGGAACACGTCGCGGAACGATTGCTCGTTCCACGTTCCGGCCTTCTTCCTGATCCGGTCTACGATCTCACGCGCAGTCATTATGCCGGCCTCCAGTATGGATCGCCGGCGGCGATCCATCGCGACGGGACTTCCTTCGCCACCGTCTTCAGCCAGTCGGCACAGGCGCGCATTCCGGGATCTTCAGACACAACGCGACCGACCGTCACGAGGGCTCGCTTCTCACCAGCGGCGAAGATATCGGCGGCGTAGAGGGTGTTTTCCCACTCCCGGACTTCTCCCGCGACGATCATGTCGACTTCCGTATAACGCTGCCACATGATGGCGGGCGGCATTGAGCCGGGATGGAGCAGAACGCGGCGAATCGTCGCTTTGCGGTCGCCAACGCCGCGCAGGCCGCCGCGAATGTTGAGGCGACGGCGAATCAGGCTCACGGTCTCTTCCGCGCTGGCCGGGGGGATATCGTAGAGCGCGTCATCGCTCTTCACTCGTCTGCCCGACCAGCCGAGCGCGTCGGCCAGGCCAGTGACCATATCGTTCTCTTTGCGCGGCTGCCAGTGGTCGCGCAGGCGAAACACCACGAGCCGATTCTTCTCGATGAACTCGCGTTTCGCCTTCACCACCGGGTCGTCCGCGCTGACGCCGAGCCGTCCCCGGCCGCCCGCAGTCGCCGCGGGCGCGCGGCCATCCGATCGTCCGTAGAAGGTCGGTTCGTAGGTGACGATCAGATTGGCGTCGGCTTTCACCGCTTCCTTGAGCGTGTCGAGCGTCGCCATGGCGGTGGCCGCGATGCCCTTCACCACTGTGGAAGCGTCGCCTGCCTTCAGGCCGTCCGGACCCGTGGCCGGCCAGCCGCCGCCGAGTTGCACCTGAATGCGTCGGATGACGGCTTCGGCCGTGAGCGGCTCTGCACCGATTCCGGCGAAGGGCGCGGCTCCCGCAATGACGGCGAACCCTCTTCTGGAAATGTGCATCTCGGCGTATTGTACAATGGCGCTTTCGGGTGATACAGCATAAATGACCGATTCTTCAACTTTCGGATTGCAGGACAAGATTGCCATTGTGACCGGCCCCTCGCAAGGGATCGGGCGGGCGATCGCCATCGGGCTGGCGGAGGCGGGAGCGCATGTGGTGCTTGCGAAGCACCCCGAGGGCCGCCTTGACGAGGTGCGGCAGCTCCAGTCCGAAATCGAGGCGATGGGGCGCAAAACACTCCTGGTAATGACGGACGTTTCCAAAGTCGACGACCTGCGGACGCTGATGCGGAAGACCAGCGAGGCGTTCGGCCGTATCGACATCCTCATCAACAATGCCGGCTGGACGGGCAACACGTTGGCTCTGGATGTGACCGAAGACGAGTACGACCGCACCATGGCGGCGTCTTTGAAGAGCGTGTTCTTCGCGTGCCAGGAAGCCGCGCGGATCATGATCCCGCAAGGCGGCGGCAAGATCGTCAATATCGGGTCGAACTTCGGTGAGGTCGCATGGAAGATGCGATCGGTTTACGCGGCAGCGAAGGCCGGCGTACATCACCTGTCGCGCGCCTTGTCGCTCGAATGGGCGAAGCAAGGGGTCACGGTGAACGTGGTGGCGCCGTGCATTACAGAGACGGAGTCGAGGAAGACCATTCTGGAGCGGCCGGGTTACAAGGACTGGGCGACGAATCAGGCCCTGCCGATCGGGCGATGGAATCAGCCCGACGATCTGGTGGGGCCGGTGCTGTTCCTGTGTAGTCCACTCTCCGATATGGTGGTGGGCCACGTCCTAATGGTGGACGGAGGCTGGACCATCCAATAGCGCGGGCCTAAAAGCCTGCGTTACTGCGTTGCGGTGATGCCACCGTCGACGTACAGCGTTTGGCCGGTGATGAAATCCGAGGCGGGCGAGACGAAGAACAATACCGCCTGCATGACGTCTTCCGGTTCGGCGATGCGGCCCAATGGTATCCGCGAGACGAGCGATTCGTAGAAACTCGGATCCGCCAGCATACGCGCGCTCATCTCGGTGTTGACGAACGTCGGAGCGACGACGTTGACATTGATCCCCCGCGGAGCCCATTCCGCCGCGAGTTGTTTGCACAGTATGCCCAGGCCGCCCTTCGTCGCGCAGTAGGCGGCGTAGCCACGGCCGCGCAAGGCGAGTTGCGTGCGCACCGAGCCGATGTGCACCTGTTTTCCGCCTGTCCCCTGCCGGATCATGTGTGTCGCGGCGGCCTGGGCTTGGAACATCGCGCCCTTCAGGTTAATGGCCATCACGCTGTCCCAAACATCCTCGGTGACCTCATCGGCCTTTTGCTCGCGGTTCACGCCGACGGAATTCACCAGGATGTCCAGGCGTCCGAAGTGATCGGCCACGCGGTCCACCATCGCACGCGTGTCCGCGACCGACGTCACATCGAAAGTAGTTGCGTAGGCGTCGACGCCTTTGGCGCGCAGAGTTTCGGCGAACTCATCGGCCTGAACACCTTCGATGCCGGCGACCGCGATCTTTGCGCCCGCGTCCGCGAGTCCGAGGCTGATGGCTTTCCCGAGTCCGCTATACCCGCCGGTGATCAGCGCGACTTTATCATCAATCCGGGAAGTCAACATCTTCGTACATCTTGTAGTTCTCCAGATTCGTAGCCGGAGCGAAGAAGCAGACGACTTTCATCTCCTCGGAGCCGGTGTTGTGCAGCATGTGCACAGCGCCGCGAGGAAACAGAACGACGCTTCCGGCCCGGACTGGCGAAACCTCGCCCGCCACCAGAACCCGGCCTTCGCCGTGGATGATGTAGATCACTTCCTCGCCGTGAGGATGGCTGTGCGCGGGACGCACCCGGTCACCGGGGGCCACCCGGATGACGCAAGCGGAGCAGGACTCAGCCGGAATTCCGTCGGGCGAGACCACCCACGCCAACTGCCTCCCGGGAAGATTCAGCGCTTCGACATCGGTTTCATGAATGGTGGGCACACTCATCGGATATCCTCCAATCGCTGCCGGACCTTGGCGCCGAGCTTGGGGCCGGACAATTCGTAAACCTCGACCAGTTCTTCATAAGTGGCGGAGTGGATGAACTGCGCGCGGCCATCCGGTGTGAGCGTGTTGACGGCCATCACTCTATCCGTCCCACAAACCGCGGACCGGCGGCGCGCGAGCACCTTCAGGAAATTCTGCCAGATGTAGCCGTTATTCTGCTCGGCGAAGACGATCAGTTTACCGCTATCGTAGAGGCGCAACAACAAGTCTTCATCGATCGACGGCATGTCGGCGACGCCCAGACCGGGGACCAGATCCGACGCGGCCAGGGCCTCGTGAACACCGCGGCCGCTGCTGACAATGATCGCGCGGTCTCCGGCGCGCAGCATTTGCCCGACGCCGAATTCAAATTGGTAGTCGCTGCCGTAGATCACTGCCGACGGCGTCCTCATCACGCGCGCATAGACGAGGCCGCGGTTGCCCTCCATGATCCACTTCATGACCGAAAGCATCTGGCGCGGGCAGGAAACGTCGATGATCTTCAGTTGCGCGATGGCGTCGAACACGAGAGCATCGTCGTTCGCCATGTGCGTGGCGCCGTTGGTGCGGGTTTCGAAGTTCGACGCGGTGGCGAGCATGGTGAGATCGAGGCCGTGACCCTCGCTCAACCAGCCGTTGGCGGACGCGATCGATTCCAAGCGCTCCTGGTGACCGACGGCGATGCGCCGCATCACCTTCCAGTCCCAGAAAGGGCAGAACGTGCTGGTCCAGGCATTATAGCCGAGCGCGGCGAATGCCTCGCCGAGCAGCATCATGTTGGCCTCGGCGACGCCCGCATTGAGGGCCCGGCGTTGATCCGCCGAAGCGATGCCGGCTTCCAGGCCGCTGGTGGTGGCCAGATCGGAATCGATCGATACGATGCGCGAATCGCGCGCGAAGATCTTCATGGCGCCGGCAACGATATCGGCCGCGCTGTATTCCTTCTTCGGATCGATCTTGGGGAGGAGATCCGGATTGTAGCGGATGCGCTTGTCGCGCTGCGGAGAACGGCGGGTGACCACCGGCCCGACGATCTGTGAGCAGTCGGAGAGATCGAGATGCATGTCTTGCGCGCATGCTTTGAGCGCATCCTGTATCTCCGCGCCCTCGGCATGCTCGCCCAACCGTTCGTAGTATGCGCGGAAGTCATCCACGCGCCGGCCGCGCAGCTCCTGCTGCAGCGCCTCTTCCTGATCGGATAGATTCTCGCCAACCACGACCTTGTGCTTATTCAGAAAATCCGAGAGAGCGCCGTGGCCTTTGGCGCCGTGGCAAATGATCGCGGTCGGCTGCCCGTTGCGCGGGCCGAATCGAAAGGACTCCAACGCGGCGTACACGCCCTCATACGACGTAGCATCGGCGCTGTATACCTTCCAATTGAAAGATGCGAACACGTCCTCCAGCTTGGGCATCGGAAAGACCATGCGGCTGGAAATATCGAGCTGGCCGTTGTTGCGGTCCACCAGCACGCAGAGATTATCGAGGTGCTTCTGCCCGGCGAACATGACCGCTTCCCAAATCGGACCTTCCTGCAGCTCGCCGTCACCGGTCATGCAGTAGGAATCGAAATACGGCCCGAGTTTGCCCGCGATGGCGAAGCCCTGCGCGACGCCGAAGCCCTGGCCCATCGGGCCGGTGGCGATCGGGATTCCGGGCAGGATCGGACCCGGATGACCGTTCAGGATACTGGTGTGAGATCGCGAGTTGCGAAGCACGCTGCGGTCGAAGTAGCCGAGCTCGGCATAGATCGACGCCAGCGCCGCGACCGCGTGACCCTTGCTGAGCACGAACGTGTCCTGCCCTACGCGGGTGGGATCTTCGACATCGATATTCAGAAACCCGCCGTAGTACAGCGCGACCAGCGGAATGGTGGCGGAGAAGGCGCCGCCGGCATGCAGGCCTTGGTCCACCGCATAGCGGCACTGCTCCAGAATGAGCAGCCGGACATCGGAATCCTTGATCGCGAGCAGCTTGAGGATTCCCTGCCGCAGCGGGTGAGGCGCTTTGTCCAAGCGCGCAAAGCGGCGCTTCGCAGCATGCGCCAACGCGGGAGAGGGCGTGATCATGCGGTTTGCCCCATGTTGGCCTGTTGCACGCCAACGAGTTGCCGCACGTATTGCGAGATCCCGATATCGGGACGATTGGCCCAGATCGGTGTGCAGTTGGGATATTCGCCGCATTCGCCCCAATACTGCGCATTGGGGAAGCGGTCGAGCACGGGCTTCGCGCAATCGCCCACCACAATCACGTCGCCATCCACAGGCTGGATGCGTTCCTCAAATTGCAGCCCGGTAAAGACGTAGAGCGGGCGCTTGAGCCGGTTCAGCGTGCCATCGGCTTTCAACTGATCCAACTGGATGCGCACGATCGCCTTGCAGCCGGCTTCGCACGTAGAGCCCATGATCACATTCACATTCGGATACTGCCCCTGCAAAATTGTGCTCTGACGCCGGAAACGGCGTTTCACCTTGTCGAGCGGCGCGCCTTGGAGTTCGATCTCGTCCATGCGATTGGTTCCCAGCCCTTCGGCCGCGCCCAGGACGGTGGAGGGCACATTGGTCCCGGGCTCGTCCCAATCCATCAGCGCCTCGCAGATGGTGTCCACGGCGACGGGGTCGGGGCCGCCGCAGATGGTATTGAAGTCCTTAATGAGATCTTCACTATAAGGGCTGAACGGCCCATTGCCCTGGCATGCATAGAGGGAATCCATGATGAACCATTTTGGATTCGCGGCACGGGTCAGATTCACAATCTTCTGGTAGATGTCGTCGCGGTGGCAGCGAACCATCCAATCGTAGTCGGGCAGATTGCCGAACTGCAGTTTCATCGCGCCGGTGAAGGTGGTGTGTACGTGGACCTTCATCTTGGGCAGACCGATGTAGCAGTCGGCTTCGCGCACCGGACGCGGCACCGGAAACTCGTTAAAGCTGACCGGGCGGTCGATCTTGTACATATCGAACGGCACGTGCTCGAATGGGCAGAGCTCGACGCCGGTGCGCTCGGCTAGCTCCGCGATACCGCATTCGATCATCGCCTTCATTGTGTCGCCGCCCATGGCGCACCGTTCTCCGATCTGAATGCGCGACGGCCGCTGTTCCTTTACGAGCTCGATCAGCGCCTCAAGCATGCGCGGGTCCGTAGTGAACCCGGCATTCGCGGTCACGGGAATGACGGTGTTGATCTTGATCAGGACTTTGTCGCCGGCTCGCACGACGTTATGCATGCCGCCCATCGTCTGATCCGCGATTTGGCGGATCATGTCCTTGACCACGCCGAGTTGCGCTCTCGTGTATTCGGCCGGTTTGCCCAAATCCGAATCGCTGTGTGCGATTGCTACGGTGGTTTTCACCACGTGATTCCTCCTATATTCTCTCCATCGAGCGCCTGACGTGGGCCGCCGAGTGGCTTTACCAGCTATTGCGTATCTCGCAACTTAAATTGCACAGTAGGCGAGCATATCAATGTCAAAGCGGCGGGTCAAGACCGGCGCTCCTCACGCATCCAACGCCGGCGCATCGCACCGAGACATCATTCCTTTTCGGATCTCGACCACGGGTTACGAGCGGAACTTGACCCCTTGCTTCTCCAGGTAAGCCTTGGCGATGCGTGCTGTTTCCATGGCAGGCACAGGCTGCGGCGGGGGAGAGTCGAGTTCGACCATCACCAGCCCTGCCGTCTTGCGGCCTTCCATCATCGAGAGGATCCCGGGAACATTCACTTTGCCCTGGCCGAGCGGGCAGTATCCGAGATATTCCTGTCCGCCCGCGTAATCCTTCATATGCATGTGCTGCACCAGCGGAAGGAAGTCTTTTACCACTTGAACCGGATCCGATCCGCCTTTCTGCAACTGGCCGATGTCGGGCCCGAATTTCATCACACGCGTGTCCACGGCCTCCATCACGGCGTAGGTCTCGTCGCGCGTTTCGACACACGTGCCGGTGTGTTGGTGGAGCACCGCGGTGAGACCCAGATCCGTCACGGCCTTGCCGAGCTCGTTCAGCGTCGTGAGGATGTCCTCTTTGTGGGCTTTGAAGTCGAAATTGCTGCGGCGGACGCCGTTGGGTCCGACTACGATCACCTTGCCCTCGTACTTCTTCACCAGCCTGGCCCACTCCAGGGTTTTGGCGATCGAATCTTTGCGCTGTGCCGGGTCGGAGAGATTGGCGCCGCAGTAGGCGGAGATCAACGGCAGATTGTGCTTCTTCAGCAACTCGCCGACGCCGCCTCTGCTTTCCATGGCTTCGAGCTGGTTGCCGAACAACTCGATGCCGTAGAAGCCGAGGGCAGAGATGTCGCGGATCGCAGCCTCCACGTATTGTGGATCGACCATCGGATTGATGGGCGGAGGGCCGCCAGGGGCGGCGCCGAGCGGAATCCAGGTGAGGCCGGTGTGGCCGATGTGCAAGGTGCGCTTATCCGCGGCAAACGCGCCTGCGGCCATGATGCCGGCGGAAAGTGTTTGCGAGAAAACGCGGCGATTGATCATCGCGATTTAGTCTATCGGTCCTATGCGCGTTGCGCAAGCAGAGCTGCACGGAGCAAACTCCGCTGCCTACTCCTCGGGTGAGCTGACTGCATCTATCATGCCTGAATCATTCCGTGCGCCACGAGCCAGGTGAGCGACTCGTATATTGCTTCGATGGACGAGTACCGTGGCTGATAATCGAGAAGCCGCTGCGCTTTGTGGATGCTGCAATTGGGCGATCGCGCGATGTGGTCCCAGGTGATGTTTGCGTCTTTCTCGGAAACCAATGAGCGCCATTCCTCCCATGGCAGGAACCGGATCCGTGGCTCGCGTCTGAACCAGCGGGCAACCGCTTCCGCGTAATTGGCGAGTGAGATTGGGGCCGGAGACACTACATGGAAGCTCTCGCCACAAGCGTTGGACCACTTCGCCATGGCTCTGTCGAAGGCCTGCGCTACGTCGTCTGCGTGGACGTGGTGTAGCGTTTCCCGGCCATGGTTGGGCAACGCAATCTCCCGGCCCGCCGCCAGGTCGGCGAAGACCGCCGGATTGAAATTGGCAGCCGGGTTCAGCGGGATCCAGCCGGCGCCGACCAGGTGGCCGGGGTGTAGTATGGCGGCAGGAAACTTCCCAGCTCGCGCTTCGTCGAGCAGGTACTTCTCGATGGCGGCCTTGCGTACACCGTAGTCGCTGATGGGTTGGCGTGGATGATCTTCGGTCGTCGGGACCTCGGTCGCGGGACCGTGAACCCAGATTGTGCCGCAGTGCAGGAACTGCCGGATGCGGCCTCGCAGCCCTTCCACCAGTTGCATCGTGCTTTCGAGTGTATAAGCGGTGAGATCAATGACGCACTCCGGTTCGAGGCCGAGAATCCGGGAGCCGAAGGTTCCGGCCGATTCTTCCGACGCGCGGTCGATCGTCACCCGATCCACGTTCTTCCAGGCGTCGTGCTCGATATAGGGCTGTCTTTCACCCCGGCTCACACAGACAACGTCGCGGCCGGCCTCAACCAAACGAGGGGTCAGGTACGATCCAATGTGGCCGGAGCCGCCGATAACGACGACCCGCATCAATCGTTCCAATGCACCATCGGAAGGCCGGGGACTGGCGCCTGGAAATACGGGATGCGGTTGCCCTTCAGCGATCCAATGTACGCGGTCCGCAGATCGGCTCCGCCGAAGGTGACGCTCGCCATCCAGGGCGCGATGCCCCGGCCGGTGGCGAACAAAACGTCCTCGGTGACATGATTGGCGAAGAACTGGCGTTCGAGCGCATCCACCAAAGCCGGATCGCCTTCATCCAGCAGCACGCGGAAATCGCCTTGCGGGGTCAGCACAAAGAGCTTGTCGGAATAGACGGTGGTGCCCCAGAGATTGCCGCAACTATCGAACGCGATGCCATCGGGCCACGCGCCTTTGCCGAGTTTGCTGGGGCCGAATATCTCACGATCGGTGAGATCGCCATTTTCCTTCACGCGCAGGCGTGTGATGCATCCCCCGGTTGTCTCCACGACGTATAGGAATTCTTCTTTGGCATCGAATCGAATCTCGTTGGTGAAGCCGAAGCCGTCGGCCACGATACGGAATCTTCCGCCTTCGTAGCGGGCGACATAGCCGTCCTTGAGATCGGTGCGGAGGGCGTGCATCCAATTCTTGATGCGCGTGGAAATCGTCACCCAAATCCGGTCTCGCGAATCGCGCAGGACGAAATTCACCTTGCCAATCGCTTCGCCTTCGATCGTGTCCGCCAGCACTCGCGAACTGCCGTCGCGCGTCATTACTTCCAGGCAGTCGGTGCCGAAGTTGGCGATGAGAAAGTCGCCGTTGCGGGCAAAGGCCATTCCGTTGGGAAGCGTCCCGTGGAGATATCGCGTGGCCTCGGACGATGCCTCGGAGAATTGCTGCGAGCGCACCTGCGTGACCAGCGTCTGGCTGCCGTCCGGCGCGATTCGCATCACACCGCCGCGCGCATCGGCCGACCACAATGTGCCATTGCGTTCCGCCAGAATACACTCAGGCCGCTGCAGATCGTGACCGGCGTAGCGCAGGGTCGATTTGTCGATTCCGAAGTCGTGAATGGGATTGGTATTGGTCACTATGCTTGCACTCTGCGCAATGATGAGTGCGCAAAACTCCTGGGAATGCTAGCACGATTTGAGTTCGCCATGCAGCCGGTATAGGGTTCGGTCAATTCAAATATACCGACTGACAATGTTCTCGATCAGTTCCTGACGGCCGGATCGGGGCTGGGGAGTGACGCTCTCCTTAACCGCTCCGTCCGACACAGCCTCCAGAGTCAGTTTGCCATCGAGGATGGCGCGGCCAAGTTCGCTTTGCCATCCGGCATAGCGATTCTTAACGATATCCGCCAATTCCCCGC
This sequence comes from uncultured Solibacteraceae bacterium, assembly GCA_964608645.1. GTDB lineage: Bacteria > Acidobacteriota > Terriglobia > Bryobacterales > Bryobacteraceae > CAZSQK01. Next base: position 76,226 of record CAZSQK010000021.1, on the reverse strand, counting down.
GCTCGATCATCGCGGCGGCATTGAGGAATCCGCGCGCCACCGTGTCGACTCCTCCGATGTGCGCGTAAAAGAGATCGGCCGGTTCGAAGCTCTGGCGCCGGACTTTTGCGTCGAAATTGTTGCCTCCGGTGGTGAAGCCTCCGCCCAGCAGAATGTAGTACAGGGCCGTGGTGATCTCACGAATGTCGTTGGGGAACTGGTCTGTGTCCCAGCCGTTTTGCGGGTCGCCGCGATTCATGTCAATCGATCCGAACACACCGAGCCCCACGGCTGTCGCGATCTCGTGTTCAAAGCTGTGGCCGGCCAGCGTGGCGTGGTTCGCCTCGATATTCAGCCTGACTTCCTTTTCCAGTCCATTGGCAAGTAGGAAGGCATACACGGTCTCGACGTCAAAGTCATACTGGTGCTTGGTGGGTTCGTGCGGCTTCGGCTCGATCAGAATGGTTCCGGTGAAGCCGATCTTGTGCTTGTGCTCTACGACCATCTTCAGAAAGCGGCCGAGTTGCGCCTTCTCCTGCTTGAGATCGGTATTCAACAGACACTCGTAGCCCTCTCGTCCGCCCCATAGAACGTAGTTCTCGCCGCCCAGCCGCTTCGTCAATTCGATGCAGTGGCGCACCTGTGTCGCCGCGAAGCGGAACACATCCGGATCTGGATTGGAAGCCGCACCCGCCATGTAGCGCGGGTGGCTGAAGAGATTCGCCGTGCCCCAAAGCAACTTCACTCCCGTGGCCGCCATCTTCTCCTGAATGCGATCGCCGATCCGCGAGAGGTTGTCGACGTGTTCGCGGATCGTGTTCGCCGCCGCCATCACGTCCGTATCGTGAAAGCAGAAGTATGGCAGGCCGAGTCTTGCAAAAAACTCGAAAGCCTCGTTCAGCTTCAGTTCCGCTTGCGCCTGATCCATGGGCCCGGCGTTCCAGGGACGTTGGAACGTGCCGGGCCCGAACATGTCGGCGCCCTCGGCGCAGAACGTGTGCCAGTAGCAGACCGCCATTCGAAGATGGTCTTCCATCCTTTTGCCAAGGACGATGCGGTCCTTGTCGTAGTAGCGGTATGCCAGAGGGTTCTGGGACTCGGGGCCCTCGAATGGAATCCGCGGGATTCCGGCGAAGTATGACTGTGCCATCGAATGATCTCCTTGAACTATTTCAGATCGGTTGCAAGCATGAATTGAATGATTGCTCAAGATTAGCGCGTGGCGCCTCAATTGTTAATATAATTTGACGCACGGCGGGACGAGAGGAAAGTATAAGATCTTCGTCCGCCTCTACTTTGCGTATCCGCGCTCCCTGTAGTACTTCGTCGCTCCGGGGTGCATCGGAATCACTTTGCTCACGGCCACGGTTTGCGGGTCGTAATACCACGGTTCCAGCTGGACCTGGAAGAGATCGCGGTGTTCGTCGAGGGCTTTCGCCACGTCGTATGCAAACGAGTCCGGCGCTTCGTCACGCACGTAGATAAAATGATTCGGCCGCATCACCGTGGGAATGGGGCGGTCCACGCCGCGGAACAGCGCCAACGGCACGGTCGCCCGTTGATACCCCGGCTCCCGGGCCAGCCTGGCGATCAGGGGCTCCTCGAAGTTCAAGAATACTAGATCGTTCAATTGGCTGGCTTCGTACCACGACCGCTGCTCCGGCGTGTTCGCCAGAAGGCCGGTGCCAATGAAAACATCGCCCGAAGCGCGCTTCTCGCGCGACGCATTGGAGGGCATGATGCCGCCACCCTTGGCATTGAGGTCCCCGGCTTTGATGCCGTAGTAATCGAAAATGATCCGGTTGTTGCCCACAATCCAAGTGGGTCCCGTGCGGTCCTTGATCTGTGCCAGATCCGTGATGCCCGACTTCTTGCTCGCCGCGGCCAGCATATACGTCGAAGTTCTAATCACCGCGACCACCCGGTAATTGCGTCGTGGTTTGCCGTCGCTCGCATAAGGTCCCGTGCCATTCCAGGCGTCGATCAAGTTGGATTCACTCGTAGCGCTGATGTCCGGGACGGCATCCGGAGGAGGTTCCACGTACTCCGGGTTGTCGAGCGCTCCTGGCGGCGTCACCGGCTTGGTCTTGTCTGCCATCTCGCGCGGTCCGAAGCTGGACCAGCAGACCCAGCAGATGGTGGTCTGATAGCCGTAATAACTTAGCGCGTCGGCCGTGACTTTCGCCAGGATGCCCCATGGACATGCTTTGCACGCGCCGGCGAATACCGGCTTCTTCGCGGCGATGGTGGCCGACGCCACGGGACCGGGTGTCTGCGCTGGCCGCTGGGCCGGTCCGGAGACCGCGAACAAAGAAATCGCCAAGGCGATTACCTGAATGGAAGGCCGAATCATCCTACGCATATGCTTTTCCTCTCCGGCTCGCGCCGTAGAACATCGGGGTCCCGGAGGGTTTGAAATCTTCCACCGGCGGAGTCTTGTCGATCTCAACCGGCGGCCGCGCCCCTCGCCCCCCAGGCGCACCCTGGGGCGGCTGCGCCATTGCCAGGGGAGCGGATTTGAAGAGATGCTGGCTGAACAGGTAGAGATTGTTGTCCCACTCAGTGGTGTCATGGGCATTTCCGTCCACATGCCAGACGTGGGGGACGCCGTTCTCTTTGAGGTACTGATGAACGGCCTGGCTGATCCGGATCAGGCCATCCTTATTCCCACAAGCGAGCCACACCAACTTCAGCAGTTTTGGAACCGACGGATCCGGGACCAGTGCGGATGGCGGCTGCCGGGTGTCCGGCGCCGAGGAGAAGCCGCCGACATAGGCAAACGTCTCGGGGTGCACCAGGCCGATGTTCAAAGTCTGGCCGCCGCCCATCGACAAGCCCGCCAAGGCGCGATTATCGCGGTCGGTATAAACGGAGTAGTGAGAATCGATATAGGGGATGATGTCTTTGAGCAGGTCGTTCTCGAAAGGCGTCAGCCAAGCCTCCATGTTCATTCCTCGACCACGTCCTGCGCCCGCGCCGGGGGCAGCGGGAGGCGCCGCGCCGCGGCCTTCTGGAGCCTGACCGGCGCCTCCGCGGCCAGCTCGGGCCGCAGCAGCGGCCGCTAGGTCGGCTACCGTCCGGCTGGAATTGCCATCCGGGAAGACCATCACCATCGGCTGGATTTTGCCTTCGGCCAGCAAGTTGTCGATTATGTTGTTCGCGTGGCACGATTGGGTCCATTCGGTATCCGTGCCGCCGATGCCGTGCAGCAAGTAGAGAACCGGATACTTGCGCGCGGTCGAATAGCCGGGCGGAGTGTAGATCCGCATCCGCCGACGTGTTCCGAGCGACTTCGAATCGTACTCAATGGGCGTCAGCTCGCCGTGAGGAATGTTGTCGCGCTTTACGTTGAACCCGGCGGGCGGATCGGGGAAGGCGGCTTTGTCGTCCGGGCCCAACTCGATCGGCCCGCCGAATCCGCCTCTGCCTCTGCCGCCAGCTTGCGGGGGCGCAGCGCCGGCGGCGGGTGGCTGCTGAGCGCCGCAGTATCCAACGGCCATTGCCGCCGCAAGCGAAACCAACATCAGTGGTCGTTTCATATTTTCCAATCTCCCTTTACATTCTGAAAACGCGCGGATCCGAGTCCCGCACTATATCCCGCCGCAAACAGGAACTCAAGGGTGTGCGCGGCGCGCCTTGTTGGCGGACTGCTGAACAGTCTATTCTCATTTAGAGAGGAACGGCCCCATGGTAAACCGAAGATCATTCGCCAAGCAGATTGTCGGCTATCTGCCGGTCTATGCCACGGCCGCGGCAATTGCCGACGCGCAGCAGGGATCCCGGCCAGGAGCGGTGCAGTATCCGCCGGGACGCGGCCCATTCGACGGTAGTCCGGTTGGCTCCCAATTGCCCGACCAGAAATGGCTGGTTCACGATCACTCGCGGCCTCAGCCGCGCAAGGTGAGGCCCGGCCTGCCGATTCCAACGCCTTCAGCGCCGTCCGATGCGATCGTGCTGTTCGACGGGAACGATCTCTCGAAGTGGAACGCCGTCAGTTTCGGTGGGCGGCGCGGGGGCCGAGGGCCGCAACCAGAACAGCAGCCGCAGCAGGCGCCGCAACCGCAGTCCACCGAACCGCAGTGGAAGATCGTGGACGGACACGCGGAGATGCGTGGCGGCATCGTTACCAAAGAGAGCTTCGGCGACATTCAATTCCATGTGGAATGGATGACGCCGCCGGTGGACGACCTCATGCGCGTCGGGCAACAGCGTGGCAACAGCGGCGTCATTTTCATGGGGCGGTACGAGGTCCAAGTGCTCTCGAGCTACGACAACCCGACCTACGCAGACGGCGGCGCCGGCGCCATGTACGGCGTGTATCCGCCGATGGTGAATCCCTGCCTGCCCGAAGGGCAATGGAACACCTTCGACTTTGTCTTCGAGGCGCCCAGGTTCGAGGGCGACAAGCTGGTCAAGCCCGCGTTTTGCACGCTATTCTTCAACGGCGTGATTGTGCACAACAGGGCGCAGTTTTTGGGCTCGACGTCTCACGAACCCATCGCAGCTTACACGCCGCATCCGCCGGAGCTTCCTTTGCAGTTGCAGGGGCACGTCGGGCCGGCCTGGTATCGCAATATTTGGGTGCGCCGCATCTTGGGATACGACGCGTAATCGAATGGAGACATGGTGTCGAGACTCCGCTCTTCATCTGCCTACCTGATGAGTTGCTACAACTGCAACGCCGCCGATTCGACGCGGGTCGTGAGCGAAGCGAGAACGCCGCCTGCGCACCGGCCCGATCCGGCTGTACCCGAGATTGTGGCGCCGCGTAGCGCGCCGGGTTGGGATCGGACGGCATCATTCCGGCGGGGCTGTATCGCGGCATTGAGCGGTCGACTCCCACAGTGGTCCGCAGCGGGACGGTGATTTACGAGCGGGACGACATGCCGGACAATTTCGCATACGCCGACGCAAAAGCGATGGACGAACAGCAGGCGCGCGAAGTCCCGCTGCACCTGGCGCCGCGCTACTACAAAGGGAAGGGCTACATGAAATGGCCCGACAGGAAGGAGGTATCGCGATCATGAAACGGATTCTTCTTGCGATGCTGGCAGCGCGCATTTGCGCCGCGCAGGCGCCCGCGCCGGTGAAGGTCGAAGGCGGAATGCTCCAAGGGACTTCGGAGGACGGGTTGCATGTCTACCGGGGCATCCCATTCGCGGCGCCGCCGGTGGGCGATCTGCGCTGGAGCGCGCCGCGGCCGGCGGCGAAATGGGAAGGCGTGAAGCAGGCCGACAAGTTCGGCCCCCGCTGTTACCAGGGCGGGAGGGGAGCTCCGTGCGTCGAGACGAGCGAAGACTGCCTGTACTTGAACGTGTGGTCGCCGGCGAAATCGGCGCGCGACCGCGTGCCCGTTCTTGTTTGGATTTACGGAGGCGGATTTAGCGCCGGCGCAACTTCCGAGCAAAATTACAGTGGAGAGAATCTCGCCAAAAAAGGCGTGGTGCTGGTGAGCATCGCTTACCGCGTAGGACAGATGGGATTCTTCGTCCACCCGGAGCTGAGCGCAGAAAACAAGCGCCGCGCTTCGGGGAACTACGGACTGCTCGATATGATTGCAGGCCTGCAATGGGTGCAACGGAATATCGCGGCGTTCGGCGGCGATCCCCATCGCGTGACCATCTTCGGCGAATCGCCCGGGGGCATCGCGGTGAGCATGCTCTGCGCGTCGCCCCTGGCGAAGGGGCTGTTCCAGGGCGCCATTTCGGAGAGCGGCGGCTCGTTCGGGCCGCCGCGTCCCGCGACGTTGCCGGGCGAGAACCTGAAGCGCCTGACCGATGCGGAGCGTTCCGGCGAGACGTATGCCAAGAGTGCGGGAGCCGCGTCCATTGCCGATCTGCGCAAGATCGCCGCCGACAAGCTTCCTGCAGGAGGCCGGGGTCAGGGCATGGCGTGGCCGATCATAGACGGGTGGGTGATTCCGGATGACCAGTACAAGCTCTACGAAACCAACCGCTACAACGACACTCCGATTCTGGTGGGCTACAATTCCGACGAAGGCCAGAGCTTCTCGCCACCCCGCAGTCCGGAAGACTACATCGCGGCAGTGAAAGCGCGATATGGCCCGTTCGCCGATCGGCTCATCGCCGCCTATCCGCCTGGTTCGGGCTCTGTCGCCAAGACCGCTCGCGACCTGACGCGCGACGCGATGTTCGGGTGGCATACCTGGGTCTGGGCGCGGCTTCAAGCCAAGATGGGCAAATCCAAGGTCTTCTTCTACTGCTTCGATCAGCATCCGGACTATCCGGCCGGATCTCCTCGGGCGGGCTACGGGTCAGGACATGGCGCCGAGGTTCGCTATGTTTTCAAACATCTGGATCCGGCGAATCCGCAAACGACGAAAACGGACCTCGCGATCTCGGACGCCATGGCCACGTATTGGACGAATTTCGCCAAGCGCGGCGATCCCAACGGCGATGGAGTACCTGCGTGGCCCGTTTTCAGCGATGCCAACCCAACGCTGATGTACTTCGCTCAGACTCCCCACACGGGACCGGTCGCCAGCGCCGATGCCCTCAGAGTTCTCGATCAGTACTTCGCCTGGCGGCGCACGCCGGACGGCGAAGCATTTGTGAAATAGACCGGTTTAACCCCAGGCGTGTTCGTCGATCGTATAGACGTGCCTCGTGCGGTTCCAGCGAGACCCGCGCCGCGAGAATGAACCGATCCAGAGCGGGCCGGACCGCTCGTACACACAGGGTGGCGGCCGAGACGTGCTATCACTGAGTAGAGACATGCCACGACCGATTCGAGTGCTGGTCGCCAAGCCGGGTCTGGACGGGCACGACCGCGGCGCGAAAGTGATCGCGCGGGCGCTCCGCGACGCCGGGATGGAGGTCATTTATACCGGATTGCGGCAGACGCCCGAGATGATCGTGAATGCGGCCCTGCAGGAAGACGTGCAGGTGATCGGACTGTCGATCCTCTCCGGCGCCCACAATGCGATTGTGCCGCGGGTGCTCGAACTGCTGCGCGAGAAGGAAATGACGGATGTGAAGATCGTCATAGGGGGAATCATCCCGGATGACGACGCGGAGGCGCTCAAACGTCAAGGGGTCGCGGCGGTGTTCCAACCGGGGGCGTCGCTGGATGCGATTGTGACCTTCATCCGCGGCGCGGTGGCGGTTTAGCGGCATTCGAGGACTCCCGCGGCAATGCTATCCTAAGGATTCTCCGCGAGACCTCCGCGCTCCGCGCGGGCGCCGCGGGGAAGAGTCGGCCTCGCGTTTCCGGGTGTGGAAAACGTTCACACCTGTGGCCCTCGACACTCGTTGTTGAGCGCCGCCAAGATCCGCTAAAATAATGCTTTAGTCAGCTTCATGAATCGGCTGTACCGCGTGAAACTGATTCCCGTGAACCGACGTCTTGGAAGAAGCGCAGAGTGGAAAGGTATGCTTCGATGATGTTTTTCAGGCGTGTCCGCCTGCTGATTGCTCCGGTCTGTTTCTGCGCTCTCGGCTTCCCGCTCGCGGCGCAAACACCGCCGCCGCAGACTCCTCCGGCGGCGCCGCCGGCCGCCGCTCCCCAGCAGCAACCGCAACAGCGACCGGCAGGCCAACAGCCGGCGAACCCGTTCGAGACCGTTCCGCAGCAACCGACGCAACAGCCTCCCGCCACACCGCAACCCGCCCTTCCGGCGGGGCAACCCCGGATCGAGACGCCAAGGCAAACCGCCGCGCCTCAGCCGGCCGGGGGCGAAGTCATCGAGGACATCGAGTTCCGGGGCGCCCGCCGCGTGCCGCAGGACACTCTGCGCGCCATGATTTCCACGAAGCGCGGCGACCTGCTCAGCGAGGACACCGTCCGGCGGGACTTCATGAGCCTGTGGAATACCGGGCGTTTCGACGACATCCGCCTCGAAACCGAGCCTGGGAAGACCGGCGTGATTCTGCGCTTCGTTTTGACCGAGCGGCGCGTGATCCGCTCGATCAACTATGAAGGCATCCACTCGGTCACGGTTTCGGAAATCCTGGACCGTTTCAAGGAGCGCAAGGTCGGCCTGTCGGTGGAATCGCAGTACGATCCCGATAAGATCCAGCGCGCCTCGATTGCGCTGAAGGACTTTCTGGCGGAGCGCGGGCGGCAATATGCGACGGTCGATCCGCAGATCGAGCAGATTCCGCCTTCCTCGCTGAAGGTGACGTTCAACGTCAGCGAGGGCCCGAAGGTGAAGGTCGGCAACATCGATATCGTGGGCAACCAGGCGTACAACGACCGCTGGGTCATCCGCACGATGAAGAACCTGAAGCCCTATGGCATTCCGCACTCGATCATCGCGGAGAACATTTTCGCCAAGACGTTCGACCAGGCAAAGCTCGAAGAAGACAAAGAGCGGATGCGGCAGGCTTACCAGGACCACGGGTATTTCACGTTCAAGGCTCTCGACGAGTCCGTCCAGATCATTCCGAAAGGCGGGAGGGGGTGGCGTCTGCCCCTGTTTAAGCCGAACAACGCCGGCATCGCCGCCAACATCACGCTTCCCGTCGAGGAAGGCCGCCTGTACAAGCTGCGGAACATGAATTTCGTGGGCGTGAAACTCTTCCGCACTCCCGAGATTCTGATGCGCCCCCTCTTCGGCATGGGGCCGGGCGACGTCTTTTCCACCGAGAAGTTGCGCAAGGGCATCGAGGCGATGCGCAAGACGTATGGGCAATTCGGCTTCATCGACTTCGTTCCCGAGCCCAATTTCGAGATCGTTCCGAACACCGACCAGATCGACCTGACGCTGACGGCCGACGAGGGCAAGCAGTTCTTTATCCGCCGCATCGATTTCTCCGGCAACACGACCACGCGCGACAAGGTGATCCGCCGCGAGGTGCTGCTGGACGAAGGCGACATGTTCAACACCCAGCTATGGGACCTCAGCATTCTGCGCCTGAATCAGCTCGGCTACTTCGAGATGCTGAAGAAGGAGGACGCGGCCGACATCAAGCGCAACCCGCAATCGAACACGGTGGACATCACGCTCAAGGTGAAGGAGCGCGGCAAGAACTCCATCGGTCTGAACGGCGGCGTATCGGGGATCGCCGGCAGCTTCATGGGGTTCAATTACTCCACGAACAACTTCCTCGGCCTGGGCGAGACGCTTTCGATTGACTCGCAGCTCGGGACTCGCATGCGGAATGTGAGCCTGGGCTTCACGGAGCCGTATTTCCTCGACCGTCAGATCCAGCTCGGCTTCGTCGTGTACCTGCGGCGTTTCAATTTCGACCAGGGCCGCGAAGCGTCGATCCTCGCCGGACAGAACCTGATTCCGCTATACAACAACCTGGGCACGCAAAACCTGCTGAATTACGTGCAAAACAGCCACGGATTTTCGGCCTCGGCGAGCACGCAGCTGAAGCGCAGCTTCGCGCGCGTCGGCATCACGTACGGCTACGACATCTCGAGCACGACGACTCAGACCACCGCCGCCACGAATTATTTCCAGTACATCAATTTCAGCGGAGTGGCCGGGCCGAACTCGTTGACCGGCGTCCGCACCAGCCACATCACGCCGTCGTACTCCTACAACACGGTCAACCACCCGATCACGCCGACGGGGGGCCGCAGCCTGTTCGTTTCGACGGATTTTTCGGGCAGCTTCCTGGGCGGCAACGTCAACACGGTCCGCGCGACCCTGGACGGGAAGTACTTCAAGCCGGCGCCGTGGCACCGCAGCCACATCCTGGCATTCCATGGCATGGCATCGGCGATCACCGGGTATAACGGCAAATACGTCCCGCCCTACTCGCGCACCTTCATGGGCGGCGAGCAGGATATTCGCGGCTTCGAGATCTGGGGCATCACGCCGATCGCCTTTATCCCGTCGTCTTCCAGCGTCAATGTCTTGAACTCGGATGGCTCGGCGCGCACGCAGAAGATCGTCAGCGGCGGGTCCGTGATCAGCACACCCGTCACCATGCAGGTGCCGACCTACCAGCTCATCACGCCGGGCGGCGACACGCAGATGCTGGTGAACTTCGAGTACCGCATCTCGATTATCGGACCGGTCACCCTGGCGCCGTTTTTCGACGCGGGCGTGGATAAGATCCTGCGCAGCAATCAGCTCACAATGGTGGAATCGCGCGTCAACGATTTGAACACGGCTTTCCCGCAGGCGGGATTCGCCGGAAAAGTGAAGATCGCGCCGGGCACACAGAAACCGCGCGCGTCGACCGGCCTGGAACTGCAGGTGATGCTGCCGGTGGTCAACGCGCCGTTCCGCTTGTATTGGGCCTACAATCCCTCGATCGTCCGCGAATATCTCCAGCCCCCGATCGTGGCGGACCGTTCGTCGTTCCCGAACGCCGCGACGTTCGCCAACTCGGTCGCGCAGTTCGGGCAGGCGTACCCGTTCTTCGAAAAGCGGACGATGTTCCGCTTTACGATCGGCAGGACATTTTAACCAATTGGTCCATCCGCAATATGGTAGTATTTTCACACTTAGGAGTTTCAGCTTGAAGAAGAATCTCGTTGTGTTTCCCGCGCTCGCTCTGGGTCTGGCCGCCATGGCAAATGCCCAGGCGGCGGCGCCGACCAAGGTCGCCATCATCAGTGTGCAGCAGGCGATTTTGCAGACCAAAGACGGCCAGACGGCTTCGGCCGCTTTGCAGGCCAAGTTCATGCCGAAGCGGCAGCAGCTCGAGAAGAAGCAGTCCGACATCGTCGCCTTGCAGGACCAGATGAAGAAGGGCAGCGCCACGATGAGCGACGACGCGAAGAACAAGCTCGCCCGCGACATCGATTCGAGCCAGAAGGGACTGCAGCGCGACAGCGAGGATTTCGACGCCGACGTGCAACAGGAAGAAGGCAAGATCATGCAGGACCTGGGCCAGAAGATGATGGACGTCATCATCAAGTATGCGACTCAGAATAGTTTTGCCATGGTGCTCGACGTGAGCAACCAGCAGACGCCGGTCTTGTGGGCCGACCCGTCCGCCGACATCACGACCGAGATCATCAAGCTCTACGACCAGGCTCATCCCGGGACCGGCGCCGCGACCGCTCCGGCGGCCAAGCCGGCGTCTCCGCCGGCCGGTGCAGCAAAGCCGCCGGCGGCTCCCGCCACCAAGAAGCAGTAGCCTTCAGGCATATTCCGGTGACAGGCGGGTGCGTCCTGTCACCGGGCGGCCCATCGTCATCGTCTGCGGTACAATTTGTCCAGGGGGAGACCATCCCATGCGAACCGTTACCGGGTTCTCGATTGCGCTGCTTGCCGTATCAGGGCTTTGGGGCCAAAACCAGTCGGGCTTCATCAATCCGTCACCGACCGTGACGCGAGGTTTCGGAAGTGTCGTGTTCCCTGGCGGCACGTCGGCATTGCCGGGGGTGCAACGCACCACCGGGAGCGTCGTGTACCCTGGCGGAGGCACGCCGCAGATTGGGATTCCCGGATTGTCCTGGCAAGGCATGGCGGGCGGGAATGCCGCCCGCGGGATACACCGTAACGGGACGGCAGCATATGCCTACCCGGTGGCAGTCCCGGTGTACGTCGGCGGCGGCTACGACAACTCGATGGCGCTCCCGCCGGCCGCGCCCCCCCAAGCCCAACAGCCCAACGTGATCGTGATCTATCCTCCGGCTTCGCCCTACCCCTCCTATACCTATCAGCCGCCCGCTCCTCCGCAATCGAACCTGATTGAAGTGCCGGCCGCGCAGACGCAGCCCCAAGCGCAGGAGCAGACGGAGGCCACACACTATTTGCTGGCATTCAAGGACCACAGCATTTACTCCGCAGTGGCCTATTGGGTGGACGGAGACACGCTACATTACTTCCCTTCGGGCAATGCGCACCATCAAGTGGCGGTGTCGCTGATCGATCGCGAGTTGACGAGGCGTCTCAACGAAGGCTCGGGCATGGAAGTGAAGTTGCCGGCCGAGAAGTAGGAACACGCGCGGCGGAGAGTGAGCGTCCCGAGTGCACCGGGGGGCGCCGTTTATCAACGGCTTCCTGCCCGACGTGGGAGCACCGAGATAGCATCGCACGTGAGATGTGCCCGGCCGTGCTCATAATCCGGAGCTTACCACCCATGAGTACTCTCGCAAAGCTGATCCGCGTGGTTTTTCAGTTGCCGATATCTGCCGGGATTCCCTGGGTGTAGCCAGGTAAGACGATATTTACCTCGATGAAGACTACGGTGTCCTCCAAGGGCCGGATCGTTCTGCCGGCAGAGTTCCGGCGGATGGACCGTGTCGAAACGGGGCAGGAGTTCGATGTCGAACGACTTGATCGTGGGGACTATCGGCTCGTCCGGCGCGCGACTCCCCAGAACGCGGGCGCCATTGACTGGCTGCTCGCCTGTCCGCAGAAGGACTTCTTCGTGCCTATCGACTCCGAGTCGACGCAGGCGCTGTGAAGTACCTGGTCGATGCCAACGTGCTGAGCGAGCCTACCAAACCAACGCCCGATCCGCGAGTCATCTTCGGCAGAGAGCACTTCGCCAGTCGCCGAGTCAGTCACTCCATCCAACACCACACGGGCATCGCGCGTGCGCCGGTCCGCGTCGCCGATCGCCAGGTGGAAGATTTTCTGTTTGGATTGGGCGGTTAGAGAAAGCGACACCAGCAGCGTTATCGCCGCAACCGAGAGACTTGCCTCATGGATTTACTCCCACTCGATGGTTCCCGGCGGTTTGTGGGTGAGATCGTAAAACACCGCCGCGATTCCCTCCACTTGCAGAACCTCCCGGCACATCCGGCGCAGCAGCGCGCCGTCCATTGGCACCGACTCGGCGGTCATCCCGTCGACAGAATCGATGGGTCGGAGCACCACGGAGTCCGGTGTTTCGGCCGTCCCCAAGGGAATCAGGATCACGGGGAATTGCCAGACCTTCCGGTCGTACCCGCTTTCGTGTGACAGGCGGCGCACGACGGCGTCGGCGGCGCGGAGGCGGGCCAGTCTCTCCGGCGTCAGCGAGCACGCGCGCACCTGCATTTCGAGCAGCGGCGTCTTGCATTCCACGGCGGTCACGACGCGATTCACCGCCGTCAGCCGATTGATCAGTTCCGTGGCGCGGGCATGGTCGAAGGTGTCGATCGCGATGACCGGCGCATAGCTACGCCCGTCGCCCTGCACGCCCACGGAATGAACCGGAATGACGATGCCGTCTTCGGTGGGCCGCAGCGGCGCGTCGAACTCGGAGCAGAGGCAGCGGATGGCGAGCCCCGGGCCAGGGAACGGGTGGCGGTCGAGCAGATCGGCGGGGAGGTTCAATTCGCGGCCGACCTCGCGCACTTCGTCCTTGTACAGGGACTTCAACGGCTCGACAATGCGTCCCGCTTCGATCAGGTTCTGAATCCCGGCGACGCGGTTGTGGTGGGTCTTGATGAGGGCGGCCTTGGCCGTGCCGCCGGATTCGATGGTGTCGGGGTAGATGGTGCCCTGCCCGAGAATCCATTGTTCGTCGAGAAGTTGGCGCGCCTCGATGATCCGCCCCTGGACGCGCACGAACTCCTCCCCGATGGCGTGGCGCTTGTGTTCCGGGTCGGTGAGGCCGGCGAGGGCGCCGAGGAAGCGATCCTGTGCGTCCTCGACCGCGACCCCTTGCATGCGGCGCACGAAATCGGTCTCTCCTTCGCGCATGAGGCCGGTGTCGACGTATACGCCGCGCACCCGTCCGGCGCCGAGCGCGCGAGTGCACAAGGAAAATGCGACGGTGGAATCGACGCCGCCGCTCACGAAGAAAAAGACGCTGCGGCTGCCCGCCGCCTCGCGAATCTCCTGCTCGATGAGCGGGACGCGGTGGCGCGGATCCCAGTCCTTCAAGCACTCGCAAACGCGGAAGACGAAATTCGACAAGTATTCCCTACCGCGCGTGGTGTGAACGACTTCGGGGTGAAACTGCACGCCGTAGAGCTTCCGCTGCGGCGCGGCGATGGCGGCGACGGCGCAGGTGGCGGTGCGGCCCACCACCGAGAAGCCGACGGGCAGGGCGCCGACGGAATCGCGATGGCTCATCCAGATCTGTTGGGCGCCGGCGAGGCCGCCGAATAGCGGGTCGGGCGTCTCGTCGAGATCGAGTGTGGCGAGGCCGTACTCTCCTTTCTCGTTTTTACGCACCTGGCCGCCGAGCAGGTGCGCCATCAGTTGCAGTCCATAGCAGATGCCCAGGACAGGCTGGCCGAATTCGAAGATCGCGGGGTCGACGGTGGGGCTATGCGGATCGAGCACGCTGCTGGGGCCGCCGGAGATGATGATCCCCTTGGCGAAGGCGAGGTCGGCGGCCGGCGTTTCGCAGGCCCGAACCTCGGCATACACGCCCAAGTCCCGCACTTTGCGAGCTTCGAGGTGACAATACTGCCCGCCCGCGTCCAGAATGACAATCTGCGGTGTAGGGTTCAATCTTCCAGTGTAGCGCCGGTCCGCCGCTCGAATTTACCGCGCCGCGGCAGGCGGAGCCATGCGCTGAACGACGATCTTGCGGGCGCTCTCGACGAGCGTTTGGGCTTTGGGCATCGCTTCGATGGCTCGCGCGACTTCAGGATCGGTCTGGGCGAAGACGCGGTCGCTCTCATCCACGTTGAAGGCGTAGATGTACATCTCCTTGGTGAGGTAGCGGCGGATCCAGTCGTGGTCGCGGGTGAACTCGGCTTCGGTGAAGTTCGTGCCGGACTTCAGGATGAACTCGTGGAGCTGCTCGATCACTTCCTCGTCCGGCATCCAGCCCTGCGGCAGATTGGAAGGGTGCTTGGCAAAGTACGCCCGCGTGAAGTTGAACAGCCCGCTGCGGAACAGTTCGATCTCCAGGTGGTCCAGTTTTGGAGTCTCGAACTTCTCGTCGGGCGTGATGCCACCGCCGCCGTAGACCCGCCGGCCGCTGTCGGTCATCTTCACGTCCATCTCATTCCGCGCATCGGGGGCGCGGTGATAGTAGTAGTCGTAGAACGATTTATTGGAGTAGTCCCGCTGAATGAGGCGCCCGCTGGGGGTGTAGAAGTGGGCCGTGGTGAGCGCCAGCGCGGTGCGGTCGCTCAGTGGAAATACGGTCTGCACCAGTCCTTTGCCGAAGGTCTGCTCGCCCAGAACCCAGCCGCGGTCGTGGTCTTGCAGTGCGCCGGAGACGATCTCGGCGGCGGAGGCGGAAGAGTGGTCCACCAGCACGACGATCGGATAGTCGCGGCCATGATTCCCGTTGCGGGCGAGGTAGGGGCGTTCGGCGGACGAGCGCCCGTGGTGCGACACGATCAACTGCCCCTTTTGCAGGAAGTGATCGGCCACGGCGACGCCGGAGTTCAGCAGTCCGCCGGGGTTGCCGCGGAGATCGAGCACCAGACCCTTGATATTGTTCTCGCCCAGGCGCTTGAGATTCTCATCCAACTCGCGGCCGGTATTTTCCGCAAACTGCATGATCTTGAGGTAGGCGATTCCCGGTTTGACCCATGAGGCGTCGGGGACGCTCTTGCGGCTGATCTCGTCGCGGACCACCGTGAAGGGCAGGTAATCGGGGGCGCCTTCGCGCGAGACGACGACTCTTACTTCGGTGCCGCGCGGGCCCTTCAGAAGGTCGGCGACTTCGGTGGTATTCAGACCTTCGGTGGGCTTGTTGTTCACCGACATGATGATGTCGCCGGGACGTAACCCGACCTTGTAGGCGGGAGAGCCCGGGAACGGGGCGATGATCACCGTCTTGCCGTTGCGGGCTGAAACCGACATCCCGACGCCATAGTAAGTGCCTTTCTGCTCCTCGAGGATCGCCTGGTAGTCCTTTGGATCGAAGAAGTTAGAGTGAGGGTCGAGGGTCCGCAGCATGCCTGGAATGGCGCCGCGGTAGACGGCTTTGTCGGGCTTTACGGGGTCGGCGAAGTTCTGCTCGACCAGCGCATAGAACTTGGCGAAGCCATCGACCTCCTCATTGAGAATTCGCTCGGGAGCAGCCGCATCCGTGGCTGCCCAAGCGACCGGGATTCGGGAGCCGTAGAAGCCGCCGAGGAGGGAAAAAGCCAGGATAATGAGGGGTAAAACGATAAAAGCGTGCCGCTTACGGGCCATTCGGAATCCGTCCTTCTCAGGCAAAAGTATACCTTACCTTACCCATTAGACGCTCCATCCAGCCGCTACGCTACGGGAAAAAGCGGCGCGGCCGGAGAGTGGCGTCCGCATCCTTACCAGTCGACCCTGACGCCGAACTGGACGATTCTCTTCTCCAGCACCGTGCTCGTCGGGGGGAACGACGCGGGCAGGGTCGCTACGCCGAGCGAATCGACGGGAACGGTGGTATTCAGCGCCGTGATGTTCTCACGGTTGAACAGGTTGTTCACCTCGGCGATGAACTTGGGGCGGATGCGTTCCTTGATGGTCAGGAAGGTCCGGGTGTAGCGAGCGTCGAATTGTCCAATCCGGGGTCCGCGGACGGTGTTGCGGCCGACGAAGAGGGGCCGCGTGGCGGTGACGCGCGGGTCGTTGTTGAGGTTCCGGTTGGCGACGAGGTTCAATTGGTCGCCGGACGAGAAGTTGCCAAGCATGGCGAGTTCATTGTTGTTGGCGAGCCAGCGCCAGAAGCCCGGACCCTTGCCGGCCTGTGGCGACAACAGCGCGCTGAACGTCAGGGCGCTGGGGCGGTTCACGGTGCTGTTGCCGCGGTCGCGCCCGCGGGTGGTGTTGTCCTCAATGAACAGGTTCTGCTCGAAGCTGTTGGCGTCCGGCGCGTCGCTGATCGAGTGCGACCACGTGTAGGAGGCGCTCACCGAGTAGCCACGCGACCACCGGTGCGTCAGATTGACGATCAGCGCGTTGTAATCGGTGATGGCGCCGACGTCCTGCAGCGTGATGTTGTTGAATCGAGGATCGAGGCGGGTGGCGGCGCTTTGCGTGGTGGAGTACACGGGGCGGCCGTCCGCGAGGAAGCTGACGGGGTTGATCAGGTTCAGATTGCGCAGGTACGTCAATTCGCGCGCTCCGGTGTTGACGTAGCCGACAGTCAGGGCATCGTTCTGGGTGAGCTGCCGGGAAATCTGAAGGCTGGTATTCAAGGTGTAGGCGTTGCGAAAGTTGGGCGTGATCGTGGTGATATCGGCGGACGGGGGAACCGTTCCGGTCGAGAGGGTCAGCACATTCGGAAATTTCGGCGCCAGGGGGCTGCTCGCGGAGATGGAGGCGGAGTAAGCCGCCGGGTTGCCGCTGTTGATGAAGGTGTTGTACCAGAGGTTGGTCGGGACGGGCTCGAAGAAGACACCGGAACTGGCTCGAACGACGGTCTTCGGCGTGACGGTCCATGCGAGGCCGAGGCGCGGCGCGAAGTCCTTGCCGGGCGTGCGGAAGCGCTGCGAGTAGCTGAAGGGGGCATTCGGGTCGGCCTGCGGGCCCTGGAAACGGTCGTAGCGTACGCCGAAAATCAGCAGGAGGTTCGGACGGAGCTGCACGCTGTCCTGCGCGAAAGCGTTCCAGAAGAACGAGTGATACCACGCGCCAGGAAGCCCGATGACGGTGCTGTAGGTGTTATAGGAAAGGGGATTCGCGCCCGATTTCGCCTGCAGATACTGGGCGACGGAAGCGAAGTTGTACTGGCTGAACACGTCGGCGGTCTGCGTGTCGAGCATCTGCTGCCAGCCGAAGCCGAACTTCATCGTATGCCTGCCGCGGATCACCGTGAGGCTGTCGTTCATGTTCGGAATCTTCTCCTGGTAGCGGTCGCCGACTGCAGTGCTGCCATTGAAGATGGCGACGCCGCTGATGTTGATTTGCGGGCCGGGACCGGTGAGCGGGTCGGCGACGTGGTGCTCGTTGCGATAGGGCCAGCCGAAGCGGAACTCGTTCAGCACATTCGGCGAGAACGTCGAGAGCAGTTGCGCGCCGATGACGTGCGCGCGGTCCGCGAAGTCGGCCGCCGCGTCGATGGCGTTCTTGCCGCCGACCGCGGTGTTGAACGGATATTCGTTGCGGAAGTAGTTATAGCGGAAGAAGAACTGGTGCTTGCTGGCGATGTTCCAATCGACGCGGAAGTTGGCGAACTGGGCGTGTTGGACGCTCGGCGCCACGCCCAGCAAGGTGGACGGGATTCCGATGGCGGCGGCGTCGGCGGCGTTGATGGTGTTGGGGGAGGGCAGTCCGCGCTCGAGGTGTTCATAGCCGCCGAACACGAACAGCTTGTCCTTGACGAGCGCGCCTCCGGCGTTCCCGGCGAAGTCCTTCAGCGTGAGGTTCGGCTTCGGCTGGCTGAGCGACAGGAGCATGGGGCGGGCGCTGAGCGCGGTGGGCCGGCCGATGTAGTAGAACTCGCCGTGCGGGACGTTGGTTCCCGAGTTCGTGATCACGTTGTAGATGTTGCCCGCTGTCATGCCGAATTCGGGAGCGAAGCTGTTGGAGACGGTTTGCACTTCACGGACGTAAATATCGGAAATGGGAAAGAGGCGCAGGCCGTAGCGATCGCTCTCGGTGTCGACCATGCCGTCCATCTGGTAATTGATGCGGTCGAGCAGGCCGTTCATGTTGAGAGTTCGCGGAATGCCGAGCTCGGGGTTGGGATGGCCGCTGACGCCCGGCTGGAAAATGATGAAGTTGTAGGGATTGCGCGAAGTCAGCGGCAGGTTTTCGATCTCGGCAGTAGTGATGGTGCGGCCGGTGCTGACGCGCGACGGCTCGATCACCGCGCCGCCGCCCTGCACCTCGATCTCGGTGGTGACGGCGCCCACTTTAAGCTGGCCTTCGACGACCGCTTCCGTGCCGGCGGAGAGGAGCACGCCGGGATGGCGCTCGGTGGCGAAGCCCTCCTTCTGGATCGTGACGCTGTAGCTCCCCAGCGGGAGGTTCGGAACGACGAAGTAGCCATCGTCGTCGGTGGTGAGCGACCGGTTGAACCCGGTCGCGTCGTTCAAAACGGTGATCCTGGCGGCGGGGACGGCGGCGCCGGCGGCATCGCTGATGCGTCCCCGGATGCTGCCGTTAATCGCCTGCGTCTGCGCAAAAGCGGAGGCTGCGAGAAGAATCGCAATCAGAACTCGAGACATAGCACTTCCCCCTGTTCAGTCTACGATGCAGGGGGAAGCGCGGAGGATGCACGCCGCCCGAATTCCGCTAGAACCGGAACCGCAGCAGGAACTCGACGATGCGGCCGCCGGGATCGCTCGACCCCGACACCGTGATGTCGCGATAGGCGCTCGTGGTCTGGCCGAAGCTCGAAGTGATTCCTCCGGTGTTCACCTGGTTGCCGGACGACCCTAAGAGGAAGTTCGCCGAATTGGCGACATTCAGCGCCTGCGCGCGAATCTCGACGGTCTTTCCTTCGGCGATCCTGGTGATTTTGGCGAGGCTGACATCGAATCGCGCCTGCCACGGCCCATACAGAAACACCCGATAGCCGAGCTTGCCGGGGTCCATTTGCGGCGCGATGTAGGGCTTCGACCGGTCGAGATTCGCCAGCGTCAGGCCTCCGACCTCCCACGCCGCCATCGAGTTGTTGATCAACTCCTGCGGCAGGTAATAGACGACGCCGAAGCCGCTGGTGGGGGAGGTTGTTTTGCGAATCTGCACCATGTCGTTGAGTTGCTGGATCGTCAGATTGTTGAGGATGACCCCGTTATCGGTCGTGTTGAAGGAACTGCGGCCGGTGAGGCGGTCGGGCGACCCGGATTGGACGCGGGCGACGCCGCTGACCTGCCAGCCTTCGAGCGCTTTGCGCGCCACGCGGTTGCCGCCGGCGAGGAACGGCCGTCCGGGTCCAACGGGCAGCTCGTAAACGGAATTCAGCTTGAAACCGTGACGAAGGTCCCAAGGCGATGGTCCCTTGTCGATGGTGTTGGACCGGAACGTCGTCGGCTGGCTGAAGCCGGACGAACTGCTGGCGAACATGTTGGTGAGCGACTTCGACCATGCGTAGTTGCCCTGCACCAGGAGGCCGCGCGCCATCCTTCGACGGAGCTCGATCTGGAGCGCGTTGTAGGTCGATGAGCCTCCGTTCACCACGAGGAACGAGCCGCCGCCTAACACAGTGGGGTTCACCAGGAACAGATTCGAGGGGTAGCCGGCCTTCTGGAGAGCCGCCATTCGCGTGCCGCTGGTCGCAATGGAATTGGCGAACGTCCCCGCTTGCCCGCGCTGCAGGTTGCCGGCGAAGGTGGTGTCATTGGTCGCGATGCCGGCCGCCTGCATGATCGGGAGGGCCTTCTGGCCGGGCAGTCCCTGGTTGCCGAAGTTGGCGCTGCGCAGGAGGTTGTTGGGCGTGTTGGCCAGTTGATCGACGGTCATCCCGTTGGCGATGGCCAGATTGTTCTGCGCAATCTTGAACTCGTCCAGGAAGCCGTTCTCGAAGATGTTCACTTCGTTCAGATTGACCTGCCGCCAGAGGCCCACGGAGTGGTTTCCGACGTAGCGGACGTCCAACACGGTGGAGTGGCTAAGCTCGCGCTGGAAGCTGAGATTCCACGATTGCACGTAGGACATCTTGAGGTTCGGATCGAACTCGTTGACGCTGTTGCCGGCGCTGACGGGAATCGGGTACGCCGGCTTGACGGGCTCGGCGCGGACAGGCAGGGAGGGATCGCGAAAGAGGACCGATCCCGGCGCGCCGAACTCGGTGGGGAAGTTGTCGGGGTTGAGGTTGAGCGAGAAGTTGCGGCCCTGGTTGGAGCCCCAGATGCTGATGAAGTAGTTCATACCTTCGCGCACGTTAGCGATCGAATAGCCTCCCCGCAGGACCGAATCGCCCTTGCGGCCGATGACCCACGAAAGCACCGGCGCATCGGTGGCAGGCAGGGTCCACGCGAGACCGATCGAAGGGGAGAACTGCTTCGCGTTGAGATTGTATGCGGCAGCGCCGGGCTTCACCTGTTGAAATACGGGCTCGGCTCCCGTCAGGACGCCGGGCCGGAAGAGGTTTCCGATGCCGGAGACGCCATAGGCGCCTTCCAGGCCCACTCGCGTATAAGTCCCGTTTTCGTTGACGAGCGGAAACTGCGTGTCCCAGCGGAGTCCGTAGTTTAGGGTGAGGTTGGGTCGAATGCGCCAGGAATCCTGGACGTAGAGCGCCGTTTCGCGCATGTGGTTGCGGTCAATCGACCCGGTGTGCGCGTACTGCAGCGAATTCTCGTCGAGATTGACGGAGCGGGAGATGCTCGCCACGCGGCCGGTGAGGATCGCATATAGGGCCGCGGCGTCACTGCGGTTCGTGCTGGAACTGCCGGGGAAATTCGTGGTGTCGAACAGCGACGTGGTCCCGGTGTTCGCGGGGTCGTTGGTGGCCATGGCGAAGGACACCGATGGGAAGACCGCGGAGTTGAGCGTCTGCTGGAAACTTTTGATCTCCGTGTAGCTGCCTCCGAAATTGAGCAGGTGGGAGGAGCGCACCCACGTCAGGTTATCGGTGACGGTGGTGGCGGGGGTGTTGCGGCGCGACTGTGTCGCGGTACGGAAGGGGTTGTTGAAATACTGCGTGGTCGAAGAGCTGGAGATCGGCAGGGTGGGGGCGTAGCCTTTCCACTGGCTGAACAGCGGCGGCGAAATCTCCTCGCGGAAAATCGAATTGCCGCCCGGACCAATCCCGAGCCGGGCTTCGTTGGTGAGTTGGGGAGTGAGCGTGGAGCGTAAGGTGTTGACGAACGAGAATGAGATCCGGCGCGTTCCCCCCACCTCCGGATGGCCCAGCACCGAGCCGGTCCCGGGCAGGAGCGGATAGATGCTGTTCTGGCCGTCCGGATTGGCGCGGTATTTCTGGTAGTTCCAAACCGAATCGAAGTGGTGCTTGCTGCTGATGTTGTAATCGAAATGCGTGGTCAGGAATTTGCGATTGTTCCTGCCCGGCGTCTGGAAAGTGAAGTCGTTCCGGTTGTAATCGCTGTTGGTGGAGATGCGGTCCTGCAAGCTGCCGGCAGCCGGCGTCGCCAGTTTGACATAGCTCGAGAGGATGTCGCCGACCATCGGATCGGCCGTCGTCGGGAACGGCCGGACATTCGCGGGCAGCGAGGGGTTTCGGGCGGCGGCCAGGTCGAAGAGGTTCACGCGGCGGACCTGCTTCGTCGAGGTGTCCTGGTAGGTGAAGATGCCATTCACCGCGTCGGGAGTCGGCACGGTGGCGCCGACCCGATAGGTCTGCGGCAGCCGGAAATCCTCATAATTGAAGAAAAAGAACATCTTGTTCCGCAGGATCGGGCCGCCGGCGTTGACGCCCTCCTGGTTCAGATTGATGACATCGCGCGGTAGGCGGTCGATGGTGTTGAAGTAATAATTCGAATTAAAGAAGGTGTTGCGATTCTGCCAGACGCCTCCCCCATGAAACCGGTTCGTGCCGCTCTTGGTCACGAATTTCACCTGCGCGGCGCCTTGGCCGGAACTTTCCGCGCCGAGACCCGCGGTCGAGACGGTGACTTCCTCGATGGAGTCGGTGCGCGGCATCACGTCGGTGAAGAAACCATCGTTCGACCGCAGGAGGTTGTCCTGCACATTCAAGCCGTCGATGCTGATGTTCACGGTGCCCTGCGGCAGGCCGTTGATCGACGACGTGCGGGGCGTGCCGGGGGTCTGCGTGCCCGGCTGGGTGAGGACGAGGTCGAGGAGATTGCGTGTGGCCACGGGCAACTCGACGAGTTGGCGTCCGACCAAGGTGGAACTGACGGTGGCGCTCGCCGACTGCAGCACCTCGGCATTGGCGGCGACCTCGATCGTCTCCGTGACAGCGCCTACTTCTAACTTCACGTTAATCGTCGCAGGCACGGCGGCGTCGAGCTTAACATCGTTAATTACGCTGGAGCGGAAGCCCTTGGCGGAAACGGTGACGCGATAAGTCGCGGGTGGAATCGACGGAATGCCAAATTCGCCCTGCGCTCCGGTGGCGGCGGTAAAACTCAGTCCGGTGGCGACGTTCAGGATGGTGACCGACGCGGCCGGAATGGCGGCGCCGGCAGGGTCGGCGACGGTTCCGGTAATCCGGCTGGAAGTAGTTTGAGCGTACGTCAGGACGCACACGGACAGCGCGAGCAGCGGCAGATTTTTCATGAGCGAGGCCCTCTTGGAAATTGCCAACTAACTCGTATTTGGTCGAGCATACACGCGGCGCGTCAAGAAGGCAAAGGGTTTCAGGTAAACCGGAGCGGCTTAACATTCATTCGAGCGGCCCGCCCTTACAATGGAAGCGTTGCGAGAAATCTCCCAGCGGGTGGCGGCGACGATCCGGCATTACGAGATGCTGGCGCGGGGACAGCGCGTCGGTGTTGCGGTGTCAGGCGGCGCCGATTCGGTGTGTCTGCTCCAGGTCTTGCTCGAACTCGCGCCCAGTCTCGATCTCACCCTTACGGTGTTGCATCTCGATCATCAGCTTCGCGGCGAGGAATCGCGCGCCGACGCCCGTTTCGTGCGCGATCTTGCGGCCCGGCTCGGGCTGCCGATCCTCGAAAGGCAGGCGACTCTGCCGGCGCGCGGCAATCTCGAAGCCGCGGCGCGGACGGCGCGCCTGGCATTCTTTCGGGAGGCGATCGAAAGCGGCGCGGTGGAACGAGTGGCAGTGGGTCACACGCGGTCGGATCAGGCGGAGACGGTGCTGTTTCGTCTGCTGCGCGGCTCGGGCACGGCCGGTCTGGCCGGTATTCGGCCGGTCACTTCGACCGGGATCGTCCGGCCCCTGCTGCAGGTGGATCGGGACGAGGTCGAGGCGTTTCTGCGGGAGCGGAGCATCCCGTGGCGGGACGATTCCTCGAACGCCAGCCGCCAGTTCGCGCGCAATCGGATCCGCCGGGAGTTGCTGCCGCAATTGGCCCGCGAGTGGAACCCCGGCATCGCCGCGAACCTCGCCCGCACTGCCGATTGGGCACAGGCGGAGGAGTCCTACTGGCGGCAGGAACTCGACCGTCTGGAGCCCGGCTGCCTCCGGTTGGAGGGCGGCGCGGTGCTGCTCAGCGTGCCGGCTCTCGGGCGATTGCCCCTGGCGGCGGCGCGCCGTCTGGTTCGCCGCGCCATGGAGCGCGCCCGAGGCGGCCTGCTCGGAATCGACTTCCGGCACGTCGACAAGGCGCTCGAACTTGCCCGGCGCGAAGCCGGCGACGGCCGGGTCGAGGCGCCCGGACTCGATATTTGCCGGTCATTCGAATGGGTTCGGTTCGCCAAGAATGCGGAGCCGGCTGCATATCGGATTCCGGCGGCCGTCCCAGGGGTGTTCCCGATTCCCCGGTGCGGATGCGCCATTTCACTGGAACTGCTTGAAAAATCGGAAACTTTTAGCCCAACCCAATCCGTATATAATGGTGAGATGGGTTGTGTGGACTGGGGTCGATTATCCGGTTCCCTGGAGTTTCGGAACTGGTCCCCCGGAGACCGGTACCAACCCATCGGGCGCTCCGGAGTCAAAAAGGTCAAGACCCTCTTTCAGCTTGCCCGGATTCCCTCCTGGGAGCGCAGCCACTGGCCGGTGCTGGTGGATGGAGATTCCATCGTATGGACACGGCGTTTCGGTCCGGCGGTGGAATTCGCAGCGGGGGCCGAAACCCGGACCATCCTGCGAGTCCGTGAAATAGAACCCGCTTGAGGGAAATTGGAATCTGGATTAGCGCGTACAGCGTCTATAGTGGTAGTGCAGCCGGTACGGAGGTTTCGTGAATTCCAACATTAAGACATTGATTTTTTGGGTGGTTTTGATTTGCGTTGCGGTTTTGCTCTTTACCGTCGTCCGCACCGGTCAGGGACCCAAGGAACAGCAGATTACGTTCTCCGAGTTCCTGGACAAGGTACAGGAGGGACAGGTTGCCGAGGTCAACATCAACGGCAACGAAGTCCACGGTCTATACCAAAACCGGCAACTCGGCCTCCATACTTTTATCCCGGCCAACTATCCTGACGTTTACAACCTCCTCCGCGCCAAGAACGTCAACACCAAGATCGACAATGCGAACTCCAGCAATTGGATCAGCATCCTGCTGAATGCGTCGCCCTTCATCGTCCTGCTGGCATTCTGGATTTTCATGATGCGGCAGATGCAGAGCGGCGGGAACAAGGCGCTGAGCTTCGGCAAGAGCCGCGCGCGCCTGCACTCGACGCAGCAGAAGAAAGTGACGTTCAAGGATGTGGCGGGCGTCGAAGAGGCTAAAGAAGAGCTGCAGGAAATCATCGAGTTCCTGCGCGAGCCCCAGAAATTTCAGAAGCTGGGCGGGCGTATCCCGAAAGGCGTGCTGTTGATTGGACCTCCTGGAACCGGCAAGACCCTGCTTGCCCGCGCCATCGCCGGAGAGGCCAGCGTGCCGTTTTTCTCGATCTCGGGCTCCGACTTCGTCGAGATGTTCGTCGGCGTCGGCGCCAGCCGTGTCCGCGATCTGTTCGAGCAGGGGAAGAAGAACGCTCCGTGCATCATTTTCATCGATGAAATCGACGCGGTGGGCCGCCACCGGGGCGCCGGACTTGGCGGCGGACATGACGAGCGCGAGCAGACTCTGAACCAACTGCTCGTCGAGATGGACGGTTTTGAATCGAACGAAGGTGTCATCCTGGTGGCCGCTACGAACCGCCCGGATGTGCTCGACCCCGCATTGCTCCGCCCCGGCCGTTTCGACCGCCGCGTGGTGGTGGGACGTCCGGATGTGCAGGGCAGGGAAGCGATCCTCCGCGTCCACACCAAGAAGATTCCCCTTGGCGACAACGTCGATCTCTCGGTCCTGGCTCGTGGAACGCCGGGCTTGGCCGGCGCGGACCTTGCGAACCTCGTGAACGAGGCGGCGCTGAATGCCGCCCGGCAGAATCGCAAAGTGGTCATGATGATCGATTTCGAGCTCGCCAAGGATAAGATCCTGATGGGCGCGGAACGCAAGTCGATGATTCTCAGCGATGCCGAGAAACGCAACACCGCGTACCACGAAGCCGGCCACGCGCTGGTCGCAGCAGTGCTTCCGAACGCGGATCCGCTGCACAAGGTCACGATCATCCCCCGCGGCATGGCCCTGGGCGTGACGATGCAGTTGCCGATCGACGACAAGCATTCGTACAACAAGGATTACTTGCTGGCGCAACTCGCCATCCTGATGGCCGGTCGCATCGCCGAAGAGAAGTACATGCACCACATGACCACCGGCGCCGGCAACGATATCGAACGCGCCACGGATCTGGCCCGCAAGATGGTTTGCGAATGGGGCATGAGCGAGCTCGGACCGCTCAGCTTCGGCAAGAAAGAAGAGCAGATCTTCCTCGGCCGCGAAATTGCGCAACACCGCGACTACAGCGAAGAGACGGCCATCCGCATCGATGAGCAGGTCAAGAAGCTGGTGTCCGGGGGCTACAACACCGCCGCCGCCATTCTTGACGAAAAGTCCCAGGCGCTGATTCAGATCGCCGAGGCTCTGCTGGTGCGCGAGATTCTGGACGGCAACGAGGTGATGCAGATCATCGCCGGCCACACGCTGCCGCCGGTCACCGGTTCGAAGGACTCCGAGGATCACACGCAGCAGGTCATCCGGCCGGACGGCGGGCGCCGTGTCCCCGGGCTCTCGGAAGGGGAGCGGCCGCAGCCGGCGTGAACCGCGTTCCCAGCTTTCCTGTCTATCTGTTCGATATCGATGGCACACTGCTGGACTCCGCCCGGGACATCTGCGGCGCGGTCCAGCAGGTGCTTGACGCCACTGCCTGCCCTCCCGTCACCTACGACTATCTGAAGAGTTTCATCGGCCGCCACCTGATCGACCTCTTTGCCGACGTTCTGCCGCACTCCACCCCAGAGCAGATCGACGACCTGATCGCGCAATACCGCAAGATCTACCTCGCCCGCGGACACACCCTGACGAGCGTCTATCCGGGTGTCGCGGAGGCGCTGGCCGCGCTCGGCGGCCGGAAGGGGACGGCGACCACCAAGGGCACGCCGACCACCCGCGCCGTGCTCGAGCAGTTCGGCCTGTTGCCTCATTTCGACCACGTGCAGGGAACTGACGGATTCCCCTGCAAGCCCGCTCCCGACGTTCTCTTCGCGGCGCTGAAGGCGATGGGAGCGGCGCCGTCCGATTGTCTGTTCGTCGGCGATTCATGCGCCGACATGGAAGCCGGCAAACGCGCCGGCGTGAAGACATGCGCTGTGCGATATGGCTACGGTCAGGCCGAAGCGCTGGCGGGGTTCGAGCCGGACTATTGGGTCTCGGATTTACGGGAGCTGGTTGGGTCATGACCGCCCGGATGGGACCATGCTCGATGGTCATCGCCAAGGCATCGGCAGGTCCGCGCTGATTGCGGCCGCGGTGCTCGCATCGGCCGGCATCCAGCTACTGGACGCGTCCCTGCGTATCGGGAATGCGCGCGGTCTGCCGGTTCCGGAAACCGAACCGCAGCGCAGTTGGGTGGAGCGCATTGCGTCTCTCATTCCGGCCCCGGACGCCACGCGCGTTTTGTGAACCGCGACTCGCAACGCTGCTATCATCGTAGTTCTGGAGGTCATTATGGCGGAAGACTTCAATCGCCGGAACTTTCTCAAGACGGCCGCGCTGGCGGCGGGGCCCGCGGTCATTTCGGCTCGTGGAGCCAATGACAAGGTCAACGTCGGGTGGATCGGCGTCGGCACCCGTGGATATGCGTCACTCGATTGGATGCATACCGCCGAACCCAATAATGTGCAGATCACGGCGATCTGCGACACCTACCAGGGGTACATCGCGCGCGGCGTCGACCGCATGCAGACCATCTGGGGAACCAAGCCCGCCACGTACAACAACTATAAGGACCTCCTCGCCGACAAGAACATCGACGCCGTCTTCATCATGACGCCGGAGCATCTCCATCACGACATGGCGATTGCGGCTTTGCGCGCGGGCAAGCACGTGTACGTCGAAAAACCGCTCGCCCACACCATCGAAGAAGGCTGGGACATCGTCAAGGAGTGGGAGAAGTCCGGCAAAATCTGCCAGGTGGGCACCCAAAATCGCAGTTCTTCGCTCTACAAACGAGCGAAAGAGATGGTGAAGCAGGGGATGATCGGCGACGTGCACTATGTGCGCGCCTTCTGGTTCCGCAACGGCTTGCCGAACGAGCCTTCATGGCGTTACGTCATCCCGGCAGAAGCCACCCCGCAGAACACCGACTGGAACCGTTTCCTGGGCACGGCGCCGAAACACGACTGGGATCCGCACCGCTACTTCCAATGGCGCCTCTATTGGGACTATTCTGGCGGAATCTCCACGGATCTCCTGGTGCACCAGACCGACATCGTCAACTTTATGCTCGACAAGACGATCCCGAAGAGCTGCATGGCGTCGGGCGGCGTCTACCGCTGGTCGGACAAGAGCGACGATCGCGACGTGCCGGACACCTTCAGCGCCATCTACGACTATCCGGACCGCCTGCAGGTCAACTATAGCTGCTATCTCGGCAACGAGTACTTCGGGTACGGCGAGGAGCTCTGCGGCAACGAGGGCACGATCCGCGTCATGAACCGGCAGGACCTGTATTTCGAGCCGGAGACCTACAATTCGCGGCGGCCAAATGCGGCCAATCGCGCGCCGGAGCCCATCAAATCGCGGCAGGCCATCCACATCAACGGGATGCAGGAATTCAAGGAATCCGACGGCGCGATCAACCACTTCAAGAACTTTATCGAGTCGATTCGCGGCAACGAGAAGCCGATCGCGCCGCCCACGATCGGACAGCAGGCCGCCATCACGGGCCACATGGCGACGTTGTCGTTCAAGAACCAGAAGAAAGTGGTCTGGGACGACGCGACGAAGAAGTATCACTTCGTATAGCCGGCGACCACCATGGCCGCCGTTGCCTCTACGCCCGTCTTGCCTGGCAGTCGAATCGATTCGCGCTGGATCATCGGCAGGGGTGTCGATCTCACACTGGTGATCGGCAGCGCCGCGGCGGGGTACCTGTACCTTCTGCTGTTCGCGGCGATTCATGCGCCGATGTCGTGGCTATGGTGGATCTGGTCGATCGGCTTCGACGGCACGCATATTTTCGGCACGGCGTCGCGCACCTTCTTCGACCGCGAGGCCCGGGCGCGCCAGCGCGCGCTCTTCTACGGATCGGCCGCCGTCTTCTTCGCGCTCGGTCCGCTGATGGTGTTGGCGGGCTGGAAGGGCTGGCTGTATCTGCTGGTCGGCGCGTGGGCCTACTATCATGTGATCCGCCAGCACTATGGCTTCATGGTGCTGTACAAAGTGAAGAACCGCGATCTCGGCGCGCTCGACAATACGCTCGACCGGATCTTTCTCGGCGTCACGACCGTGCTGCCGCCGTTCCATCGTTTTTTCATCCACCATCCGGAAGAACTGGGGCTGCCTTTTTCCCTGCCGCGGGCTGAAACGCCGATGTGGATCCTGCTCGGGGCGACGTGCGCGGTGTATGCCGCGCGTCAGTGGCAGCGGTGGAGCGGCGGCGACCGCATCGACGCCCCCAAATTTCTGCTGCTGGGCGCCGTGATTCCCCTGCACTGGCTGACCTTCGCGTTCCTGAGCTGGCAGGCGGCAGTGCCGACCGTGACCATCGTGCACAACCTGCAATACCACGCAATCGTCTGGTTCCATAACCGGAATCGTTATGCCGGCGGCGCGGAGCACGGCCGCATCCCCGCCGCGGTCAGCCGCAGTCTCCTGGCTTATGGCGCCGCCGGATTGCTCTTCAGCCTCCTGTATCGCGTCCCCGGTTTCCAACTCGGCAAAATGTCCGATCTGGCGTTCGGGTTCTTCTGCGGCTTCGGATTGACCCACTACTACCTGGACAGCCGAATCTGGCGTGTCCGGCACGACCCTGGCTTGCGGCAGGCGCTGCAGTTATGACCGGATTTCCGATCGCGTAAGCTGGAATTTGCTCCCGATTCGACTGCCCGATGCGCCGCCGTGGTGGGCCCGCTTCCGCCCGACCGCGCACTACCTCATGGAAACCGAGGCGCATGTTTATGCGCTCGCCGTTGCCGCCTCCACGCTGCTGGCCTTCTACCCGTTCATGACGGTGATGCTGGCCTTCTGCCGCGACGTCCTGAAATGGCCTGCCGCGCAGCAGGCCATCTATCTGGCGCTCGGCGATTTCTTCGCGGGCGAGCCGGGCGAGTTCATCGTGCGGAATCTCCAGCCGTGGATGATTCCCAAGATGCACTTCGCGTCGATGTTCCTGTTGCTCTTCACCGCCAACGGAATTTTCGAGCCCCTCGAAGTCGCGCTGAACCGGGCATGGGGGGTCGCGCAAAATCGTTCCTATGTGAAGAATCAGATGGTGAGCCTCGGCCTGATTTTTCTGTGCGGCGGTCTCGCCATGCTGTCGATGATGCTCACCGCGCTCAACAGCCGGTGGATCTCGGACGCGCTCGGCTCCAACGCGCACGCGGCCGTCTGGGTGAACCTGCTCGTGTTCAAAGTGGCGGCGCTGCCGGTGTCGGTGTTCGCATTATTGTTCATATACTGGCTCCTGCCGAACCGGAAAGTGGAGCCTCGCCGCGTCATTCCGGTGGCGATCGTCGTGGGCCTCGCCCTGGAGGCGCTGAAGTATGTGAACCTGCTGGTCTGGCCGTATCTCCAGGCGAAGCTCGACCGCGAGTATTCGGTTTTCCAGCATTCCGTCACCATCCTGTTATGGGCGTTCGCGGTGGCCATGATCGTGCTCGCCGGGGCGCATTGGACGGCGCGCCAGGACCGGCCCGATCCGCTATCGTAGGAGTTTATGAAAGACTGGAACGCCATCGCCGCCGCGGCCGGCATCGACATTCCGCCGGCCGATATCGCGCGCATCGTGAAACCTCTCGAAGGCCTGGAAGCCGCGTTCCGGCCACTGGCCGATAGCCTGACGTTCGCCGACGAGCCCGCCACCCTGCTCGACGTGGAGGCCGAGTGACCATTCGCGAAGCCGCCGCCGCCATGCGCTCCGGGGCCGTTTCGTCGGTCGAGCTGACCACCTCCGCTCTGGAGCGGATTCAGCGGCTCGATCACCAGCTCAATTCCTTTCTTGCGGTGACCGCCGGGCCGGCGCTGGACCGAGCTCGCCGAGCCGACGAAGAACTCGCCTCCGGCCGTGACCGCGGCGCGCTTCACGGCATTCCCATCGCATTGAAAGACCTCTTTCTGACCCGGGGAATCCGCACGACCGGCGGATCGAAGATTCACGAGCACTTTGTCCCCGGGATCGACGCCGCGGTGGTGGAGAAACTGGACGCTGCCGGCGCCGTGATGATGGGCAAGCTCAATATGCACGAGCTGGCCTATGGGATCACGTCCGGCAATCCGCATTTCGGACCGGTGCGCAACCCCTGGAACACGGCGCATATACCCGGCGGATCGAGCGGCGGATCGGGCGCCGCCGTCGCCGCGGAATTCGTCTTCGCCGCCATGGGCAGCGACACCGGGGGGTCGATTCGAATCCCGGCGTCCTTCTGCGGGACGGTGGGGATCAAGCCGACCTACGGGCTCGTCAGCCGCTATGGCACGCTGCCGCTGGGATACAGCCTGGATCATATGGGACCGCTGACCCGAACCGTGCGCGACGCCGCGATCGTTCTCAACGCGATCGCCGGCCACGACCGCCGCGACCCCGCCTCGTGGCGCGGGCCGCATCCCGACTTTGTTCCCGCGGATGGCTGCTCGATCCGCGGGATGCGCATCGGCGTGCCTACGAATTTCTATTTCGACCGCATCGACCCGGAGGTCGAGCAAGCCGTGCGCGGCGCGGCGCGCCAAGCGGAGGCTTTGGGCGGCGTGGTGTTGCCGATCGTCGTCCCCGACATTGCCGCACTGAATGCGGTGGCGCGGGTGATCCTGCTGGCAGAGGCCTCCGCTGTGCTGGCGCCGCATCTCGAGAACCGGCAGCAGTTCGGCGCGGACGTGCTGGCGCTGCTCGATCAGGGCCGACTCATTCCGGCCACTGACTATATCAATGCGCAACGGCTGCGACGCAAGATGCGCCGGGAGTTTGCGGTGTTGTGGTCCACGGTCGATTGTCTGATTGTTCCGGCTACACCGGCGCCCGCCTCGGGAATCGGCGAGGGCACCGTGCGGTTGGGAGGGCAGGACGAAGACGTGCGGCTCGCCGCGACGCGCCTGGTGCGGGGCATCAATGCTCTCGGGATTCCCGCGCTCAGTCTGCCTTGCGGGGTCTCGTCCTCAAGTCTTCCGATAGGGTTGCAGATTATCGGCCCGGCGTTCCAGGAAGCGGCCATCCTTCGGGTGGGCGCGGCCTTGGAGGACGGCGGCGTCGGTGTCCCGCCTTGCAAGTTCGAATAATTATTCCTGTCTTCCTTATTGACAATCAATCGTTTACGCCGCAGAATTTACCTAATTAACAATCCGGTGGCCTGTTTCACGTAAGAACGGCGCCGGTGGGAACAGACGGACGGGTCGGCAGGCCCAGGGGATCCGTGTGTAGGACGTCTCGTCCGCCGCCTGAAAATACGTCAACGGAGATCGGGAAAAATGAAGCGTACAGTTGCCTCGCTATACGTGTGTCTATGGGTGATGGCTTCTTCGGCTTCCTTGTTCGGCCAGACCGGACAGGGAGTCGTCACTGGAACGATATTTGATGCGACGGGGGCAGTACTGCCCAAGGCGGATCTCACTCTGACCAACGTCGCCACCAATGTCGAGCAAAAACAAACCAGCGAGCCGGATGGTTCCTACCGGTTCAATGCCGTGATGCCCGGCATATACAAACTCGACGTGAAGGCGAAGGGCTTCACCGACAAGCGGATCACCGAGATTCGCGTCGAACCAAGCCAGACGGCCCCTGTCAACGTAACCTTGTCGGTGGCCAGCGCCGCGGCGAGCGTGGAAGTGCAGGCGCAGGAGACCCTCGTACAGACTGCTACTTCGGAGCTTGCGACGACGGTGGATTCCAAATTCATCCAGAACATTCCCCTGCTCTCGCGAAACATATTTGACCTGGCCTTCATGGCCCCGACCGTGACCCAGGGTATGGATCTTCGCCCGGCCTCCGGCGGCGCCAGACAATCCGGCACGGCATACCTGTTGAACGGAACTGACAACAACGACAACTTCAGCGAAGGTCTTCCCAACGTGCAGCCGGCCCTCGAGTCGGTCTCGGAGTTTTCGCTGCTCACCAACAGCATGGGCGCGCAGTATGGACGCGCGGGCGGCGTGATCGTCAGCGCGGTTCAAAAGTCCGGCACCAATGCGCTACACGGGGTCCTTTATGAATTCAACCGCAACCGCAGCCTGAACAGCTCGGATTTCTTCCAGAATCGTCAGGGCAGCCCCAAGCCCAAATACATCCGCAACCAGTTCGGCGGCGAGGTGGACGGTCCGATCGTCAAGAACAAGACGTTTTTCGGGTTCGCCTATGACCGCATTAGCACCAAGACCGGCAGCGAGATCGACGAACAGGTTCCGACTCCAAGCGAGTTGGCCAGGCTGAACTCCACCGCGGGGCCGTTCGCCAAGCAGATGCTGTCCGCGTTTCCGCTGAAGACGTCGAACGTCACCTGCCCCGACCAGGCGGCCAACGCTCCGGACTCGATCGGGCACATCGGCTGCATTCACGTGTTCGATCCGCAGGACACGGGCCGCAACACGTTTTATGGAAGGCTCGACCATAATTTCAGTGAGCACGACCGGCTGTCCTTCACGGCGAACTTTTACCGGCAGCTATTCACGAACCTGTACGGGGGAGGTCACGCCAGCGCGCAGCCCATCAACGAGCTGGACCACGACAACTACCACAACCTGTCGATGGTCCATACGCATCTTTTCTCGTCCAGTCTGATCAACGAGTTCACCGTCGCGCACAACCGGCACCTTTCGGATTCGCTGGCCGCCATCAATGGGGACAGCAACATCAAGTTTCCCTCGGTGGACATCGATGGCGAAGACTACGGAATGGGATTCAGCCTCGGAGCCTTTCAGGGCTTCAATTCCTCATTCACCCAGGATCGCTGGCAATTCCAGGACAACCTGAGCTGGGTCAAGGGGAAGCACAGCCTGAAGGTCGGCGGCAGCTATCAGTACGGCATCGTGTACCGCAACTGGGATCTCGGATTTCCTGGCTATTACGAGTTCGGCAATGTCTTCGGGACGCCCGTCACCAAGAATCCCGATGGCACGATCCAGGATATTGACACGACGGACAGCAGTTTCTCCGCCGACATCCCGTACTTCTCCGAGACTTCGCTCGATCCACGCACCGGCAAGGCCGCCGGGGCGTACCGCCATTACGTCATGAAGGACGCCAACGTGTTCGTGCAGGACGATTGGAGGGTGTCGCCGCGCCTGACCCTCAATCTCGGCCTGCGATGGGAGCGATACGGCGCGCCTTCGGAGGTCAACGGGATCATCGCGCAATTTACCAACCTCACCGACTTGAGCATTGCGAGCATCAAGGCGGCGCGCGTCGCTCCCGTGAGCAGCATGTGGAAGACGAATAATGCCGACTTCGGACCGCGTATCGGGTTCGCATACGACGTCACGGGCAAAGGGCATACTTCGATCCGCGGCGGCTTCGGCATGTTCTACGACCGCATCTTCGACAACGTATGGTCGAACGGCGCCTGGAACCCGCCGTTCTATGCCCTGCTCGACTTGGATGCGAGTTCGGGCGACCGGGTTCTCTACACGATTCCGGCATCGATCAGCCCTTCTGGTTTCACGCCGAATCCCGCCGGCAACCTGCCGTTCCGCGTCTCGGTGCGGACGATGGACGTACACATGAAGGATTCGGGTGTAATGAACTTCAACCTCACGGTAGAACACCAGTTCGCCCGTGACATGCTGTTCCGCCTGACTTACCAGGGAAACCAGGGACGGCACCTCCCCGTCCTCATGAACCTCAACCGCTACGACGGCATGCGTTACAACCCGACGTTCGCGGACGCGCGCCCGAACTCCGCCTACACGGGTTTCAACTACCGCGCCAATAACGTGAACTCCAACTACAACTCGATGATCGTCGAGATGCAGAAGCGGCTCAGCCGGGGAATTCAATATCAGTTCAGCTATACCTGGAGCAAACTGATGGATTACGGCTCCGACCTGTTCAGCGGCGAAACTACGCAGGGCAGCTACAGCCAGCCGTATTACTTCGTGAGCAACGCTCGTGTGAACACGGAGAAATCCGCCGGCGCGTTCGATCACACGCATGCCTACAAGCTCGCGTTCATCTGGGAACTCCCCATGTTCCGGTCGCAGAAGGGCTTCCTCGGACAGGCTTTCGGCGGCTGGCAACTCTCCAGTTTCTACCAGGCATACTCCGGGCACCCGCTGGAAATCTACAATTCGCGGACCCGCCGCCCCGGCAATGTCAAGGACGCCAACGGCGTTCCGGAGAACCTCGGTGGGGATTACAACCTCGACGGGCTGGGTAACGACCGTCCGGATTTCGTGGGCACAATGGCGGGCGCCTATTCCGGAAAGAGTCCCGCCGACGGCATCTTCTCCAGCAACGGCCGGGTCGACTGTGGGTTTGCGGGAGCACAATCGACCAATATCGCTTCGTGCCGGTCGGCCTTCGGGATCGGCACGCCCAGTTCGCTGTTTGTGAATCCGGCGGGGACCGGAGTGCGCTTCGGAAGCCTTGGACGAAATGTCTTCCGCGGACCCTGGTTTAACGGGCTGGACGCCGCGCTGCAAAAGAATTTCCGCCTGACGCCCGAGCGCGTCCGGCTGAATGTCCGCGTGGATGCCTTGAATATTCTCAACCATCCGAACTTCGATGGCATCACGACGGACCTGAATTCGGGAAGCTTCGGGCGCGCGAATATCCTGGTCGGCAGCGCCCCGGCCCGGCGCATTCAATTAGGCGCGCGGATTCAGTTCTAGAAGACTCGCCAGCGGGGGCAAAACGAGGCTTTGCCCCTTCTTCCGGCTAGCCGGAACGCCTAGGTCGGACCCACAGTGGACGGTGTGCGCTCCATGGATTTTGGGATGTTTACGCGCAGGGGTGTATCCTGTACATGGCGCCACCGAGCGGGGGTAGGCGAAGCATAGGGGTCCATGCGTTTTATTCCGGCACTGGTTTGCGGGTTTCTACCGTGTCTAATGACCGCCCAGGTGGCGATCACCGGCAGGGTTGTCGATGAGACGGGCGCCGGGATCGATGGGGCTCGCGTGGAACTTCGCGCCGCGGACCGCCCCGCTGTGGTGGCATCCTCGGATCGGGCGGGTAATTTCAGGGTCACCCTTCCCGCCGCCGGCGCATACACTCTCCGCACCGAGCGTCTCGGATTTTATCTGTATGAAGGCAAAGGGCGCCAATTCGAGTCCGGCGCCGGCGAACTGACCGTCACTCTCAACCACTTGCAGGAATTCTCCGACCGGATCGATGTCGTCTACTCGCCTCCCTCGATCGATCCCGCGCAACCCGCCGAGCGCAAGGAACTGGACAACACCGAGATCACTACGATCCCCTACCCCGCCTCTCAGGACTATCGCAATGCCTTGCCGCTGATGGATGGCGTGGTGCAGGATAATAGCGGCCGCGCTCATTTCAATGGGGCGCAGACGAACCAGACGAATTACACGCTCGACGGGTTCAACATCTCGGACCCGGTCACTGGGCGGCTCGAAACGCGCGTCAACATCGAGACGATTCAGTCGATGGACGTGGCCACCAGCCGGTTTTCGGCGGAAAACGGGCGCGGTTCGGCGGGTGTGCTCGATTTGAAAACGAAGATGGGAGACGACCGCCTGCGCTTCGGCGGGACGAACTTCATCCCGGGCGTAGCCAGCGACGGTGGCTGGCACGTCAATAAATGGACGCCGCGGTTGGAAGTCTCGGGCCCACTCGTCAAGGGACGGGCGTGGTTCCACAACGGCTTCGACGCGTTCTACAGTGACGACGCGGTCCACGGCCTGCCCCGTGGACAGAACCGGTCCCGCGGCCTGACCACCAGCGATCTGAGCCGTTTTCAGGTGAACCTCGCGCCGGGAAATATCCTCACCGGCAGCTTCCTCATGAATTACGCCGATGTCGAGCGCAACGGTCTCAGTTTTTTCAACCCCATTGAGTCCACCATCAACCATCGGCAGTCCCTTTACATGAGCACGCTGCGCGATCAGCACTACTTTCGAGGTGGCTCGCTCCTCGACGTCGGTCTTGCCGACTCCCGCGGGGTCCTGCTCGACATGCCCCAAGGGACGAGCCTCTTTGAGATCACTCCCTTGGGGAATCGCGGCAATTACTTCACCGGTATCGACCGCCACTTCTACCGGCAGCAATGGGTCGCGAACCTGTTTCTGCCCACGCTTCATTTGCGGGGAACGCATCACCTGAAATTCGGCATCGACTTCGAGCGGGAAGCCTTCCATCAGAAGGTGCTGCGCCACGATTACGCCGTGTTGCGCGACGACAATTCCATCGCGCGCTATGTCACTTTCACCGGCAGCCCTTTCCAGGCCCAAAAGAACTTTGAAGGCGCGCAGTACATTCAGGACTCGTGGAGCCCGCGCGACGGGCTGCTGATCGAAGGCGGAGTGCGCGCCGAGTGGAACGAAATCGTGCGCGACCTGGAAGTCGCGCCGCGGGTCGCCGTGGCATGGGCGCCCAAGCGGCTGTCCGACACCAAGTTCTCCGCCGGTTGGGGCGTTTACTACGACTCCATCAGCCTGGACCTGATCTCGCGCCGCCAGGAGCAGGTCAGCCTGGCGACGTTCTATTCGCCGGCGGGATTGCCCACGGGACCGGTAGCGACCTCCTTCGTGGTGAACGACCAGACCCTGCGCGCGCCATACTCCCACACCTTGAGTTTCAGTGTGGAACGTAAGCTCCCCGGAGGGTTTTACCTGCGCTCCGGGTTCGTGCGGCGGTCAGGCTATCGCGGGTTCACGTTCCTGCCGCAATCGCTCACTCCTCTGCCCCCGATGGAAGACGGCGCGGCTTCGTATCAACTGGTGAACGCCCGCCACCCGCGCTATGATGCGTTCGAAATTTCGGTGCGGCACACATTCGCCGGCCGATACGAGTGGTTTCTCGGGTACACACGATCGAGCTCGCGTTCGAACGCCATCGTCGATTACAACCTGGAGAATCCCATTTTCGCGCCTCAGGCGCCCGGGCCGTTCGCTTGGGACACTCCGAATCGGGTTCATATGTGGGGTTGGGCGCCGCTGCCGAACCGGGTGCTGCCGCCTTTCCTTCGCTTCGTGACGCGCCACACAACCGCCGCCTATTTGGTGGAATACCGCACCGGATTTCCGTTCGGGGTAGTGAATGAAGAGGGGGTTCTCGTCGGCTCCCCGAATTCGCGCCGGTATCCGGACTATTTCAACCTCAACTTACACCTGGAGCGGCAGTTTCGCGCGTTGCACTATCTGTGGGCGTGGCGCTTTGGGTTCAATAATCTGACGAACAACGGCAATCCCAATGCGGTGAATAATGTGATGGGGACCCCACAATTCCTCACGTACGGAAGAGGACAGACGCGCGCCTTTACTGTCCGATTGCGGTTCCTGGGCCGCCGGTAGGTTAGCATCCTCACCCACTTAGTAAGTCGCCCCGCGGGATAATGTCCCACAGGAGGTCAGACATGAGAGGTATAGCTATTGCGGCGTCGCTGGCGCTCGCGACCGCGGTTTGGGCCGAGACGGCGCAGGAGCGCCTTACCGAGGCCACGACCGTCTTTTCGGACGTCATGAAAACGCCGGACAAAGGAATTCCGCAGGACCTGCTGTCGAAAGCGGCGTGCGTGATCGTGATTCCCAATATGAAGAAGGCCGCCTTTGTGGTCGGCGGCGAATATGGGAGAGGCTTCGCCGAGTGCCGGAACAACTCCGGGAACGGTTGGGGCGCGCCGGCCGCGGTGAAGTTGGAAGGCGGCAGCGTCGGATTCCAGATTGGCGGCCAATCGACCGACCTCATCCTGCTCGTGATGAACCGGCACGGCATGGATCAGTTGATGCGCGACAAATTCACGCTGGGCGCCGACGCCTCGATTGCGGCCGGCCCGGTGGGACGAGCGGCATCGGCGCAGACCGATGCCCGCCTGGACGCCGAGATTCTGGCGTGGTCGCGGTCGAAGGGCCTGTTCGCGGGAATCTCGCTGAAAGGCGCTGTATTGCGGCCGGACGAGAAGGAAGACGAAGCGATGTATGGCCACTCGATGAGCAACAAGGACATCCTGGGCGGCAGCATGCACACGCCGGACAATGCGCGATCGTTGGCCGAAGCGCTCAACAAATATTCCGCGACCTCGAGCGCGGATCGTTCCAAGCAGTAATCCCGAGAAGGGCAGATGGCGGCCCCATCTGCCCTCACGCCACGCGGTTTTGTTGAATCCACGTCATTTGGCGAGGGCACGGCGGCGCAAGTTGCGTCGCGCGATGCGCTAAAATCTCTTTATCGCGGCGGCCGGTTTCCTTCGATGCGCTGCCCGCGACCCTCTCAATGACTACAGCTACCAGCAGCCGGGCACAGGAGTTTCGAGAACAGTTGTCGCGTCGCGTCATGGTGGCGGACGGCGCCATGGGCACGATGCTCTACTCCCGCGGCGTTTTCATCAACCGCTGTTTTGACGAATTGAACGTGTCCGCCGCCGACATGGTGCGGCAGATTCACCAGGAATACGTCAAAGCCGGCGCCGAGATTCTGGAGACGAACACGTTCGGCGCCAGCCGGCCGCGCCTCGCAGCCTTCGGCATCGCTGAGAAACTAAATGACATCAACCGCGCGGCGGTGCGGCTCGCGCGCGAAGCCGCCAAGGACGGACCGTTCGTCGCCGGCGCGGTCGGACCGCTTGGAGTCCGCATCGAGCCGCTCGGCCCGACGTCCTTCGCCGAGGCGCGCGACGCGTTCCGCGAACAGATCGCCGCGCTCGTCGAGGCCGGGGTCGACCTGCTGATCCTGGAAACGTTCGGCAACCTCGACGAACTTCGGGAAGCCGTGATGGCTGCCCGTGAGGCCGCCGGCAACGACATCGCCGTGATCGCGCAGGTCACAATCGACGATTTCGGCCACCTTCCCGGCGGCAGCGACACCGAGACGTTCACGCGCGAAATGGATTCCTGGCCGGTTGACGTGATCGGGCTGAACTGCTCGGTGGGCCCGAAAGCGACGCTCGAAACCATCGAGCGAATGATGCAGTTCTCGAGCAAGCCCATGAGCGCCATGCCGAACGCCGGCCTGCCCATGCGCATCGAGGGCCGCAATATCTATCTGTGCTCCCCCGAATACATGGCGCAGTATGCGCGCCGCCTGTTGTGGGCGGGCGTCAAGATTATCGGCGGCTGCTGTGGCACCACGCCGGACCATATCAAGCTGATCCGGTCGGAGACACGATCGCTGCAGCCGACGCAGAAGAAGCTGGCGGTCACCGTCGAGGAACCGCAAGCCAAGGCGCAGGCCCTAACCCCGGTTCCGGTGGCGGAGAAATCGAAGCTCGGCGCTAAGATCGCGGCCGGCAAATTCGTTTCCTTCGTCGAGATTCTGCCGCCGCGGGGGATCGACGCCTCGCGGGAGATCGACGGCGCGCGCCGCTGCGGCGAGGCGGGGATCGACTGTATCAACGTGCCGGACGGACCGCGCGCCAGCGCGCGCATGTCGGCGCAGGTCACCTGCCAGCTCATCCAGCAGCACGCCGGCGTCGAGGCGGTCAATCACTTCTGCTGCCGGGACCGCAACATTCTCGGCATCCAGTCGGAGCTGCTCGGCGCGCACGCCGCGGGAGTCCGCAACCTGATCTGCATCACCGGCGATCCGCCGCGCATGGGCGCCTATCCCGACGCCACGGCGGTGTTCGATGTGGACGCCATCGGCCTGGTGAACATCGTCAAGAACCTGAACCACGGGCTCGACATCGGCGGCAATCCGATGGGCTCGCAAACCGCGCTGCTGATCGGCGTGGGGGCGAATCCCGGCGCGCTCAATATGGAAGAGGAGATCCGCCGGTTCGAATGGAAGGTGGAGGCGGGCGCGGAGTACGTCGTCACCCAGCCGGTGTTCGACCTGGAGCTGCTCGAGGGTTTTCTACGGCGTATCGAACACGTGAAAATTCCCGTGATCTGCGGCATTTGGCCGCTCACCAGCTTCCGCAATGCGGAATTCATGGTGAATGAGCTGCGCGTCCCCGTCCCGGACGAATTCATGGACCGGATGCGCCGTGTCGACAATGCGGAGAAAGCCCGCGAGGAAGGCGTCGCCATCGCGCGCGAGATGGTGACGCGCGTCCGCAAGATGGTGCAGGGCGTGCAACTGAGCGCGCCCTTCGGCCGTTACCAAATGGCGCTGGATGTGGCGGAGGCGATCGGGCCCCGCTGAGCCCCTCTTCAAGAAATGGCAACCGACCTGGTCGAAATCAATCCCGACGAGCCCCAGCCGGAAGTCCTGGAGCGCGCCGCCGCCGCCGTGCGCCGCGGCCGGGTGGTAGCAATTCCGAGCGATGCCCTTTACACGCTGGTGGCCGATCCCTTCAATCTGCGCGCCGTAACGCAGGTGTTTCAGGCGAAGGGCCGTGAACCGCACCGGTCGCTGCCGATTCTCGTGCGCGACATGATGATGGCGGAAGAGCTGGCGGGCGAGTTGAATAACCGCTTCTTCATCCTGGCGCGCCGGTTCTGGCCGGGGCCGTTGACGATCATCGTGCCGGCATCGGCCAAGATTCCGCTGAAGGTCACCGGCAACACCGGCCGGATGGCGCTGCGCCAATCGCAATCGCTCATCGCGACGAAGCTGATCGAGATGCTGAACGAGCCGCTGATTTCGACCAGCGCGAACATCTCGAGCCGGCCGACCTGCCGCAGCGGCATCGAAGTGTTCGGCATGATGGACGGCCGCGTCGATCTCGTCCTCGACGGCGGGCCCAGCGCCGGCCCCGGTGCGACGACCGTGGATATCACCGAGCCCTACTGGCGCGTGATCAAGCAGGGAGCCATCGAAGAAAAAGAAATCGCGGACTGCCTGGCCGCGTCGTAAGCGTATGCGATTCGTCCCGATCCTGCTGCTGGCCTCCGCCGCGTCGGGCGCCACGGTAAGCGACCTGATACGCACGGTCCGCGAGGCGCTGGCGCAGCGCCGGCCGGACGCGGCCATCGCAGTCATCGTGCTGCAATCCAAGCTCACGGAGCATTTGGAAGATCCCGTGATCGAAGAATTGCAGTCCGAAGGCGCCGGACCGCAAACCGTCGAGGAGTTGGAACAGCAGCGCGACCGGACAGTCAAACTGCCAAGGGCCGCCGCAGTGAAGCTGTTCGACGCTCCGCCCTCGCCTTCGGCCGAAGAGCAGGCGGGCGTGCTGGAAAAGGCGCGCGCGATCGCTCTTCAATACACCGCCGGACTCCCCGACTTCCTGTGCACGGAGACGGTGCGCCGCTTCGTCGAGCCGAAGGGTAAAACCTGGAATCCGCGAGACGTGCTGACGGTGGACGTCGGCTTCTCCGAAAAGGGAGAGCGCTACAAACTGCTGGCGGTCGACGGCGCCCCGACCAACAAGACTCTGAATCAGGTCGGCGGCTTCAAGTCCAACGGAGAATTCGGGTCTCTACTAAAAGCGATTTTCCGCCCGGAATCCACTGCCGTATTCCATTGGCAACGCTGGACCCGTCTGAACGGCCGTCTGAGCCACGTCTATTCGTATGCGATCGACCGGGCGCACTCGTCTTACACCGTCGCGACGACGAGCCTCCTCAAGCGGAACCGCGTCACCACCGGCATGCTGGGTTTCGTGTTCATAGACGGCGAAACCAGTCAGGTCATGCGCTTCAGCGATGGAGACGACGGGCTCCCGCCGAACTGGCCCATCCTGCAGACCGAATCGGTTCTCGACTACGATTACGCCGAAGTGGGTGGCCGGAAGTTCCTATTGCCCCGCCGCGTGGATCTGCGCCTGCGCACGAAGCAAGGCCGCGCGCGCAACGTGATGGAGTTCGGCAACTACCGGAAGTTTTCAGGAGAGGCGACGCTGAGTTTCGAGAAGTAGCACGTCGGAACGCGGGGCCGCGGAGGAGAATTGGCGGGCGATTTCTCCGCGGCTCCGTGTTCGATTTCGCCTAGCAGTTCTGGCGCAGCCACTCTTTGAACGCGTCGCGATAGAGAATGATTCCCTTGCGTGAGTAGCGCAGATAGCCCTGCCGGCGGAACTGGTTCATGTAGTGCGTCACGATTTCGCGCG
Source organism: uncultured Solibacteraceae bacterium (assembly GCA_964608645.1). GTDB lineage: Bacteria > Acidobacteriota > Terriglobia > Bryobacterales > Bryobacteraceae > CAZSQK01. The sequence goes on along the minus strand of CAZSQK010000021.1, from coordinate 33,354 downwards.
AGGTCCCGACGTACTGCGAGAGCAGTTCGTGCGTGAACGGCACCATCCGCACCGACCCATCGTCTTCGGGCGTTCCCAGGCGCTCGGAGAAACGGATCAGGGAGCGGGCCAGGCGGCGCGCAATGTTATCCACCGAAAAGCTCTCGATGCGGTGCGTGAAGTCGATGGTGCGCTGCACCAGAATCTGCAGTAGCGCCACCGCCAGCCGCGGCCGCTTCATCACGATGTCTTCGATCTCGGACGTCGTCCAGGTCATCAGCTTGGTGTTTTCCAGCGCTGTGGCCTGTTCCGACCGGTGGGGCAGATTCAGAAACGCGGATTCCCCGAAGAACTCGTCGGGCTGATAGATGTCTACGACCACCTGGTGGCCGTCGTCGGCGAGGCGGGACACCTTGACCTTACCGTCGATGACCAGATAGATGCTGGTGGACGGCTGGTCCTGGTTGTAAATCATCTGGCCCTTGCGGTACTCCACGATGCTGGAGCAGGGCAGATGAGCTAAGGGATCCTCGAGTGGTTTCTGAGGCGCTAATACTGTGGGACTGGATGCCATTTTGTCTCCTCCAAACTGCAATTGTTTGCCTTCCTTTACTGCTGCGGCCCGCAGGCGTCGCTGATTGCTTCGACACTTCGAACCTTGAATACCGGGCGGTCTGTGCCGGTCGAGCCAGACGACCCTCGAACCGTCACTTTATGACCCACATGTTTGGCGAAGCCCTCCGTCGGGAACCCCTCCGCCTCCAGGTGCGCGATCAATGATCGGGTCTGCTCGCTGATGAGAACATACTGGCCGTCTTGTTCGTCAACGCAGCCCGTCAGCGACGCCTGCTGCGTTTTGCTCTGCGGCGCTTTCTTCTGCTTCGCCGACTCCTGCTTCTCTTGAGCCGCCGCTACCGGAGGCTTGGAGACGAGGAGGCTGGTCATCATTACGGCAATCCATACGATTCGGCGTTGCATAACGGCCTCGTTCACACTGAAATAGCACTTCACGTGCCAAACGATACGCCCCGAAAAAGTGGAGGTAAAGCCCCGTCGGGTCAATGCAATCTACTCAAAAAGGGTAACAATGGGCATATATGGATATAGGGTACAGTACCGTTAAAGGAGTGGAATTGTTTACTCCTGCGAAAAGATTACGCTGCCCGTCACGTTTTTACCGAATTCACAAGTAGTATGCGTCGATACACTTCGACGTAAGTCCGTGACTTCTATATGATGGGACCGTGCTAGCACCCTTGCGCGTCGCGGCCACGCTGCTGCTCTCCGTTGTGACCGTCGGCGGCCAATCGTATTCGGCTCCCGCCGGCATCCGGCCCGCCGTCCGGCACACGGGCGCGTCGATTCTGCCCGGTGGCCGTATCGTGTCGCCTCTGGGAGAGGAATACCCGACCGGACCAGGCGCCTTCGGGCTTGCCGTCAGCGGGTCTGGCCGGCTGGTCGTCACCTCGAACACCGGTCCGGGACGCAATTCGCTTACGATGCTCGAGCGGCAGAAGTCCGGAGCCTGGGATGTCCGGCAGGTGGTGACGCCGGAGAAGGAGCCGGGGGAGAAGGCGGACCCCGAAGACTGGCGTGGCGTATTCATGGGGCTGGCATTCTCGGGCGAACGCGGGTTGTACGCTTCGGAAGGGAACTCAGGCCGCATCAGCTACTTCGACACCAGCGGCGATCGCCACCGCTTCGTCAGTTTGAACCAGGGCGGCCTGGACGATAGCTATAGCGGCGACCTCGCCCTCGATGCCGAGCGCCACATTCTATATGCGGTCGATCAGGCCAACTTCCGCGTGGCGGTCATCGACGTTCGTGCCAAACAGGTGACGGCGTCCATCCGGGTCGGGCGGCTGCCCTTCGCGCTGGCGCTCTCGCCGGATCGCAAGCGGCTGTACGTGACGAACTTCGGCATGTTCGAATATCAGGCATTGCCGGGGGCCGATCCGAAACAGGCGAAGGGGACCGGCATTCCATTTCCGGCCTTCGGATTCCCCGGCGCCGAGGCAGTGGCCGGCGTGGACCGGTCCACGGAACGCGGCCCGGTGCGGGTGCCCGGACTCGGCGACCCCAACGTGCGTGAGTCCAACTCCGTCTGCGTGATCGACGTGGCCGACCCGGCGGCGCCGAAAGTGGAGGCATTCATTCGCACCGGCACGCCGTTTGGCGAGAAGAGCGAAGGGGGAAGTAGCCCGTCGGGCGTCATCGCTGGCGCGGACCGGATCCTCGTCTCCAACGCCGCCAATGACTCCATCACGGTGATCGACCCCAAAACCAACCAGGTGGAGGCGGAGATTCCCATCCGGATTCCCGGGCTGGAGACCCTGCGCGGAGTGCTTCCGGTCGGACTGGCGTATCACGAAAAGTCCGGCTGGCTGTTCGTCGCGGAGGCGGGGATCAATGCCGTCGCGGTCATCGACCCGAAGCAGAAACGCGTTCTAGGACATCTGCCCGCGGCGTGGTTCCCGACGCGGGTGGCAATCGATCGTGACACGGTCTTCGTGACGAACGCCCGCGGGCACGGAGTCGGGCCGAATGTGCGGACCGATCGGAACCGTCTGCGGCAGGGGACGCTCTCGGTCTTTCCGGTTCCGGACGCCGATTCGCTGGCCGGCCATACTGCCACCGTGATGGATGTGAATGGATTCCTGCCGCGTCCGCGGCCGGAACTGCCGCTGCCCGCAGCGGTCCGGCACGTTGTGCTCATCGTCAAGGAGAATCGCACGTACGACGAGGTCTTCGGCGACATCCCCGGCGCCGCTGGCGCGCCGGAGCTCGCGCGGCTGGGCGCCCGCGGCTTCGTCGACGGCAAGCGAAAGCGCCTCAGCATCAAGGATGTGAACGTGACCCCGAATCACCACGCCATCGCGCAACGGTGGTCCATCGGTGACAACTTCTATGCCGATTCCGACGTCAGCGTCGATGGACATCATTGGCTGGTGGGATCCTATCCGAATGTCTGGACGGAATCGTCGCTGATGGCGGCGTATGGCGAACAGAAAAAGGATTTTCGCTTACGCTCCGCGCCGGGCCGGTTGTTGTTCGCCGGTTCGGATTCGTCGGTGCACCCCGAAGAGCAGCTCGAAGGTGGCACGATCTGGCGTCACTTCGAGCGCCATGGCGTCACTTTCTACAACTTCGGGGAGGGCTTCGAACTCGCCGGAGTCGCGGAGGATAAGGACCTCGAGCCGACCGGCGCCCGCTTCCTGACCAATGTGCCGATGCCCGATGCCCTCTACCGCAACACCTCGCGCGAGTACCCGGGTTTCAATATGAATATTCCCGATCAGTTTCGCGCCGACCAGTTCATCCGCGAAGTGGAAGCGAAATATGTCAAGGGCGGGGCCGAGCTCCCGCAGTTTCTTTTCGTCCATCTGCCCAATGACCACATGACCAAGGAGAGGCCGGACGACGGATACCCCTACGAGGAGTCTTTCACCGCCGACAACGATTACGCGCTGGGCCGGATTCTCGAATTCCTCTCGGGCACGAAATGGTGGAAGGAGATGGCGGTGTTCATCACCGAAGACGACGCGCAGGGCGGCGTCGATCACATCGACGCGCAGCGCACGGTCGTCATGGGCGCGGGACCGTGGATCAAACGCGGCTACGTGTCGCACGCGAACACGAGCTTCCCCGGATTGTTGAAGACGATTTTCCGCCTGCTGCGTCTGCCGCCGTTGAATCTGTACGACGCCGCCGCCACGGACCTGAGCGATTGGTTCTCGGCGGCGCCGGACTTCGGGTCCTACCGACGGTTGCCCGTCGACATGCGGCTGTTCGACCCGGCGGCCGCAAAGAAGGCGCCGCCAGGCACGCCCAGCCCGAAGATGGATCGATAAAGCGGCGGCCGCCGCTAGGGCTTCCCCAGGGAACAGAGCGGGTCGCCTAAGACTACGCCTTGCCAGCTCAGCGCGGGCATCGCCAGGTAGTAGCTCTCGGCGAGGTTGCGGCCCTGGTAATACGCCGGCAGCAGGTAATCGGGACGGACGCACCCGCTGAGGAAGGGCTCGTAAGTATTCCCCGACGCGCCTGTCGCGCCTTGGTGGATCAGGTCCGCAATCAGGCCCTGCGGCGAGCCGCCAAAGAAATGCAGACGGTCGTCCCACGTCGTATAGGTCCAGTTGTCGGGTGGGCGTTTGAAGGTCCGCGCGCTGGTGGACACGAATTCGGCGGCGATGGCGCCGGGGAGCCACTGGAAACCGAGATCGCGGATCTTACGGTGCTGATCGTTCGAACCCCAGGAGGCGTACCCGATCACGTCCTTCTGCAACGTCACGACTTTGGGACTCTCGTCGGTGAAGGTTCTGTCCGAGGGGAGTAGAATCGAAGCCGTCCGCAGCCAGCTGTTGCCTTCCGCGTCGTCGGAGGACGAGAGATCCATGACGAATCGGCCCCGGTTGCGGGCAACCAGCGCGCGGTCGATCATTGCCTTGACGTCGTGGACGTCGTACGCGGCGAGCCGCGTGACCAGATAAATCGGAAAGCGGCCGTGCTGGAACAGTTCGTCGCGTTTCATGAAGAACGGGTTGTGCACCATGCCCATTCGCTCGTGTTTGACGCCCTTGAGCGTGCCGTACAGCAGCGTCAATTCCGAATCGACGGCGGCGCTCTCCGTCATCATGCCGGAACCCGCGCCCTTGACTTTGAGAGGCACGCCAAGCGTGGTCACGATATAGAGGATCTTCTCCTGAAGCGCGTTTTTCTTGAGGTAGTCGCCGACCGGGCGTTCGATCTTCTGTTCGAACGTCGGCCAATCGATCTCTTCGTCGGAGGCGGTCGACAATGTGCAGATGTTTTTGACCGGGATGGAACGCCGCTGACGGTAGTATTCGCCGACTTCGCGCGAGGCGGCATCGGCCCCATTCACGACCAGCAGCACGTTTTCGCCGGTCTGGGCGGCGAGCGATACCGCTGCCGCCAGGAGGAGAAACACCCGCATTCACAAGATGGTACCAGCACCGGCCGAAACCGCGCGGAGCGGCGCCGCCTCCCCTTTTGTTACAATACTTACCTACAGAACCGCCGACAGGCCCGCCCGGCACGGTTATGGATTTCGATCAGCTCCACACGTTCCTGGAAATCGTCAGGCTGAAGAGCTTCTCTAAGGCCGCTCAGACGTGTTACCGCACGCAACCGGCGATCAGCGCCCAGGTGCGCCAGTTGGAGCAGGAGTTGCACGCCGAGCTGTTCGAGCGCTTCGGCAGCCGCATCTCGCTCACCACCGCCGGGAAGATCTTCGCCGGGTATGCGGAACAGATGTTGGATCTGCGGCGTCGCGCGCAGAATGAAATCGCCGAGCTGGAAAGCAATCCGCGCGGCGAACTGGTCATCGCCGCCAATGAGGCCACCTGCATTTACGTGCTGCCCAAAGTGTTCTCGGAGTATCGGCAGCTCTTTCCCGCCGTCCAACTGCAAGTGAACCGCTCGTACGGATCGCGCGTGGTGGAAGCGGTGCTCGACAATTCGGCGGACTTCGGTTTGACGCAACTGCCCGTGGAAGAGAAGCGCATTCAGGTGGTCAATGTGCATCAGGATGAGATCCGCGCGGTGTTGCCGGCCAATCACCCGCTGGCGGACCGGGCCTCGGTGGGGCCGCAGGACTTGACCGACTACTTTCTGGTCCTGCCGCAGCAAGGCAAAACGCGCACGCGATTGAACGCCTGGCTGGGGCCCGTTGAAGAGGAAATCCGCATCTCGATGGAACTCGATTCCACTGAGATGATGAAGCGATTCGTCATGGCCGGGCTGGGGATCACGTTCCTGGCGGTTTCCAACTGCCGCGAAGAAGTGGCTGCGGGCAAACTGAAGGCGGTGCCTCTCTCGCCGGAGCCGATGCTGCGGCGCTTGGGTCTCATTTATCGCAAGGATAAGGCCCTGTCGAAGGCGGCGCTGGGATTTATCCAGGTTGTGTTGGAGAATGTCGGAGATCAGGCCAAGAGTCAGGGCAGGGGCAGCCGGGTGGTCGCGTGATGAAATGCAATCGGTGCCGCAAGAAGTTTGAGCAGGAAGATGCCCGCTGTCCGCACTGCGGCCAATCGAACGCGAGGACGTCGGGAACCTTTCAGACGTCGACGGTTTTGATCTCCGCGGGCGGGTCGGATCGGGTCTACCGGTCGGTGAATGACGTGCCCTCGCGCTTGCGGTCCCGCCTGCTGAAATCGACCAATGGCGCAAACTCGGCGACGATTCTGATCGCGGACCGGCGCGGGCGGAGAGAGATTTCGCGGGCGATGCGAAAACTGCCGGGTCCGGCGCAACGGCGGCTGATGCGCTCGATCCTCGGCTCCGAAGCCGCTTCGGGCGTCATTGCCTGGCTGACGCCGCGGCGCCGCGCGTTCATCATGTCCGTGATCGGCTTGTGCTGCCTCGTCCTGATCGGTTTCATGTTCATCCACCGCTGGTAACCGTCCGCAAGCTTCACCTATAGTTTTGGCGGTTTCGGCCGATAAATATCCATGGAGCAACGGCGCGAGCCTCGCTTTCAAGCCGATCAGCCTGTGGTGGTGACGGTCTTGAACGACACCGAAATCCGGCTGGAAGCCCGGGTAAGAGACGCATCCGGCCGGGGTCTTGGCCTGTTGAGCCCTGTCCCTGTGCCCCCTGGGGCCGCAATCCGCATCGAGATGGAGGATTCCATAGTCCTCGGCGAGGCCATCTATTGCCGGCGCGAGCGGGAAGGGCATTTCATCGGGATCGAGCTCGATCAAGTCCTGGTCGGTCTCACCGAGCTGGGCAAGACGTTATCGGCGTTTGGGCCCGAGTTGGCGATAGAGCCGTAGCGGAGAGGAAGGCCTTAGCCGCGGACGATCCGCTGCTACAATGTGCCTACCTCCATGTCCGAGCATTCCAAATTCCTGCTCGCCGATAGCCAGATCCCGACGGCGTGGGTCAACGTGCTGCCATCCCTTCCGGAGCCGCTTGCCCCGCCTTTGAACCCGCAAACGCGCGCCCCTCTGGGCCCCGAAGACCTGCTGCCGCTCTTCCCGATGGAAGTGATCGAGCAGGAGTTCTCGCCGAAACCTTACATCGACATCCCCGGTGAAGTGCTCGATATCTATCGCCTCTGGCGCGCCACGCCGCTCTATCGCGCGCGCCGCCTGGAAAAGGCCCTGGACACGCCCGCCCACATTTATTACAAGTACGAGGGTGTGAGCCCCGCCGGTAGCCACAAGCCCAATACCGCGGTCGCCCAGGCTTTTTACAACAAACGCGCCGGCATTCGCCGCCTCGCTACCGAAACAGGAGCGGGACAGTGGGGCAGCGCCCTCTCTTTCGCGTGCAGTCTCTTCGGCCTCGAATGCACCGTTTATATGGTGCGCGTCAGCTATGACCAGAAGCCGTATCGCCGGATGATGATGCACGTCTGGGGCGGTGAGGTGTTTGCCAGCCCCAGCGATCGCACCAATTCCGGGCGCGCCGTCCTGGAGTCGTCTCCCGATTCGCCGGGCAGTCTCGGCATCGCTATTAGTGAGGCGGTGGAGGATGCGGCCACGCATCGCGACACCAATTACTCCCTCGGCAGCGTGCTCAATCATGTTCTGCTGCACCAGACCGTGATCGGCCAGGAAGCCAAGCTGCAAATGCGGCAGGCGGAGGAGGAGCCGGAAGTCGTGATCGGCTGCTTCGGGGGCGGCAGCAACTTCGGCGGCCTCGCACTGCCGTATGTCTTAGACCGTCTCGCTGGCAAAGGGCCGCGCATCGTCGCGGTGGAGCCTACCGCCTGCCCGAGCCTCACGCAGGGCCGTTTCGAATACGATTACGGCGACACGGCCAAACTCACGCCGCTCGTCAAGATGTATACGCTCGGGCACGAGTTTGTTCCCGCGGGAATCCATGCCGGCGGACTGCGCTATCACGGCGCATCGCCTCTGATCAGCCACCTGGCCCATCTGGGGCACATCGAAGCGCGCGCCTACTCGCAATTGCCGGTGTTCGACGCGGCGCTGCAATTCGCTCGAACGGAGGGGATTCTGCCGGCGCCCGAATCCTCCCACGCGATTCGCGCTGCCATCGATGAGGCGCTGACTGCGCGGGAACAGGGCCGCGCGCGGACGATTCTGTTCTGCCTCAGCGGACACGGACACTTCGATCTTGCCGCATACGAGAACTACCGCGCCGGCAATCTGGTCGATTTCCAATACGCGGCGGTCTGACCGGACGGCGCGGCGCCTCCTGCTTTCCGTGCACGAAGCGAACCATGGCAGCCGGTGCGCCCCCGGCGCGATCTCGGCAGTTGCTACGGTTCGATCGTCACCTGAACCCGATTGCTCTCCTGCGTATCCGCGCTGATGTAAAGCTCGGAGACCCCGGCGTTCACGATCGGCGGCAACTGCACTTCGATCAGGTAGAAGCCGACATACCCGGGCACCAGCGTCGCCCGGGTCACTTGCAGCGGGCTCCGGTCGAGAAAGGCGCGAACCTGCGCGACCACCGCCGGAGTATTCTCGACCGGAGCCTGCATGCCGGTTGGCCATTCCGGGCGCACCCTGCCCAGGCCCGTGGCCCAAATCTGCATGCGGCCGTTGGAGTGCGCCACGTTCCGGAAATCTAGCGGCAGGCCGGAATCGGCGTCCCAGAGCATCGGCGCGCCGTCCGTACTCACCATAATCGCCGGGGACACAGGGAGCAAGGAGAGATCGCGGAGCACCGTTCCGCCGGCGGTCCGCAGGGCCAGCGAAACGTTGGGCCCCACCGCTTCGAACGGCACCTGAATTTGCGACGCGGTGTCGCTGCCCGCCAGAACCGGATAATTCAAGCCGCTGGCGGCCGCCGAATCGACCTTGCCGCCGAACACGGTCAGCAGGGATCCCGGCGCCGCCGGGCGCATCGTGAAATCGCCCGAGCTGACCAGACGGAGGTTGCGCGCGAGGTGCGGCGCGGAGGCGGCGTAGACCCCATAGCCATCGAGAGCGATGTAGAGCTGCAAGCCGGCTGCGCCAAGCCGCACATCCGTGGCCGCCACGTCGGGAAGTTTCGCGGTCAGGTGCGTCCAAACGACTGCCGGCGAACTGGCGTTCAGGAGGTCTGCGCGTCCGTAGAAGACGCCCTTGTCGGTGGCGACATAGACGGCGCCCGCCGCGCGGTCGGCGGCGACGGCGTGCACCGCGGCGCCCGGCAGGTTGCCATCGATCGGGTCCCAGAAGTTGCCGGTGATGGTCCGGAGAACATGCGGGCCGCGGCCGCCCAATACGGCCAGCGCCATACCCGAATCGGAGGGATCGACGAAGAGGCGCTCCACGGGACCGCTTGCGCCCGGAGGCATCGCCATCCGGGTGAAGCTCGCGCCGCCGTCGATCGACAAAAAAGTCCGGCCATCGATTGTGCCGGCATAGGCGTGCCGCCCGGCCAGTCCGGCCGCCGATACGTTCTCACCGAGGATTGCGCCGAAGCGTTGGCGCAGCGCAGACTCGGGATCGGCCGCAATGCCGTCGACAGGCTGCCACACGACGCCCCCCGGAGGCAGTTCGATAGCGCCAAGTCCGTCCGTGGCGACCCGCGTTCCAGCCGTGCCGTTGGGTGTCGCAAGGATACGCCGGATCGTCAGATTCGGCAGCAACTGATTCAGGCCGCTCCACGAAAGGCCGCCATCGAGCGATCGCCACACGCCATAGTCATTGGCTACCACGAGGTGATCGGGATCCACAGGCGAGATCGCGATGCTGTGCTGTCCGATCCCGACAATCGGGTTCGAACGGTAGGCCGTCAGGTTCTCCCAGGTTCGCCCGCCATCGTCGGAACGGTACAGTTGCCGTCCCAAGCCGTAAATCCGCGCGCGATTGCCTGGCGCGAAGACGATGCGCGCGCCCGAATCGGGGAGCCGCGCTGCCGTTGCCGCCGCGAGGGGCGGTGGATCGGAGGCTGATGGCGCCGGCGCCCAGGTTTCGAAATCCGCCGTTTGGTACGTCTTTCCGGAACGGGTGCGCGCGAACAGGATCGATGCGCTCGCCGAAAACCAGACTTGATCGACCGGACCCGTCGCGGGCGCCGACAACGATAGATCGACCGCCGATCCGCCCACTTTGCGCCAGTCCGCGGTGGTCTGCGCCAGGATCTCGTTTGCGGCGACCCCCACCGTTAAGAGGAGCACCGCCAGGCGAACTGTTCCTTTATGACACACAACTGAGTCCTATTCTACCCCATTTCCCATTTCGGCAAGTCCACCAAACCTATGAATACACACTGGTTTGTGAGCGAAAATTAATGGCGGCCCTCTGGATGCCTTGCAGGTTTGGTGCTAGACTCAAGGAGGTCATAGCCCGGGGTCTGGGTTTCGACGCTCAGGTCCTTGCACAAGCTCATATGCTCCGGCGCACGACAAACACGTGGACTACGCGCTCCCTCCTTTTGGCTGCCGCTCTCGTCGTGTCAATGACCCAGTTGTCGGCCCAGGATTCCGCGGCAAAGGTCATCTACCAGACCGGCCAGGTTTCGATCGCGAGCGGTGGATATTTCAAGGCGCTCTCGGTGGGAGACGCGGTGAAAGCGCAGCAACTGCTGGTCACCGGCCCCGATGGCTACGCGCGTTTTGAAGTCTCCGACGGCAGCACGTTCGAAGTCTTCCCGAACTCGAAGGTCGTCTTTCGCGAGACGCCGGGGAACTGGCAGCATCTTCTCAAAGTCTGGATGGGGCGCGTAAAAGTCTTCATCCAACATGCGCCCGGCGTGGCCAATCCGAACCAGGTCACGAGTCCCACCGCGGTCATCTCGGTCCGCGGCACCGTGTTCGACGTGGTCGTGCAGGATGACGATGGCACCACGTTCGTCACCGTGGACGAAGGGGAAGTCCTGGTGCGGAATGAGACGGCGGCCGGCGATCCGAAAATTCTGCATGCCGGCGATTCGGTGACCGTGTATCGCGGACAACCCCTCATCGCCAAGGGCATGGATCGAGGCAATCTTCTGCGAAACGCTCTGCGCGTGGCCCGCGATGCTTACTACCAGGTGATGATCCAGCGCCCGGTCGGCGGCGGTCCGGTCGGCACGATTCCGGGCGCAAATGGCCCGCAGGGCGATAAGGGCAAGGGCGGCACGACCACTGGTCCGGGGGCGCCTCCCGCGGGCCCCGGCGCTCCTCCGGCGGGTCCTGGCGCTCCTCCGGCGGCTCCTGGAACGCCTCCCGGCGGTCCCGGCGGCGGCGATTAACGCCGGACTCAGGCTGGATGTGTGGTTTTGACATCCTGCCAGATGACAAGAACCTCCCCGCACGATAGATTGAAAGCTGTGCGAGCACTGATTGTCTTCGCTTGCGCCGTGGCGCTCTATGCCCAGGCCCCGGCCGCCAAACAACCCGCGGGTCTCGAAACCGACTGGGAGATCGCGCCGGTGTTGCAGGAGATAGCTGGGTACGCCGGCCGCTTGCTGCCACTGCTCGAGAAAATCGACGCAGACGCGTGGATCGAGAAGGGAGCGTCGGAGACCTACGCGGCGCAACTGCAATCGAGCAAGGAGCAGGCGCGGGCTCTGGCGGTGGAGGCGAAGACGCTGGCGGCGAATCCGGAGCGGCTCTCGGCATCGCTGCAGTTGCTGTTTCGCATTCAGGGAGTCGAGGGCATGCTGGCGTCGGTCGGCGAGGCCATGCGGAAATATCAAGGGGCGGCGGATGCGCAGGCCTTGGCCGGCATCGCCGCGCAAAATGGCGCCAACCGCGAACGCTTGCAGCGGTACGTTGTCAACCTCGCGGCGGAGCAGGAACAGGATCTGCAGGTGATGGATCGGGAAGCGCAGCGATGCCGCGGCATTCTGACGCAGGCCCCGCCCAAGACCACAAGGAAGAGATAGGGACTCCATGCCATTTCTATGCAGTATTTGCGGTGAAGAATCGACGCGGATCTGCGCGCGATGCACGAAGGACACGTGCAATAACCATGTCTGCGAGAAGTGCGGCCGTTGCAGCGACTGCTGCGAGTGCGAAGTGACGTTATCGGATCATGCCCTCCCGGCGGCCACCGCGCGGTCGGTGTTTCCCAGGCCGGAGCCGGCGCCCGAGCCGCTGCCCGAACCCGCGCCTGAGCCCGAACCCCCGCAGCCGGACCCGGTGGCGCCAAGCCCCCTCGACGAGCGGCTCGAAGGATCCGATTCCATCGGCCTGCTTCCCTGACAAGCACAACCGGCCTGCCGCGTATTCCTCCCAGTCGTCCGGATTGTTCGTTATGATCTGTAGCTGTCGGTCGATCCTCGGCCTGACAGAGAGGGACGTCCTTTTATGAAGCGACTGATTGGCATTCTCGGTGTGACCGGTCTCGGCGTTCTCCTGATGCTGGCTGGCGCGCGCGGCCAATCGAACAGCATCGATCCGTCGAAGGAATGGCCGACTTACGGTCACGATTCCGGCGGCCTGCGATTCTCGCCGTTGACGGAAATCACGCCCGCCAATGTCGCCCAGCTCAAGGTCGCCTGGGTCTATCACATGAGGCCGCCCGGACCGCCGCCCGCTGTCGCGCCCGAAGGCCGGGGCCCCGGCGCCGCCGTCGGCGACACTCCCGACGCTCCGCAGGGCGGACGCCGCGGCGGCCGTTTCAACGCTTCCGGTTTCCGCCCCAGCGAAGCCACGCCTCTGGTCATCAACGGGACCATGTACATCTCCACGCCTTACTCTCGCGTCGTCGCCGTGGACCCGGTCAGCGGTAAGGAGCTTTGGGGCTTTCCCCTACCGGCCGGCAACCCCTCCACGCGCGGCGTCGAATACTGGCCGGGTGACGGACGGACGCCGCCGCAAGTCGTCTTCGGTTCGATCGACGGCAAGCTGTACTCGCTCGATGCCAAGACCGGAAAGCCCAATCCGGCGTTCGGCGATAATGGCATCGTCAACCTGAACACCCCCGAGATCCTGCAAGGTCTGCCCGGACGAGACGGGCTCAGCTCGCCGCCCACAGTCTACAAGAACTTCGTCATCACCGGAGGCACCACGCAGGAGAATCCGCCGAAGGGACCTGCCGGCGACGTGCGCGCTTGGGACATGCACACGGGCAAGCTGGCCTGGACCTTCCGTTCCATCCCGCGCGCCGGCGAGAAGGGCAACGACACCTGGGCCGGCGACAGTTGGAAGAACCGGTCGGGCGTGAATGTCTGGGGTTTCATCACCGTGGACGTCCAGCGCGGCATCGTCTACATGCCCTTCGGAGCGCCGTCCGTGGACCAGTATGGCGGCGACCGCGCCGGCGACAATCTCTTCAGCACCAGCGTGGTCGCGGCGGACGCCAATACAGGCAAGTATCTCTGGCATTTCCAGCTCACGCACCACGACATCTGGGATGGCGATATCTCCGCCGCCCCCGCGCTCATCGACATCAAGCAGGGAAACCGAACCATCCCCGCCGTGGCCGCCGTCAGCAAGGCGGGCCTCCTCTTTCTTCTCGACCGGGTCACCGGCAAACCGATCTACGGGGTCGAGGAGCGCCCTGTCGCGCAAAGCGAGGTGCCTTTGGAGCGCGCCTCCAAGACGCAGCCGTTTCCCCTCAAGCCGCCGCCGCTGTCCCGGATGACCATGACCCCGGCCGACCTCGCGACCGTCACTCCGCAGCTCGAGGCGGCGTGCAAGGAGCTCGCTTACGGCGTCCAAATGGGCGGCCCCTATCTGCCGCCCGGTTACATGCGCCTCCGCGTGCAGTTCCCCGGCAATCACGGCGGTGTGAACTGGTATGGCACATCGTTCAATCCGCAGTTGGGCTATCTGTTCGTCAACACCAACGAGCTGGGCCAGCTCTCCGGACTGAAGGACCATGACATGCGAAGCGGCCCGGCATCCGGCGTCGGAACGGGCAACCGGGTCGATCCCGGCGGCCCCTACGAAGGGGTTGCCGACGGTGGACGCTTCAGTATCCGGGGCGCCGATGCCCAACAACTGCCATGCCAGCAGCCGCCCTGGGGACAGTTGACGGCCGTCAATGTCAACACCGGCGAGTTCGCCTGGAGGACGCCGCTCGGCGTCACCGACAGCCTTCCTCCCGACAAGCAGAAGACAGGCCGCCCCGGCAACGGAGGCACCATCGCGACAGCCGGCGGCCTGGTCTTCGTCGCCGCCACCGACGACGCTCGCTTCCGCGCCTTCGACGCCAAGACTGGCAAGGAGCTGTGGACCGTCAAACTCGGCGGAGCCGCGGAAGCCACGCCCATGACCTATGAAGGGCGCGATGGCAGACAGTACGTCGTCATTACAGCGACCGGCGGAGGCTTCTTCAACAACCCGGTCACCGACGACAGCGTCATGGCCTTTGCGCTGGAACGCGCCAAATAGCCGGTCAGCCGTGAATCAGGCGCATGAGCCAACTGCCGCCCAGCGTCGTCATCACGCAGCAGAGGAACACGCGGACCGCGACGCGCCACCGGTCTTGGCGGGAGCGATCCTCCAGCCCCGCCCAGGCCATCGCGAGCAGCATCGCTGCGAGCAGTGTGAAGAACGGCTGCGGCATCACTGCCCCTTTCCCTTTCTCATGTCGAGCGCGCTCGACACAGCCAGCAGGTTGAAGAGCCCGGCCATTGTCAGCAGCGTCGTCCCCTGCTCGTGCAAGCGGCCGTCCAGGAAGGAGCCTGAGCCGCCGAAAAGCCGCGCGGCCAGATAGGGGCCGCCGGCGAGCGCCTTCGCGAACGCGGCCGCTTTAAAGACCAGCGCCGTGAAGAAGTCGAGCCCCGCCAGATCGCCCGTTCCGGGCCATCCATATCCGCCTCGCAGCGCGAGTCCGGCCCCGAACGTTGCCGTGACGACCGCCGCAAAGACCGCGAACTGCACATAGCGGCGCATCAACAAGTACGCGCCTCCCGGAACCAGCCATCCGAACCCTGCCAGCAGCACGGCATTCATTGCGCGCCCCCGATTTCCTCCGCACGCTGCGAACGCGGCACGGATAACATGCGGCTCCAACGGGTCTTCGTAAAGAAATGCAGCGCCACGTCGGCGACATGGTCGAACGTCCACTCCTGCAGATCGGCAGTCGGCGCGTCGAACGACCAATACACCAGCAGCGGTTTGCCGACCACATAGCTGCGCGGCACGAATCCCCAATAGCGGCTGTCCGCCGAGTTGTCCCGGTTATCGCCCAGCGCGAAGAGCATTCCGGGAGGCACAATCACCTCGCCGTCACACACATGATGCTCCAACATGTCCCGCCCACGCGGCGTCGTGTAGAATCCCGGCGCCAGGGGGAAGTTGTCGCGATACGGATCCGCAAACGTCCCGATGTGCCGTGTGTACGGTTCGACCAGCCTGCGCCCGTTCCGGATCACCTGCCCGTTCTCCAGGCGGATACGGTCGCCCGGCAATCCGATCACACGCTTCACGTATGTCACGCGGACATCTTCGGGATAGAGAAAGGCCACGATGTCGCCTCGCTCCACCTCGCGATACGGTAGGATGCGGTGGCCCAACGGCCCCGGATCCGCGAACGACACACGATCCACCAGGATGTGGTCGCCGATGAGGAGGTTCCCCTCCATCGAGCCCGTCGGAATCACATACGCCTGCACCAGGGCGGTGGTCGCGAACAGGTAGATGAGGAGTGTGCCCGCCCACTCCGTAACGGAGCTACGCTTGCCGGAAGTCCGGCCCCCCGCCCACACGGTGGCGGCTCTTTCCCGCGCCGCTGTGCGGAGCCAGTCGGCCATCGTGTGCAGAAAGAAACGAAGCAGCGCGCCTCGATCCGGATCGCGAGTCACGTCCCGCCAGCGGTCGCGGAAAAGTTGTTGCATCGGGCGGCCATACGCCCGTCGAAACTCCGCCGGATAGGCGTACAGCAAGACCGCGTAAATGCGGCTGAGAGATTCGGGATTCATGCGCTTTCTCCCGCCAGTCGCGCCATGGCCACGGTCACCGCGCCCGCCAGGCGCTGGGCCTCCGCCCGTACGGTCTTTCGGCCCATCGCCGTCATCCGGTAATACCGCCGCCGTTCGTCGTCGAGCGACGGATCGCGGCGCTCCTCGCACTCCTCCACGAGGCCCCCCGCCAGCATCCGTTTCAAACACCCGTAAAGCGTGCCCGGACCCAATTGCAATGCGCCCCCCGTTTGCTCCGCGACATCCTGCATGATGCCGTACCCGTGCCGTTCCTCGCCCGCCAGCGCCAGCAGAATGTGAAACACAGGCGCGGTGAGCGGAAGCGGTTCCGCGGCAGGAATTTTCTTTGCTGTCATAAAATACATCCGTCACGGATATAATGAGGCATCTTCCAGCGGATGTCAAGAGCGCGCTGACCGGTCAGAGACGCGCCTCAAGGCCTAAATCCCCAGCCGTTAACGGAAACGGTCGCGCAACTTGTAAAAATTGACATTTCAGTCTGCCTGTGATAATTTCCACCCCACGTGCACATTGGTGTCGGGAGGGGCATCTTCATGATCAAAAGAATCTGTGTGGCGATCCTGGCTATGGCGCCGGTCGCGGCCTTCGCGCAGGTCAATAAATCCAACCTTACAGGCATCGTTCGGGATTCGTCCGGCGGAACCGTTGCCGGCGCCGCGGTGCGTCTGGTGAATGTGGAAACGCAGACCGCCCGCACCGAGCCAACCGACAGCGATGGCATCTACCGTTTCCTGCTCGTCGACCTCGGCACGTATAGCCTCGAAGTCGCCCAGCCCGGCTTCAAGAAATTCACCAGGAGCGGCATTCTCCTGAACGCCGGCGAAACCACCACCACGGACGTCACGCTCGAATTGGGCGAGGTCACCGAGACCGTCAACGTGCAGGGCGAAGCTTCGATCCTGCGCACCGAAACCGGCTCCATCGGAACCACCGTCTCGCAGCGCACCATCAAAGAACTGCCCCTCCAGGGCCGCAATCCCTATGTGTTTCTGTCGCTGTCCGCCGGCATTCAATACAACGGCGATCCCGGCAACCTGAATCCGTGGGACAACGACGGTCCCTCCGCCTTCGCCTCCAGCGGCTCCAAGATCCGCTCCGAGTTTTTCCTCGACGGCATGCCGAATGAGAAGCTGAACCTCGTCGCCTTCAGCCCCTCGCCCGACGCCGTCGGCGAGATGCGCGTCCAAACCAACGCCTACGACGCCGAATACGGCCACACCGGCGGCGCCTTCATCAACGTCTCCACCAAGTCCGGCACGAACACCTACCATGGCGAGGGCTACAACTACGTGCAGAACGACGTCCTCAACGCCACGCCTTTCTTCACCAATCTGAACGGCCAGAAGAAATCGGTGGTCCGCAAGAACACCTTTGGCGGCTCGCTGGGAGGCCCCGTCTATCTGCCGAAGATTTACAACGGCCGCAACAAGACCTTCTTCTTTGTGAACTACGAAGGCACGCGCAATCCGTCCGCCGGCCAGACGACCATCGCTGTGCCCACCGCCCTCGAGCGCACCGGCGATTTTTCGAAAACCGTCGATTCGGCGGGCCGCCCGATCACGATCTACGATCCGAATACGACCGTGAACTCCGGCTCCGCCGCCGTTCGCAGCGTGTTCCCGGGGAACGTCATCCCCGCCAACCGCTGGGATCCGGTCGGAGGCGGCTTCGCGAAGAATCTGTACCCCATGCCCAATATCACGCCCGCCCCCAATACGACCAATAACTATTTCAGCACCCGGCACAATACGTTCAAATGGAACAGCGTGTCGACGCGCGTCGACGAGCACCTCACCGCCAACCACCAGCTCTTCTTCCGCTTCGGCTGGAACTACCGCACCGACGGCCACGATCCCTACTTCCCCAATAACAATCTCGGTTCCAGCGGCGCCGATATCTTCGAGCGCAACAATATCGCCGGCGGCATCGGCGACACCTGGATCAAAGGCTCGCGGACCGTGGTGGATTTCCGCCTCGGCTTCACCCGTTATTACGACCGTAACTACCTCTACTGCGAAGGCATGGACCTGACCACCCTGGGCTTTGCGCCCGCGTTCGCCAAAGCCCTGCAACACGACGTCTGCCCCACCATGAACTTCACCGACACCGGCTCCATCGGCTCGCAGGTGCCGAACCAGGCGCATGTCACGCAGTACCAGCCGTCGGTCAACTTCCACTCCATTTTCGGCCGCCATTCGCTCAAGTACGGCGTCCGCTACACCGACGAGCAGCAGGCCATCTGGTCGCGCCAGCAGCCGACCTTCACCTTTAACCGGGTCTTCACGCAGGGCCCGAATCCCAATCAGGCCAGCGGCACCGCCGGATTCTCGACCGCCGCCCTGTTCCTCGGCGTTCCCACCACCGGAACCGCGCGCATAACCGCCGACCCCGCCAACACCAATCGGTATTACGCCACCTACCTGCAGGACGATTGGAAGGTCAGCGGCCGTTTGACTCTGAACTTCGGCATTCGATTCGAGCACGAGACCGGCGTCACGGACCGGTTCGATAAAGGCATCTCCGGCCTCGACACGTCCGTCGCCAGCCCGTTGGAGGCCGCAGCCAAAGCCAACTACGCCAAGAGTCCCATTCCCGAGTTGCCGGCGCTGAACGTCAAGGGCGGAATCGGGTTCCTGGCGCAGAACGGCGCGGGACGCGAGAACCTGGCCATGCCGGCCGTCATGTACGCGCCGCGTTTCGGATTCGCCTATCGAGTGACCGGCCGCATGGTCTGGAGAGGCGGCTGGGGCGTGTTTTACGGCCCCAACAACATGTCGAACTTCAACCAGCTCGGCTTCAGTCTGACCACCAATATGGTCACGTCCCTCGACGGCAACCTCACCCCGGCCGACAAGCTCACCAATCCGTTTCCCGCCGGCCTTTCGCAGCCGCTCGGATCGAGCGCCGGCCTGCTCACGGCGGTGGGACAATCGCTTTCCGGCGTGACGCGCGCGCCCATCGGCTCCGTTCCGAATTTCAAGGACCCCCTTTCGCAGCAGTTCTCGACGGGCTTTCAGTTCGCGCTTCCGTCGGGCATTTCTCTCGAAACCAGCTACGTCGGCAACCGTTCGCAGCGACTGACGATCAACGGGCGCAACATCGATGACATTCCCGACGCCTCTCTCGCGCTGGGCAACCGGCTCAACGCCACCGTTCCCAATCCCTTCTTCGGCGTAATCACCGATTCCACCAGCACCCTGAGCCGTTCCACCACGACCGTGCGGCAATTGCTGCAACCGTACCCGCAGTTCACCGGCGTCACCGTCTCGGCGCTGCCTTTCGGCCGGTCGAACTACAACTCGCTGCAGGTTCAGGTCAACCGCCGGCTGGCGCAGGGCGTGATGTTCGGCGTCGCCTACACCTTCTCGAAATTCATGGAAGCCACGTCTTACCTGAACAGCAACGATGCGGCGCCCGAACACGTCATCTCGGATTCGGATTATCCGCACCACCTCGTGCTCAGCGGAATGTGGGAACTCCCCTTCGGACCGGGCAAGCCGCTGTTCAGTTCGACCAATCCGATCGTGAAGCGCATTGCGGGCGGGTGGCAATTCAGTTGGATCAGCACCATTCAATCCGGCCAGGCTCTGAGCTTCTCCGGCGCGGAGCGGATCAGCGACACGAATGCGGACCAGCACATCTACACCAACTGGTTCGACAGGAACCAGTTCGTCGTGCAGCCGGCGTTCACGCTCCGCCACACGTCGAGCCGCATCGCCGACATCCGCGGACCGGGCATCACAAAGGTGGACTTGACGATCAGCAAGAGGATCGCGCTCTCGGAGCGGGTCTCGATGAAGATCCAGGGCGAGTTCTACAATGCCCCCAACCACGCGATTTTCAGCAACCCGCAAACCAGCTTCACAAACGCCAATTTCACCCGCATCACGGGGACCGCGCTCTCCCCGCGCAACATTCAATTGTCGGGACGCATCAGCTTCTGATTCCGGCGCCCTTCTCTTCGAAGGCCACATCGCGTTTCCGATTCATTCTGCGGTCGAACGATCCCCTTGCGGACAACCCCGCAGTGGGATATGCTGTGACCACACGTATATTTAGGGTAAAAGGGTCTTTTTTACTGCGTTAAGTGCGTCGTTGTTGCGCGCCTGAGGTCCAAGTCTTGGGCCCCGGGGCTGCCGGCTGCCCAGCCGGCAGGATGGGAGGTCTCATGAGGAAAGTCTCGATAGTATCGATGGTTATTTGCGTCTGCGCAATGGCAATTGCGTATGCGCAGAATGTCTCCAGTTCTTTGCGCGCCGCGGTCCTGGACGGCTCGGGAGCCGCGGTTCCCGGGGCGGACTGCACGCTCGCCAACCAGAGCACGGGCGCAGTCCTGACCGTGAAGTCGGAATCCCAGGGAACCTGCACGTTCAACATCATCCAGTCCGGCACATATACTTTTTCGGCTCAAGCCAAGGGGTTTAAGGCGGTGACGGTGAAAGACGTCGCGGTCGAGGCGGGCCAGACCCGCACCCTGGGCAACCTGACCCTCGAGGTCGGCGCCATCACGGAGAGCGTCCAGGTCAGCGGTGAAGTTTCCCAGATCAACCTGGCCACCGCCGAGAAGGCCGGGTCCATCACCATGACCCAGTTGCAGAACGTCGCCGTAAAAGGCCGCGACATGTTCGCCTACATGATCACGATTCCCGGAATCGTGGACAACATGTCGCAGGGCCGCGAGACGACGTCGCCCGACTCGCTCCGCGGGACGTTCATCAACGGCAGCCGCGAGAACGCCAAGAACTACGCCGTCGATGGCATCACCAACCTCGACACGGGCTCCAACAACACCCTGCAATTCGAACCCAACATGGATTCCATTGCCGAGGTCAAGGTGCTCACCAGCAACTTCCAGGCGGAGTACGGCCGCAATGGCGGCGGTGTGATCACCGTCATCACCCGCGGCGGCGGCAGGGACTTCCACGTGAGCGCCTACGACACCTACCGCCACGAGAGCCTGAACGCCAACTCGTTCTGGAACAACCGCACAAACGTCGCCAAGGCTCCGTACCGCTACCGCATCACCGGTTACACCGTCGGCGGCCCGATCTTCATCCCGAAGGTCTTCAATTCGCGGCGCGACAAGCTGTTCTTCTTCTGGAACCAGGAGTACACGGGGCAGAAGAAAGACTACGGCACACGCCTTTCGACGATGCCGACCGCCGCGGAACGCGCCGGCGACTTCTCCCGGAGCGTCACCGGTTCCGGCACCAAGATCACCATCACCGATCCGGCCAACAACAACACGCCCTTCCCGAACAACACAATCCCCTCGAGCCGCTTCAACAAACTCGGTCTGGCCATGCTGAGCTTCCTGCCAACGCCGAACTATATCGACCCCACCAACGTCAACAACTCGAACTACAAGAGCACGAACACCGGCGCGTATCCCAAGCGCGAGGACATGGTCCGCGTCGATTACAACGTGACGCCGAGTCTGCAGGTGTACTGGCGCTACCTGCAGGACAAGGACGAACAACAGTCGCCTTATGGCCTGTGGATCAACGGCGGAGTCAACTATCTGCTGGCGCCGATCACGTTCGGCCAGCCCGGAAAGGGGCACGTGGCGCACATCACCAAGGTCATCAATCCTACTCTGGTGAACGAGTTCATCTTCGGCAGCAGCCGGAACAAGCTCTACTTCTTCCCCACCGATCCCTCCCTCATCGATCGCAGCAAGGTTGGCAATCCCGGTCAGTGGTATCCGGATACGAAGACGGGCGTCAGCTACATCGACCAGACGAACTACATGCCCAACATCACCTTCGGCGGCAACCATGCCAATCCGGCCGTCGCGACGTTCGGCAACATCCCGTACGAGAACTACAACACCGTCATGAGCTTCGTGGACAACATCTCCAAGGCGTGGGGTGCGCACAACCTCAAAGCGGGAATCTACATCGAGCACACCGAGAAATTCCAGGTGGGCGGCACCAATCCGCGCGGCGCCTTCAACTTCAGCCCGGCCACCACCAATCCGTTCGATTCCGGCGACGGCTTTTCGAACGCCTTGCTCGGGAATTTCCAGACCTACTCCGAGGCCACCCAGCGCGTCAATGGCGACTGGATCTTCAATAATCTGGAATTCTACCTTCAGGACAATTGGCGCGTCAGCAAGCGGTTGACCCTCGACCTCGGCATGCGGTTCTATCATCTGCCCCCGCAGACCGACACCAACCAGACCATCGCCGGCTTCAGCCCCGGGCTCTATAGCCGCGCCAATGCCCCCATGTTGTATATGCCGGTCATCGATCCTTCCGGCAAGCGCGTGGCGGTCGATCCCCGCACCGGCACGCTCTATCCGAATCCGCTAATCGGAGCCTTCATTCCGGGCACCGGGTCGGTGTCGAACGGCGCCGCCATCGGCGGCCAGAACGGCTACCCGGCCGGCCTGTACACCACGGGCGGAATGTACCTGGGCCCCCGCATCGGCTTCGCCTGGGACGTCTTCGGCGACGGTAAGACCGCCATTCGCGGCGGCGCCGGCATGTTCCAGGACCGTCTCCAGGGCAACCCGACCATGAACACCAACGGGAACCCGCCGGTGGCCTTCAGCCCCACGCTCTATTACGGCAACCTCGACACGTATGCTGCCAGCGGCGGCGCCATCGGCCCCTCCGGCATCAATAACCTGCTCGGCCATAACAGCCCCGGTACGACCGTCAATTGGAGCTTCGGCATCCAGCAGCAGGTTCGCAAAATGGCAGTCGAAGCCTCCTACGTCGGCAGCGCTTCCTACCACCTGATCGCCGGCAAGGACCTCAACCCCATCCCGATGGGCGCCCACTTCAACCCGGCCTTCCAGGACCCGTCGCAGCCCGGCAAGCCGCTGGCGGATAACTTCCTGCGCCCGTACTACGGCTGGGGCGGTATCACCACCCTCACCAACGCGTACAATTCCAACTACCATTCCCTCCAGCTCAGCGCCCAGCGGCGCTTCTCCGGCGGGCTGCAACTCGGCGTATCGTACACCTTCTCCAAGACGCTCGACGTGGCCGATGGCGACACCTCGAACGTCAGCCCGTACTTCGCGCCGCGGTTCCGCAACTACGGCCGGGCCGGTTTTGACCGGCCGCAGCAATTCGTGGCCAACTACGTCTACGACCTGCCGAAGCTCGGCACGAAAATGAATTTCACCCCCGCCAAATGGGTTCTCGATAATTGGGAGATCAGCGGCGTGACCTCCTTCATCAGCGGCGCTCCCTTCAACCCGGGTCTCGGCTGGACCTCGACGCAGGATCCGACCGGTTCCGCCGAAGGAGCCCGCGTCAACATCGTCGGCCCCTGTCAGGCGGCCGGCACGCATACGTTCTTCCAGTGGTTCAATACCGGCATGGCCGCTCCGCCGGCCATCGGAGCCTGGGGCAATCCGAACGTCACCATGGCCAACTTCGGCAACATGGGCGGCGGCAATCAGTGCACCGGTCCCGGTATCAACAACTGGGATCTTTCCATCACCAAGCGCTTCCCGCTGGTCCGCGAAGGCAAGTTCATCCAGTTCCGGACGGAGATGTTCAACGCCCCCAACCACACCCAATACTCCGGCGTGAGCACCGGCGCCAGCTTCAATGCGGCCACCGGCGCTCAGACCAGCCCGACGTTCGGTCAGGTGAACGGCTCGCGCGCGGGCCGCATCATCGCGCTATCGGTCCGCGTCAGCTTCTAGCCGACCTGAGGCAAGGCGGGGCATGGCGTCCCATGCCCCGCTCTCATTCCCTGCGAGTTACAAGTTCTCGACGCGCGCCTTGATATCCGTGTACGCCATATCGATGAGCGTGCTCAGCGCCGCGGCGTTACTGGCCGTTCCCGGTCTCAGCTTCACGTGGCGCATGAACTTTCCGTCGCCCTGCAACAAGCGAGCCGGATCCGGCAGCGCTGCGCCGTGAAAGAACCCCACGTTTACGTGGGAACGGAATACATTGACGTAGCCGAAGGGCGCATCCCCCAAACAGGCAACCGGGCAGCCATCATGCAACAGCTCCCGGACTTCATCGCCGCACCTTCGCATCGCCTCAAACCACTGATGCGCGATGTCTCCCAATTCACCCGAATGTTCTCTCATCCAGGCGTCGATGGCGGGATCCCGCTCGACACCGCCGTTGAATCGCAGCAATTGCGTTCTCATCGTCGCTACACCGCTTATCGAGACCTATGGTTCGGTAACACCTTATACGAGGAAGGCCACTGGCTTGTCAATGCCCGGAGATGCCGTGCCCGGAGGAACGCACAGGGCAGCTTCGATCGGAGGGCTCCTCGGACGCCCATCGGCATCGCATCCCGTCTCCGTTCGCGCACCCGTCTCGAGCCTCCCTGCTACGATGGTTTCGTGACCCACATCCATGGGATCGTCCCCGCGATGATCACGCCATTCCGCGATGATGAGCGTGTCGATTACACCGCGTGGCAGAACCTCATCGACACCCTGATCGCCGCCGGCGTCGACGGCGTCTTCTGCGGCGGTTCCTCGGGCGAGTTCTTCGCGCTCGATCGCGAGCAGCGCGAAGTCGGGCTGCGCTTCTGCCGCCAGGCTGTCAACGGCCGCGTGCCCGTCTACGGCAATGTTGGCTGCATTACCACCCGCGACACCGTCTCCCTGGCGCGCGTCGCCGAGGCCGAAGGCGTCGATGTCCTGGTCATCGTGACGCCGTACTATCTCAAGGTCTCCCAGGACGAGCTCGCCGATCACTACATCGAGGTTTGCCGCGCCGTCCGCCGTCCCGTCCTGGCGTACAACTTCCCGCCGCATGGCGGGACGGAGCTCGCCCCCTCAACGCTCGGGCGCATTGCCGCCGCCTGCCCCAACCTCGCCGGCGTCAAGGATTCGAGCGGCGTGCTCGATCTTGGGATTGCCTACCGCGACAGT
Source organism: uncultured Solibacteraceae bacterium (assembly GCA_964608645.1). GTDB lineage: Bacteria > Acidobacteriota > Terriglobia > Bryobacterales > Bryobacteraceae > CAZSQK01. The sequence continues at coordinate 8,714 of CAZSQK010000021.1, read as the reverse complement.
GCGCCGGAGCGCAAGCTTCCCGTGCTCGTCGGCCCGGAAAATCTGATCGTCTCCGCCCTCGATAATGGCCTTGCCGGAACTGTCACGGCCCTCGCCAACATCGCCCCGCGTCTCTTTGTCGACCTGTATCGCGCCTGGCGCGAAGGCCGCCGCGACGAAGCCGATCGCCTCCAGGCGGTCGTCACCGGCATGTGCGGCTGGGTCCTCGCTCATACCTTCCCCAGCATGATCAAGGAAGCCCTCGCCATGGCGGGCCGCCCCGCCGGCGCCTGCCGCAAGCCGATTGGCGCCGTTCCGCCTGCCGCCCGCGAACGCCTCGCTGCCGGCCTCCAACTTCTCAGAGAACAGGGGTATTTAGATGAACCGACTCGCCCGGGAGCAGAGTCCTTATCTTCTCCAGCACGCGCATAACCCGGTGGATTGGTTCCCCTGGGGCAACGATGCGTTCGAAAAAGCCCGCGCCGAAAACAAGCCGATTTTCCTTTCCATCGGCTACTCCACGTGCCACTGGTGCCACGTCATGGAGCGCGAGTCGTTTGAGAACGGCCGCATCGCTGAACTCCTCAACCGCGACTTCGTCCCCATCAAGGTTGATCGCGAGGAACGCCCCGACGTCGACCGTATTTACATGACCTTCGTTCAGGCCACCACCGGCAGCGGCGGCTGGCCCATGTCGGTCTGGCTCACGCCCGCTTTGCAGCCATTCTTCGGCGGCACCTACTTCCCGCCCGAGAACCGGTTTGGACACCCCGGCTTCGCGTCGATTCTCACCCAGATCGCCGAGGCGTGGCGCTCGCAACAGGACCAGATCCTCGAATCCGCGCGCGAAGTGGTCGCCGAGATCGGGCGGCGCTCCGCCGTCGAGCCCGGCCACGCCTCCTCCATCGACACCGGTGTCGCCGATTCCGGCTTCTATGTTTTCCGCCGCACCTTCGATTCGCACACCGGCGGTTTCGGCGGCGCGCCCAAGTTCCCGCGGCCGTCGGTCTTCAGTTTCCTGCTCCGTTACCACGCCCGCACGAAGAACCGGGAAGCGCTCGATATGACGCTCCTCACCCTTCGCGAGATGGCTAAGGGCGGCATGCACGATCATCTCGGCGGCGGCTTCCACCGCTACTCCGTCGACGAGCGCTGGTTCGTCCCCCACTTCGAGAAGATGCTCTACGATCAGGCGCAGCTCGCCACCTCGTACCTCGAAGCCTTCCAGATCACCGGCGACCCGCAGTATGCCGCGGTCGCGCGCGATATCTTCGACTACGTCCTCCGCGACATGACCAGTCCCGAAGGCGCCTTCTACTCCGCCGAGGACGCCGACAGCGTCATCGATCCCGAAGATCCGAACGTGAAAGGCGAGGGCGCCTTTTACATCTGGACTGCCGAGGAAATCCGCGAGCTTGTCCCCTCCCCCGCCGCCGAGTGGTTCATTTACCGTTACGGCGTCGCCGAAGGCGGCAACGTCGCCAACGACCCGCATAATGAATTCACCAACCGCAATATCCTGTACGAGTCCGTGAGCCTCGCCGACACCGCGACGCAGTTCCGCCAGCTCGAAGAGGTCGTCGCCGCGGGCATCGCCGAGGCCGCCGCCATCCTGCTCCGAGCCCGCTCCAAGCGCGTCCGTCCCCATCTCGACGATAAGATCCTGACCGCCTGGAACGGTCTGATGATCTCCGCCTTCGCCCTCGGCGGCGCCGTCCTGGATGAGCCGCGCTATGCGCAGGCGGCCCGCCGCGCCGCCACCTTCCTCGCCGAAAGTATGTACGACCCCGCCGCCGGAATTCTCCTGCGCCGCTACCGCCAGGGAGACGCGGCCATCCCCGGCTTCCTCGACGACTACGCTCTCTTCACCCAGGCCCTGCTCGATCTTTACGAGGCCCAGTTCCACCTCGAAGATCTCCAGCTCGCGGTCCGCCTCACCGAAAAACAGGCCGCGCTTTTCGAGGACACCGCCGAAGGGGGATTCTACAGCTCAGCCGCCGGCGCCCCCGACCTCGTCATCCGCATGAAGGAGGACTATGACGGCGCCGAGCCCTCCGGCAATTCGGTCGCTCTGCTCAACCTCCAGCGTCTCTCCCACATGACGGACCGCCAGGATTTCCGCGATTCCGCCCAGCATCTGCTGTCCGCCTTCGCGGCCCGCCTCCGCCTTGCCCCCGTGGCCTTGCCGTATATGCTCGCTGCCGTCGAATTCCGCCTCGGCGATCCGCGACAGGTGATTCTGGTCGGCGAAGATGTGCGGCCCCTCGCGCGCGCCCTGTACTCGCGCTTCGTTCCCAACAAAATCGTGCTCGCCGCGGATTCGTCCGAAGCGCGCGCGCGCCTCGCCCTGTGGATTCCCTCGATCGCCGGAATGAGCGCCCTCGACAACCGTGCCACAGCGCACGTGTGCCGCAACTACACGTGCCAATTGCCCGTTTCCAGCGTGGACGAGTTCGTCCAGTTGCTACAATAGACATTCACCCAAACAACACAGGAGGAGTTATATGGAAAGACCCGGAGCAACGACTCTCAGAGGCAACCCGCTCACTTTGGTCGGGCCCGAGCTGAAGGCCGGCGACGCCGCGCCCGACTTCAATCTGGTCGATAACGGACTGAAGCCCGTGACCCTCAAGGACACCGGCAGCAACGTCCGCATCATCAGCGTCATCCCGTCGCTCGATACGCCCGTTTGCGACGCCCAGACAAAGAAGTTCAACGAGGAGATCGCCAACCTTCCCGGCGTCGAGGTGCTCACCGTCAGCATGGATCTTCCCTTCGCCCAGAAGCGCTGGTGCGGGGCTTTTGGCGTCGATAAAGTGAAGATGCTTTCCGACCACAAAGACGGATCCTTCGGCTCCAATTACGGCACCTTGATCAAGGAGCTGCGCATTGAAAGCCGCGCGATTTTCGTCGTTGATTCCAAGAACCAGATCCGCCACGCCGAGTACGTCAAGGAAGTGGCCGACCATCCGAACTATGAGGCTGCCCTGTCCGCCGCCCGAAACGCCGGCGCCGCGTCGGCGTGAGCCTGAGCCCTCAATCCGCAGTTCTCAACCGCGCAGTCGAGAGCCCGCTGGTTCGCGGCGGGCTCACTCTTGTCGCCGGAGTTCTCACCGGCAACGTCATCGGTTTCGGCCGGGTCGCCGTCACCGCCTACCTCCTCGGCACCCATAGCCGGGCCGACACCCTCGCCGTCGCCTTAGGGCCCATCGACACGGTGAATTCCGTCCTCATCAACAGCCTCGTCTTCGCTTTCGTTCCGTTGCTCACGGCCCGCCAGGGCGGCGCCCGCGCCGCGCTCTTTCAGCAGTTGACCCGCTGTTTCTTCCTCGTTTCGGCGGCGATCTCCGCGGCCGTCGTCCTGGCCGCGCCTTGGCTCATGCGAGCGCTGGCGCCGGGCCTGGATCCGCTGTTCTTCGATTCCGCGGTCGCTACCCTGCGGATCCTGTCGCTATCGACCTTCGCCGCCGGCGCCGGCGCCATTCAGGTGGCGCTGCTATACACCGTGCGGCGGTTCGCTCCCACCGCCTTCTATCAGGCGGCGCTGAACGCCTGCACGATTATCTGCGCGCTCGCGTTGTGGCGATTCCTCGGCGTCTACGCGTTTGCGGTGGGCTACACCCTCGGCGCCTGGATCCAGCTCGCCATCGTGTGGTGCGCCGCCCGCCGCCATCTGGACGCGCCCTCCGGAGAGCCGGGGCTGTCCTGGCGGGAACTCCTCGCCAAACCCGCGTTTTTTGTAGTCTACGCAGCGGGATTAGGGGCCAACATCATCTTCACCCGCGCCTATGCCACACACGTCGGACCCGGCATGGCTGCCGCGCTCGACTACTGCATGCGCGGCGTCGGCGTCCCGATGGCGATCCTGGTGAGCCCCATCTCCAATTCGCTGCTGCCCGAGATCGCCCGCCGCACTCTCCGCGATGCGCTCCGCCTCATCGACCGGACGATCGCGATGGCCGCCATCGCCGCCATCGCAGCGTGCGCCTTCGCCCTCATCTTCCGCCAGGCGGCCATTCAGTTCCTCTTCGAGCGCGGCAGCTTCACGGCGGAGTCGACACGCCTGGTCTCCGCCGTGTTTCTGGGCCTCGGCCCGAGCCTGATCGGCTGGAGTCTCATCGAGATCACGGCGCGTTCCCTCTTCGCTTTGAACCGCCCCTGGCCGCCGGTGATCGCGATCGCGATTCCGGTCCTCCTCAACGTGATGCTGACGCTCCGCCTGCGCTCCGCCCAACCCGAATGGCTAGGCGCCGGCTCCTCGATCGGTCTCATGGCTGGCTTCCTGACCCTCTTCGCCATCCTCCACGCCGCCCGCAAATCCTGGTCTGCATAGCCGCTGCAAACGGAACTGCAACATCAATTTGATGACTCGCAAATGAATCGATGGTTCTCTCCCTGCCCATCCAGAGCAAGCGCGTGATGCCGAAGTCGATCTGATAAGCCAGGGTCAGGTATTTATCGCCTTTGGCGTATTAGATTTCATCGACGCCGACGGGGTCTGTCTGGTCCAACTTCCGATGCTCCAGGTCCCAGGGTGGCCACATGTTCGACCGCGTCGACAAATCTTGTCCCAGGAACCGGGCGCTGGCTGATGGCGGCGGGAACAAAGTGCCGCCGGACCTTTGCGCGGTCGGACCCGCATCTCGATACTCTTCCTGCCGGTGCTGAAGCGGGTTTCCTGATAGACAATTCCCCGGGATCTTACCGCCGATCTGCGACTGCCGCAGATGTTCATCCTCGGAGGTGAGGCTGCCCTCATAAAAGTCTGGTTCGTCAGAATTAGGAGCCCAGATACCTTGTGCTTCTACTGATCAACGAAGTATGATCAGTAGAAGTGAAAGGTATATGGTCATGGCATCCCCAAAGTCTGATCTTCCCCAAGGCACGCTCGACCTGCTGATCCTCAAGACCGTCGCGCTCGGCCCTGTGCACGGTTACGCAATTGCGCAGCGGCTCCAGCAGATCTCGCGCGACGTAGTGCAGGTCCCCGGAGGGTCTCTTTATCCGGCGTTGCACCGTCTGGAGAATCGCAAACTCCTGGTGGCGGAATGGCGGGAGACCGCGTCCGGGCGCGACGCCAAGTTCTACCGCCTGACGCGCAGCGGCCGGGCGCGCCTCGAAGCGGAAACCGCAAATTGGAAGCGCCTGTCGGAAACAGTCGGGCTGATCCTCGACATGGCGGAAGGAGGCGCGCAATGAATTGGCGGCACTGGTTGCGACGTCAGGAAAAGGAAGCCAACCTCGACAGGGAATTGAGTTTCCACATCGAAGAACGAATTGCCGACATGGTGCGCTCCGGCGTCAGCGAAGACGACGCGCGCCGCCGCGTGCGGCTGGAGTTCGGTGCCGCGGAGCAGGTCAAGGACGAGTGCCGGGACGTGCGGCCTGCACGCTGGGCCGAAACCTTCGTGCAGGACGCCCGATATGCCTGCCGAAGCCTGCGCCGCAATCCAGGTTTCGCAGCCGTCGCGATTGCCACGTTGGCGCTCGGTATCGGCGGCCTCACCGCGATGTTCAGCGCCTTCGATACAATCCTGATCCGCCCCTTGCCGTACGCGAACCCGGACCGTCTCGTCATGGTGTGGGACGACCTGAGCAAGACCGACGATCGGACCAAGTCCTTCCCCGCGCCCGCCGAATGGTTCGAGTGGCGGCGGCTCAACTCGGTTTTCACCGATATCGCGTCCACCCAGCCCACACAAGCCACGCTATCCGGCGATGCCTCCCCCGAACAGGTCCAGGCACGCAAAGTCACGGGCAATTTCTGGAGCGTACTCGGCGTGAAACCGCTGATCGGGCGCGTCTTCAACGATCAAGAAGATCGGAACAATGTGCGGGTGCTCGTGATCAGCTACGGACTGTGGCAGCGGCGCTACGGCGGGTCACCCGACGCATTGGGCCGGAAGATCGACGTGAATGATACCCCGTATGAAGTGATCGGCGTCATGCCCAGCGGGTTCTACTTTCTGCCCGCGCGCGATATCGACCTCTGGATGCCCGCGTCTTTTGCCGCCCGGATGCAGAAGGACTTCGGGTGGCACGATGAAGAGGTCGTTGCGCGGCTGAAGGCCGGCGTGACACTGGTGCAGGCGGATCGGTCCATGGCCGCGCTGAGCCTGCAAGTCACCGCGAAGGACTACCCGAGACCTCACCGGACCGTCGTGACATCGTTGCGCGAGGACCTCGCGGGCAATACGCAAACCGCGCTGGTCGTCCTGTTGGCCGCGTCGGCCTCGCTGCTGTTGATCGCCTGCGTCAATCTTGCGAATCTGCTGATGTCCCGCGGATTGGCGCGCAGCCGGGAGGTGGCCGTTCGTGTGGCGTTGGGGGCGGGTGGCGGAAGATTGGCTGCGCAATTCCTCACCGAGAGCTTCGTGCTCGCCGGACTCGGAGCCCTTGCGGGGCTGGCGCTTGCCGTGCCCGCCATGAGATTTCTCGCCAGGCTTGTGCCGGAAACGATGGGTCCGGTGCGCCTAACGCTGGATTGGCGCGTGCTCGCGTTCTCTGCCGCCGCGGCCATTGCCGCCGCGTTGGCCTTCGGACTTGCGCCCGCCGTGCGCGGGTCACGGACCGGCCCGCAGGACAGGTTGCGCGAGGGCGGACGCGGTGCCGCCGGCGCCCGCAGTTACTGGTTCCAGCATTCGCTCATCGTGATCGAGACCGCCCTCGCGGTGGCGCTGCTCACCAGCGGCGGCCTGCTGCTCCAGACCTTCCAACATCTGCGCAATACGGACCTCGGTGTGCGTCGTGAAAAGCTGCTGACCTTTGAGACCCCGCTGTTCCGCTACAAGGAGTTCGAACGGCGCGACGCTTTTCTGACCGCCGTATTGGAAAGAATACGAGCTATTCCCGGTGTAATCAACGCCGGCGCAACATCAGAAATCCCACTGAAGACAAACGAAGCTACTGCGACGTTCTATTGGATTTCCGGCCAACCGCGGGAGCGAGTCCGCGACCAGGTTGCGATCATCCGGCTCGTGACTCGCGATTACTTTCCGACCATTGGCGCGCGCTTGCGCGAAGGCCGCTTCTTTGAGGAATCGGACCGGCGTTCGGACGCGCAGATGGCGATTGTCAACGAAACTTTTGCCAACCGCAACTTTGCGGGGCGCTCCGCGATTGGCGCGCAATTCAAGTTCGGCAATACCGGCGACAAGGGCTACTGGTACAGGATCGTGGGTGTCGTGAAAGAGATTCATGAGGTCGGAATGGAGGAAGCCGCACGGCCTGTCGTCTACAGCCTGCATGAGCAAGGCAGCAACCAACTCATGATTCCTCCGGGCGGGATCGCGGTTAGGACCTCGGTCGAGCCGGCGTCGATTGTTTCCGCCATCCGTCAGGCAATCTGGTCCATCGATAAGAATCAGGCGTTGTGGCGCGTCCAGACTCTCGAAGACATATTTGCTCGCCAATTGACTACACCCACACAGAGCACCGCGCTCATGGGCGCGTTCGCTCTGCTCGCGCTGCTGCTGGCGTCGGTCGGACTGTACGGAGTGCTCTCGTATGCGGTCACGCAGCGCACCAGCGAAATTGGTGTCCGAATGGCATTAGGCGCAACTTCCCGCGAGATACTATTCACCTTTGGTAAACGCGGCTTGGTGTTGACGATCACCGGTCTCGCCATAGGCTTGGCCCTGTCAGGAGTCGCTTCGCGTTTCCTGAACGCTCTGCTCTATGGCTTCCGACCTGATTTCATCTCGACAATCACCGTGGTATCACTAATTCTTCTGAGCGTGGCAGTTCTCGCATGTCTGGCTCCTGCGCGTCGCGCATCGCGAGTCGATCCAGTGGTTGCCCTACGGAGTGAATAGAAGACGCCGAGCGGCTTGTCCGCCGCTGGAGCTCGGGGATGTGAGATCAGGGCCATCGCTGCCCGATGTGGAGTTCAATTGGAGTGTGACAGAGGCCCAAGTGAAGTAAAGCTGTTCAGGGCCTTAAGCTGATGAATGACCGTCATGAGATCGTTCCAAGGCCTATTCCTCCTCCCCGTTGCATGCGCGGCCAGCCAGCAGACGCCGTCCGACGTGCCGATCGATGAGCCAGTCCGAGCGGCTGTGATCGGCAGCCTCGTTTCGAAGATCGAGGCCGGCTATGTTGTGCCAGAGGGTGCCCACAGCGCCGTTCGTCGTTTGCGTTCTGCTGCTGAGTCGACTACGACGCGTTTGTGAGTGCGGGGAAGTTCGCCGAGAGGATCACTTCCGATCTACGTTCGGCCACCCATGACAAGCACATCGCCTTGTACTTCGACACCGAGGTCAAACAGGCGAGCGTGCCGGAATCCACTGCAGTTCCTCGCGAACACTACAACTATGGTTTCAACAAAGTTGAACGCCTTCGGGGTAACGTGGGTTATCGCGAACTGCGGTCGTTTGCGAATCTCCCGGGAAGCCAAGGAAACGGCGGTGATCGGATTGATCGATTCCCCGGTCGGGATGAAAGCTGTAAACAACGGGGAAGGCGTTGCAGCCCATGTCCCATGTGAGCGCCGCCTCCTGTTCTCTCGCCGACAAGGAACGCCCGCCGGCCCAACCAAGATGAGAAGATCGCGATCAAGAGATCGGCGGCCAGCTACAGACTCCGAAGTCAGCACATCGAAGGTCCGGTTCTCGCCAATACATGCTTGTGTGATGTGCCGGCTTCGGACCCGGGAAGTAGCTGGCAACGTGAGCGACCCTAGTGTTTTGGTTCAGCGTGAAAATGAGGGGAAGTATCTCGCTGAAGGGAAGAAGGTT
>CAZSQK010000020.1:0-97938 GCA_964608645.1 uncultured Solibacteraceae bacterium | reverse complement strand
TTGCGGACTCTGAGTCGCAGCTCAACCGGACACTAGTGTGCGCCGCAACGGTTTTTTAACGTAAACAAAGGGCTTAAGTGGCAAAAAACCGTTGCGCGCAACGGTTTTGCCCGAAGCGAATTACACTGTACCTGACGATATGCTAGGCCGTTTTCTTCTTTGTCTCGCGACTGCCGCGGCGCTTGCCGCCCAGTCCAACCAACCCGACCGGCTGGAATGGTTCCGCGATCAGGGCTTCGGGCTGTTTATCCACTGGAGCGTCGACAGCCAGCTCGGCACGGTCATCAGCCACTCCCTCGTGGGAGCCTCCGACGACTACGCGCGCCGCTTCTTTACCGAACTGCCGCAGACGTTCAACCCGCGCAAATTCCATCCGGAAGATTGGGCCGTGCTCGCCAAGCTCGCCGGCGTCCGCTATGTCGTCTTCACCGCGAAGCATCACTCCGGCTTCGCCATGTGGCCTACCAGGACAACTCCGTACAACGTCTCCAACACACCATTCCAGAAGGACATTTCCGGAGACGTGATGCGCGCCTTTCGCGGACAGGGCATCGCGCCCGGCGTCTACTTCTCGCCCGACGACTTCCGCTGGCTCTATGACAACCACCTCACCATCGGCCGCGGACCGGAGTTCGACCCTCCGAAGCATCCCGGACTACTGGCGCTGGACCAGGCGCAGTTGAAGGAGATCATGACCGGGTACGGACCGATCGACGTCGTCTTCCTCGATGGCGCCGCCGAGGGATTGCGGGAGGTCGTCGGGCAGGCGCAGCCGCGGACCGTGGTCACGCGGGGCGCCATGACGACGCCCGAGCAGTTCATCCCCGGCGTGCCGCTAGAAGGCGCCTGGGAGGCGTGCATCACGATGGGAACGTCGTGGCAGTATCAGCCGCGCAACGAGACCTACAAGTCCGGGTATGAGCTCATCCGCCTCATCTATGAGACGCGCGCCAAGGGCGGCAACCTGCTGCTGAATGTCGGACCGAAGCCCGATGGCGAGCTTCCCATCGAACAGGAAGAGCGCCTGCGCGAGATCGCCAACTGGATGTTCGTTAATTCCGAAGCCATCTACAGCGTGCGCCCCTGGATTATCACCAACGAGCAGAGCGTCTGGTTCACCAAGCGCAAGGACGCGAACACCATCTATGCCGTGATCGCCGAACCGTGGCGGCGCGGCGAGTGGAAGGACATCGTAGTGCATTCGGCGAAAGCCACGGCGCAGACCGCGGTCAGCGTTCTGGGCCAGAACGATTTGATCTACGAGTACTCGAAGATTGTGCCTAAGACCACCTGGAAGCAGGAGTCCGACGGCCTGCACATCCGCGCGTTCTTTGCGCAACGCCTCCAGGACAATGGCCGATGGCCGAACCCGCTGGTGCTGAAACTCACCAATGTGCAGCCTGCGTTGACTCCTCCGCAGGTCGAAACCGGCAACGCCGTTCGCGGCGCATCCGGGGTGACCCTTTCGGCCAACCTGCGCTCGCTGGGCGATGCCCCGTCGGTGGAGGTCGCCTTCGAGTTCCGCAGCCTGAAAGGCCTGGACACCAATAAGCGGAGCGGCGCGTGGCAGACCACGCCGTTCCGGCGCATGGGCGCCACGGGGGAATTCTCCGCCGGCGCCGGGGCCTGGGAAGCCGCCGAGCCATACGAGTTCCGCGCGGTGGTGAAGCATCCCCTGCTCACCATGTATGGCGACTCCAAACGAGTGAGGCTATAAGCTTACTGGCGCCGTAATTGCACCTCCCCGATCGGGAGGATTGAGGATGAGAAATCTAGCACTCTGTTTGTGCGCCTTTGCGCTCGTGGCGGGCGCGCAACACCGGGAGCAGCGCGCCGATCGCCAAGGCGGCGGCTCCGGACAGGACCGCATTGTTCGGGAGGTTCGGCACGAGCTCGTCATGCTGCCGTATTACGGGGTATTCGATAACCTGGCCTACCGCGTGGATGGGAGCACTGTGACTTTGATGGGCCAGGTCACGCGGCCGCCCCTGAAGAGCGACGCGGAAAACGTCGTAAAGGGCATTGAGGGCGTGGAGCGGGTCAACAACCAGATTCAGGTTCTGCCACTCTCGCCGATGGACGACCGCATTCGCATGGCGGAATACCGCGCCATCTATAGCTCCGCCGGGTTGGATCGCTATGCGATGCAGGCCGTGCCGCCGATTCACATCATCGTGAATAACGGCAAAGTAACGCTGGAAGGCGTCGTGGCCAATGAGGCCGACAAAAACATGGCCGGCATCCGCGCCAACGGCGTCAGCGGTGTGTTTTCCGTGAACAACAATCTGCGCGTAGAGTCGCGGTAACCGTCCAATGGCGCACGCCCGCCTGGACGTGCGCCGCCTTATTCTGCCCCCAACGCCGGTCGATTCACCGCGAGCATCATCAGCGCCGAGGGTGTGAGCGATGCTAGAGTGGTCGATTCATGGTTGACCCCGCATCGATTCCCAAGCGCCGGCTGGCCTCCGGCGCGGAAATGCCCGCCATCGGGCTCGGCACCTTCGGATCCGATCGCGTTTCGGCGGACGAGATCGCCGAAGCGGTGAAGGGCGCTATCGAGGCCGGATATCGTCACCTCGATTGCGCGTCCGTGTACGGGAACGAAGACCGCATCGGCGAAGCGCTCCGGGAAGCCGCCATGCCGCGCGAGGAGCTGTGGATCACCTCCAAGCTCTGGAACGACAAGCACGCGGAGAGCCAGGTGATTCCTTCCTGCCGGCAGTCGCTGGCCGACCTGCGGCTCGACTATCTCGACATGTACCTGGTGCACTGGCCATTTCCGAATTTTCATCCGCCGGGATGCAGCGTCGCATCGCGCAGTCCCGGCGCGCGGCCATATATCCACGAGAATTTCATGAAGACGTGGCGGCAGATGGAGAGGCTGGTGGACCTCGGCCTGACGCGGCATATCGGCACGTCGAACATGACGATTCCGAAGCTCGAACTACTGCTGCGCGACGCGCGGATCCGTCCGGCGGTGAACGAAATGGAGCTGCACCCGCATTTCCAGCAGCCGGAGTTGTTCGAGTTCGTGCGCGCGCACGGGATCGAGCCGATCGGATATTCGCCGATCGGGTCGCCGGGACGGCCGGCGCGCGACCGCACGCCCGCCGACACGGTCGACATCGAAGACCCGGTGATCGTGGCCATTGCCCAGCGGCTCGGCGTGCATCCGGCGGTGGTTTGTATCAAGTGGGCGGTGCAGCGGGGGCAGACGCCGATTCCGCAATCGACGAAGCGGCGGAATTATCTGGCGAACCTGGAAGGCGTGCTGAGCGAGCCGTTGACGGCGGAGGACATGCGCGCGATCGCGGGGATCGACCGCAACTGCCGTTTGATCAAAGGACAGGTTTTCCTTTGGAAAGAGGGCCAGACGTGGGAGGACCTTTGGGACGTGAACGGGGTGATACCGCAATGACCGGCGCATACCTTCCGGGCAACAGCACGGCGATTCTCCGCGACGTGGCGATTCCGGAGCCGGGGCACGGCGAGGTTCTGCTGCGCATGAAGGCTTCGACCATATGCGGGTCGGATATCCGGTGCATTTATCATGAGCATCTCGGCAAGGGCCCGGAGGGGTATCAGGATGTCATCGCCGGCCACGAGCCGTGCGGGCAGATTCTCAAGACGGGTCCGGGCTGCCGGCGCTTCGGCGCGGGCGACCGGGTCATCGTGTATCACATCTCGGGCTGCGGCGTGTGCAACGACTGCCGCCGCGGGTACATGATCTCCTGCACCAGCGCGCAGTACAGGCGGGCGTACGGATGGCAGCGCGACGGCGGCATGGCCGATTTTCTGCTCGCCGAGGAAAAGGATCTGATCCACCTGCCGGATGAGCTGTCGTATGCCGACGGCGCGCAGGTGGCCTGCGGGTTCGGCACGGTGTACGAAGGGCTGCAGAAGATCGGGGTGAGCGGCAACGACGCGGTGCTGATCACGGGGCTGGGTCCCGTGGGGCTGGCGACGGCGGCGCTTTGCCGCAAACTGGGGGCGCAGCAGATCATCGGGATCGACGTCGTGGAGGAGCGCATGAAGCTCGCGACCGATCTCGGATTGTGCGATGAGGTGTTGATGAGCGGTCCCGCGAATGTGGAGGAGGTGCGGAAGCTGACCGGCGGGCGCGGCGTGGAGCGCGCGGTGGATTGCTCGGCGAACGACGCGGCGCGCGCCACGGCAATTCGCGCGACGCGGAAGTGGGGGCGGATCGTGTTCCTCGGCGAAGGAGGGCGGGTGGAGTTTCAACCCTCGCCCGATATGATTCACGATCAGAAGACGCTGTACGGGTCGTGGGTGACTTCGACGTGGCTGATGGAGGAACTGGTGGAGCGGCTGGTGCGTTGGAAGCTGCACCCGGCGGACCTGGTGACGCATCGTTTTCCCTTGGAGCGGGTCGGCGAGGCCTATACGTTGATGGCGTCGGGTAGGTGCGGCAAAGTGGCGGTTTGTTTCGACGAAGAGCTGTAGCGCGGGGGTGCGCCGCGGTTGAACTGGATATATTCTGATGACTATGGATTCACGGAACGCAACACGGCGCCAGGTGCTCACCGCGGCGGCCACCGCTTTTACGACTTCGATCTTCACGGGGAATGTGAAGGGCGCGAACGACCGCGTCGCCATCGGGTTCATCGGCCTGGGGGCGATGGGCTCGGGGAATCTCGGGTACGCGATGAAGGTTCCCGAGGCGCAGCCGGTGGCGCTCTGCGATGTGTATGAGCCGCACCTGGAGCGCGCGCAGGTGGCGGCGCGCAAGGGCGGATTGCAGCCGAAGACGACGCGCGATTTCCGCGAGATCATCGCGGACAAGTCGATCGACGCGGTGTGCATCTCGACCCCCGATCACTGGCACGCGTACATGATGGTGGAAGCGTGCAAGGCGGGCAAGGACGTATACGTGGAGAAGCCGGCGTGCGTGTACGTGGAAGAGGGGCAGAAGATGGTGGAAGCGGCGCGCAAGTACAAGCGCGTGGTGCAGGCGGGCACGATGCAGCGGTCGGGCGGATACTTCAAGAAGGCCGCGGAGATCGTCAAGGGCGGGTCGATCGGCGACGTCACCTTCTGTCATGCGTTTCAGAGTGGGGCGACCAAACAGGAGGGCTACGGAAATCCGCCCGACAGCGCGCCGCCTGCCGATCTCGACTGGGAGATGTGGCTGGGACCGGCGCCCAAGGTTCCTTTCAATGCGGTGCGATGGGGCGTGAAGGTGACGACGTTCCCGACCTTTCGTTACTTCTGGGATTATGCCGGCGGGGCGATGACCGATTGGGGAGTGCACCTGATCGATCCGCTGCATCAGTGCTTCCACGAGGCGATGCCGACGGCGATTGTGGCGTTGGGCGAGAAGTTCTACGTGAAAGACAATCGCGACACGCCGGACACGATGCATGCGACGTTCGAGTACCCGAAATTCCTCATGACTTATGAGAGCCGGACGGCCAATACGCTGCCCCTTTTCGGTCGAAATCAGGGCAATGGGACCACAATTCATGGCACAGAAGGCACAATTTTCGTCAATCGGAGCGGTTGTTGGGTCATTCCGAACGACAAATCGCCATTGGCGGCGGCGGCGTGGGAGAAGGACGCGGAGATGAGCCAGATGAACGTGCCGCACTGGAAGAACTGGCTGGAATGCGTCAAGTCGCGGGAAAAACCGATCAGCGAGATCGAGACTTGCGTCCGGTCGTCGACGGTGTGCCTGCTGGCCAACTTGTCGATGCGGTACAAGTCTCGGCTGGATTGGGACGAGAAGAACTGGACGGTCGAGCAGGACGCGGTGAAGCCGTATTTGAAGATGCGGTACCGGGCGCCGTGGAAGCTGGAAGTGTAGGGGCTCCACGTCAGACCGGAAACGGCCACTATCGGGCCAAATAGCGGTCCAAGGCGGCAAAGGCGAGCGCCGGGTTAGTGGCCGAGCCGTCCCACTGCCGCTCAAACACGTTCAGAAAGCCCGATTCGGCGAACATCCGTTGGCGGACGTCGCCTTCGAGCACGAATCCCGCGGGCTGGCGGTCGACGCCACGCGCGGCGACTGCCTTTCCGAGGAGCGCGGCGGCGTCCTGCGGTCGTCCGCGCTTCCAAGCAATGTAGCCACGGAGGAACCAGGCGTTCGGGGACCGGGGATTTGCCTGGCAGGCATGGACAAACTGTGATTCGGCGGTGACGAGATCGCGGCGCGCCAAGGCCACTTCTCCGAGCAGCACGAGCACACCGGTCTCTTCGGAGTTGAGCCGGAACGCGATCTCGAGCGCCTTCCGGGACTGATCCAGTTCACCGGCGGCGGCGAGGATCTCGCCCTTCCGCTGGAAGGCGCGGTGGCTTTGCGGGTTGATTTGCGCCAGACTGTCGAGCTCGGCGACAGCGCCGGCGATATCGCCTTGCGCGATCAGGCAGTTTGCAAGGTAGTAGTGCGAATCCTCGTGTTGGGGATCGATGGCAAGCGCTTCGCGGAAGAAGGCGGCGGCTTTGAGGCAGTCGCGCTGGCGTTTTAGCGCGTCCATCGCGGCGCGCTGTTTCTCCCAGAACAGCCCGCGTCCGCGCGCGGCATCGCCGGGCTGGAATGGCGCCGCTTCCCGCTCGCCTTGTGTGATCTCCCAGATGCGATTGGCCGGAAGGTCGATCCACTCTTCCTTCTGTCCGCCCAGCCAGCGCACTTCGAGTCGGTCGACTTTCCCCGCGGCGCCAAGGCCGATGTGGACACGCCGGCTATCCTGCGAGAGATACGACGCGCTGCCGACCGAGCGCCGCATCGGAACGCCGCCGACCCAGGCGACCACCGTGGCGCCATCGCCGAAAGTGGGCTTTTGGCTGTGCAGGCGAAACTCGGCCCAGTTTCCGTGCGGCACGTCGTTGCGCAGGAGGCGCACGCCTTCAGCGTGATCTACGATGGCGACGTCCATGGAGCCGTCGTTGTCGAAATCGGCGACGGCCAGACCGCGGCTGACGTGCGGGTGGGCGAAAGAGGCGTTCCACGGCGCCAGATCGTGGAAGAATTCGCCCGCCGCGTTCCAAAAGAGGAACGACGGCATGCCCGCAAGTTGCCGCCGGCTTCCGGCCGTGTGCTCGAACGTGCTGCCGTTGCCCACCAGCAGGTCGAGCCAACCGTCGGAATCGAAATCGACGAACGCGGCGCCCCACCCAATGGATTGCATCGAGGGCTGGCCGATGCCGCGCATTTCGGCGACATCGGTGAAATGCAACTCCGTCTTCCCGTGCTGGCCCTTCTGTTCGGAGAGCAGCGACTGATAGAGCGCGTACTGCTGTGCGACCCAGTGGGAGATGAAGAGGTCATCGTCGCCATCGCGATCGAAATCGCCGGCTGCCAAGCCCATGGAGCCCCGGTATTCCTCGACCCAGGCGCCGCGGCCGGCGTCGACAAATTTGCCTTGCCGGTTGAGGTAAAGCTTGTTTTCGGAGATGTCGTTGGCGACGTAGAGATCCAGCCAGCCGTCGCCGTCGAAGTCGTGCCAGAGCGCGCTGAGGCTGCGTCCTTCGGGGTTGGCGACGCCGGATTCACGGGCCACCTCGGTAAACGAACGCCCGCCGCCGTTTCGGAATAGCAGGTTGCGCTCGGGTTCGTAGGAAGCCGGGTTGAGCGTAAACGGCACTTCTTTCCCGAACTGCCGCGAGCTCGCGCCGCCGTTGCCCTTGCCGGGGATGTAGCGCACGTACCCACAGACATAGAGATCCAGGTACCCATCCCGGTTGTAATCGCCCCAGCTCACGCCTGTCCAGAAGCCTTTGGGCGAGGGCAGGCGCTGGTCGCGGACGAAGTGGCCGTGCTCGTTGCGGTAAAGGACGATGGTGTCGTAACCCGTGATCACCAGGTCGAGCCAGCCGTCGTTGTTATAGTCACCCCAGGCGGCGCCCATCCCGAGGATGCGCGTTTCCGGGAAGTCTCTCACCTGCTCAAAGCGGCCATCTCGGAGGTTGTGGAACAGCATCGACGGCGCCCGCTGCGACTCGGGAAGATCGAGCGCGCCACCTCCACTGACGATAAAGAGGTCGTCGTAGCCGTCATTATCGAAGTCGCCCCAGGCGAGGCCGGAGCCCATGTCCTCGGGAAGCTGCGACGAGCGCGCGCCGTTGAACTGGCGGAAGACGCCCAACCCGGCAGCCTCCGTCGCATCGGTGAAGCGCGGTTCGGGCGCTCCCGGCGGCAGCTTTCGCCCGGGGTCCAGCAGGGGATCGTAGCGGCGCGGCGCGGAGCTCGTGCTGCCGGCGGCCGCCGGGGCGGCGGCTTTCCGCGCACCCCGATCGCCGACCACGCTGGTCACGTCGGTGGATGCCTCGCCGGGAGTATATTCCGCCTCGACGCTGTCCTTGTGGACACGCCACACCGCCAGCGCCGCGATCAGCGCAATCGAGCCCAGCGTGGCGCCGGTCCACACGATGCGGCGATGTCGCCGCGATAAGGTCCTACTCGGCATGCCGTTGAATCACGACCGTGGTCGAGGACCGCGCAATCTCGATCACCGGCGCGGTCAGCCCCGAATTCTCGCCCATCACGTAGTTGAGCAGGAACTGGTCGATCTTGCGGTAGAAAAGGGTGGCTTCGATGCGCATTGTTCCCGAGCGCGCGGCGGGCACGGAGAATTGCGTTCCGCCGCCGGCAGGCACAGGCGTGACCGCCGGGCCGCTCGAAGGGCACATCACGTTGTACTCAACCGTATCCGAATAGCCGGGGAATAGTGAGCGGCGGTATCGCACCCCGACCATTTCCCATAGATTATGGCGGTCGATCAGGTTGCCGTACTGATCGACCGGCTCAGCTTTGAAGAGGAAGGTTCCCGGCTTGAGGAAGTGACGTGGATCGGGCTCGCCGGACGTAAAAACCGTCTGTCCACGATCGTCCACCACCCGCAGCGCCACCCAGCTCTGGATCATGTCGAGAGGCCCGGTCGGGTAGTCGTGGCCGACTTTGTTGGACACCAGCACGACGCGGACGGGCAGGCTTTCGCGCGGTTTGACGGCGCGGGGAGCGTCGATGCGAATGTCCACCACGCGCCCTTCGGCCCACTTATTCCGGATCTCGGGGATCTCGACCTGCCCCTGGAGCCATTGATTCGTCAGCTCGATGTGCCGCTGCGCGCCGTCGAGGCGCAGCAGACCGGGCACGAACGTGTTGGCAGCGAGGAAGCGATGGCTGCGATGCTTGCCGTCGCGCGGGTTACGGTTGTAATCGACATTGTCGCCGGCCGCGGGATCGCGCGAATCGACCAGCGGCATGTGGCATTCGCGACACTCGACGGTGGCGCGCGCGTCGCCTTTCTTGTTCCAGTGGCTGGCGGCCCAGTTATCGTATTGGTTCTGCAACTGCACCCAGCCCACGCGATTCACCTCCTGGTCGATGAACTGTTTGTGGCACGCCGCGCAGTACTCAGGCTTCTTGTACATGCGCTTGCTGAGGCGGTTGTGCGGCGCCGGCCACGTCCGGATCAGGAAGTTTCGCGCGACGGCGCCGGCGGTATGGTCGCCGCTCCACTGCCAGAGATAATCGCCAAGCTGGGTGATGGTGTAGTTGGCGTTGCCCTGAATATCCGTCTTCTGAATAGAATGGCACGCGACGCAGGACACACCCTCGTTGTAGCCTTCCAGCCCGGTGAGGTTTTCGACCAGGGTATTCTTCGCGCCGGAGAATAGCGAGATCGGGTCGTGGCAGCCCCCGCAGTAGCGCGTGGATTCCGGGCCATTCTGTTTCGCCATCACCGTCTGGATGCCTTGAAAGATCGGGTCCATGGCGGCGTAGCGATGGGCGCTCGGCTTCCATTCGTCGTAGATCTGGGTGTGGCAGCCGCTGGACCCGCAGGTGGCGGAGCCAGCGAGCGAGTGGGCATCGAACGCGCCATTGGTGGCGGTGCGGGCGAGACTGGGAGCGAAGGGCCGGCTCGCGCCATAGAGGAAGTTGTAGCCGGACGGGAACTGGTTGCGGTACCTAGCGCCCGCGTAGGCGAACGTGAGCAAAGCGGTCAGGCAAACGCCGGAGAACGCCATGGCGACGGCATGCTTCAGCCAGCCGCGGGCATCGCGCGAGTTTTCGGGAGTCCGCCGCCGGATCAAGCCAATCACGATATGGGGCGCCGAAGCCGCCAGCGCCAGCAGGGTTGCGATCAAATGTGCGTACCGCAACGCCGGAAGCGTCCGCGCTCCCAGCAGCCCCTGCCACGTGAGGACACATCCGGAGACCGCGCATACCGCGAGGGCGATCACGCCGGTATAGCCCAGGAGCATGACGTCCGACATATTCTGCCGGCGGTAGTCCTGCCAGTGCCAGGCGAAGTACCAAGTCACCGGCAGGAGCGTGAGGACGCCGAGGGCGGTGTGAAGTAAGAGGCCCCACTCGACGGCGGGGTGGAACGGGCCGAAGGTGATCGCGAGGCCCGATATGATTTCAAAGACGAGGACGCCGCCTGTGATCCTGGCCAGCGTCGCTGCCCATCCGGTATGGATTGGCCGTGCCGAAGCATCGATTAGCTTCATGCGCCCCCTGAAGCGAGATCGCCTTGAACAATAATAGTCCAAATCGGTCGATTTCGGAGTACAAGTCCTGAAAGACTTTTGTGGGGCGCCGAATCGGCGGGGCTGACGCCTACTCTCGCTTGTGCTACGCCATGCCCCTCCACCATCGCATCTTGCGGGAAAAATATTTCTCGCGTGCGCGCGTAAGGGCCGGGCACCCCGGAGGACGCCCGGCCGTTTTGGACTAGAACTTATAGCGCGCGCCAATTTGCAGGATGCGCGGGTTGAAGTTCATGCCGGAGACCTGGCCGAACGCCGTGCTGTTGATGGTGAACGGGGTCAGGAAACCGTAGTCGCCGCCCGTCGAGGGGTACACGTAGAACGTCGGATGGTTCATGAAGTTGAAGAAGTCGAAATGGAGATCCAGGTGATGGCGCTCCGTGATATTGAACGACTTCTTGACCGAGGCGTCGAACGACCACTGCCACGGACCGGAGAACATCCGGCGCTGCAGATTGCCGACCTGGCCGGCGTCCGGGTTGAAGAAGATCTGTCCCGAGAAGGGGGCGGAACCCGGCGACGCGGCGCCACGGCCATCGGCCCCCACGTTGATCACCGACGGATTGATGAAATAGACCGTGTCGCCGGTCTTCCAGATTCCGCTGGTGAGCGAATTGAGGTTGGGGACGTCGCCGCGCACGGATGCGGTGTTGACGGCGTCGGAGAGATGCTCGGTGGTGTTGCCTTCGCGGTTCAGCGTGCCGTAGCCGGAGAGCACCGAGAAGGGCGCGCCGGAGGAATAGACCCAAATACCGCTGAGGGCCCAGCCGCCGAGAACGCCGTTCATGACCCGGTTGCCGCTCCAGCGTTTGCCCTTGCCGTAGGGCAACTCGTAGGTGAAATTCGCCTTCAAGACGTGCCGCAGATCGAACGGAGAGCGGGCGTACTCCAGGCTCGGATTGTTGTTATCGAGGAGGGCTTCATTGGCCGTCTGCGAATCGCCGGAGGTGTTGCCGAGGGCCTTGCCGAAGGTGTAGCTGAACTGGCCCTGCAGGCCGGACCGGGTGCGTTTGGTCACTTCGATCTGCGCGGCGTGGTAGTTGGAGAAGCCGCCGTTGGTGAGGACGCGCGCGCCCTGGACGTTGGGATTGGGCCAGAAGCTGACCGAGCCGTTGGTGCGGTTGACCATGTACTGGTTGGCCAGTTCACCCACCTCGCCGCGCTGCAGAAACTGCTGCACGCTCGAGCTGGTGAGGCTGCCGCCATTGGCGAGCAACGGGAACACCGTCAACTGCTGGCTGCCCGCGATGGCCGGATTGTAGGCGCCGTTGAAAGCGCCGCCGGCGGCCTGCGAGAGCCGCGCGTTATTCTGCGCGCGCTGGAAATCCGCCAGGAAGCCGTTGGCATTGTAGAGCACCTGATTGTAATCGATGGACCGCATCAGGTTCGTGCCGCGGTTGCCGAGATAGCGGACCGCGACGATCGTGCCTTTGAAATCGTGCTCGATGCCGATGTTCCACTGGTGCACGTACGGCGTCTTGATATTGGGGTCGGGGATGCCGGTGAAGCTGGACGACGTGATCGCGAAGTTGTCAGCCAGAGTGCGGGGCACTTTGTAGACCGGGGCCGTCACCACGGGGGGGCTGGCCAGCGACGCGGTCAGGTTCGGGATCGTATTGCCGAACGCCAGGCCGTTGCTCTGGCTCACGACGCTACGGAACGAGGTCAGAATGTTGTCATTGACGAACGAAATCGAATAGCCGCCGCGAACCGACGTCGTGCCCTTTTTGAAGGGATCCCAGGCGAAGCCGAGATTCGGTCCGAAGTTGGTCTTCTGCGAGTGGTAGAACGGACGGCCTGAGGGGCCGCCGATGAAATCGAGCACGGCGTTCGGATCGAGCACGGAGGCGCGCGGATCGTTGTTTTGGAGGCGGGGCGCGAGGTAGAGGCCGTTCTTCTCGTTCATGGGCGTCCAATACTCGTAGCGGACGCCGAGATTCAAAGTGAGGTTGGGGCGCACGCGCCACTTGTCCTGCACGTAGGCGGCGTGGATGTCGTTGCCGAGCTGGCGGAGATTGGTCGCGCCGGGAACGAAGCCAGAGGTCGTGCTGGTGACGTTGAAGGTTTGCGCGGCGCTGCTGACGATGCCGGCGAGGTTCGCGTACAGCCCGTTGGCCGTGGTCAAGTCGCTGGCGCGGATGCCCGGCAGATCGTTGGCGGTGAGGCCGGTGGTGTTGGCGGCGCTGATGCCGAGCGTCAAGGTCGGCACAATGCCGGCGTCGTTGAACGGCGAGATGCGCAGGAGCTGCGTCTGGAAGCCGAATGCGACGTCGTGCTTCCCTCTTGACCAATTGGCGTTGTCCTGAAAGTTATAGGTGTTGGTCTGGCGTCCCTGCTGCAGGAACGTGTTATTGGGATTCGAAAACACCAGCCCGCCGAGAAGGTACTTGGCGTAATCGTTGCTGTCGAGAAACGCCGTGTTCGAGCGGAGGAAGCCGCCGCGCAGCTCGTTGGTCAGGGTTGGAGAGACCGTCCAGCGCCACGCCAGGGAGAGCAGGTGATCCTTAATGGTGTTGCTCACCGGAGGCACGACGGTGTAGAAATTGCCCTGGTCCGGGCGGTCGGTGGGGTTGTTGATGTAGTTATAGGTGCCGGTGATGCTGTTCTTCGAGTTCAGGTAGTAGTCGCTTTTGAAGACGAACTGGTCGCGGAACTCGTTGGAGCGGGCGTTGAAACGGTAGCCGGTGGTATTGAGGCCATCGCCCGTTCCGGTCGTGTTGCCGGCCGGCAATGAGCCGATCATCGACTTGATAGTGGGATCGATGGTGAAATTCCGCAGACTGGTCAGGTTGACCGACTGCACGTTGCCGGCGGCGTCGCGATACTTGTAGACGCCGGTGCGCGCCGAATCGGTGAGGACGGTGCGCAGGCGGCTGGACTGCTGTTTGTTCCGGTAGAGCTCGTAGTTCGTGTAGAAGAACAGCTTGTCGCGGATGATGCGGCCGCCGAGCGCGGCGCCGGGCTGGTTGAGATCGATGCGGCTCCTGGCGGTGCCGGACTGGTTGTTGAACCAGTCGTTGGCGGCGAGGGCGCTGTTGCGGTTGTACCAGTAGACGGTGCCGTGGAACGCGTTGGAGCCGGACTTGGTGGAGAGGACGAACTGCGAAGCGCCGCCGCCGAGCGCGATATTCGGATTCGACGTGGCGGCGGTGATCTCCGCCACCTGGTCGATGGTGGTGCGCATGGGCGCGTAATCGAGATCGTTGGTGCGGGTGAAATTGTCCTGAATGTTGATGCCGTCGAGCGTCACATTGGAGAACGACGGGCGAAGGCCATTGACGTTGGTGGTGTTGCTGCCCGATGACACGCCGGCCTGGGTTTGGAACAGCGTGTTCACCTGGCGACCCAGCACCGGCAGGTTATTCACCTGGGCGGAGGTGACGGTGGAGGCGATTTCAGAATTGGAGAGCTGCACCGCCTGGACATCGGAGGCGACTTCGACGGTGGTGCTGGTGGACTGCACTTCGAGGCGGATCGCGGCGAGGGCTGTTTCCTGAACGGGCGAGACCTTGACTTCGCGAACCGTGACCTTGCTGAAGCCCTTGGCTTCAACGGCTACATCGTAAGTGTCGGGCCTAACGGTGGGAAAGGAGAACTGTCCCGACTCATTGGTTTGGCCCTTGAATACCGGCTCTTTACCGCCGGTGACGAAAACGTTAACAGCCGCGGCCGGCACGGCTGCGCCGGTCTGATCGACCACAACGCCGCTCAAGCGTCCCGCGACCTGGGCATGGAGGAAAGTTGCGGCGAGAGAGGCCGTGACAAGGAATGCGAACAGGCGTCGACAAGGCATAGTTTGGCTCCTGAATTACTACAGACACACGTCTAGCGTGCGCCTTTCGATTTACCAAACTAACCCTGATTACGAGACTTGTTAATAATATAGCCTGCGTTTGTCTCTTTTTCAAGAGCAAAGACCGATCACCACACTCCGTCGGTGGGGCTTTCCTGCACGCGCTCGCCGCTCTGCTGGAGGAGTTTGGCGACGAGGCCTGTCCAGCCGGTCTGATGGCTCGCGCCGAGACCCGCGCCGTTGTCGCCGTGGAAGTACTCGTAGAAGAGAACGAGGTCGCGCCAATTCGGGTCGTCGCGATAGCGGCCATTCGCGCCGTGAATAGGGCGCCGGCCGTCGTCGTCCTTGAGAAAGAGCCGGGTGAGACGGCGCGAGAGTTCGGCCGCGACTTCCCATAACGTCATCAGGCGGCCGGAGCCGGTGGGGCATTCGACGCGGAATTCGTCGCCGA
Organism: uncultured Solibacteraceae bacterium; assembly: GCA_964608645.1. Lineage (GTDB taxonomy): Bacteria > Acidobacteriota > Terriglobia > Bryobacterales > Bryobacteraceae > CAZSQK01. The sequence continues at coordinate 83,182 of CAZSQK010000020.1, read as the reverse complement.
AGTAGTGGTGAAACTTCTGGAGCGATTCGATGAGGAGGAAGTTGACCGGCAACCAGATGGGCCCGCGCCAGTTCGAATTGCCGCCGAAGAGCGGGGTCTCGGACTCGCCGGGCTCGTAATCGACGCTGAATTCGCGGCCGTCGGCGCGCAGCACAAAGGGATGGTCGCGGTGGTAGTGCGACAAGGCGCGGATCCCATAGGGCGACAGGAATTCGTTCTCGTCGAGCATGACGCGCAGGATGCGCCGCAACTGCCCGCTATCGGCAATCGAGAGCAGGCGGCGCTCTCCTTCTCCGGGAGCGTGCATGCTGGCGACGTTGTGGGTGAGATCCTGGCGGTGCGCGATGAACCAGTCGAGGCGGCGCTTAAAGCCCTGGAGCTTGTCGACGATTGCGGGCTCGAGCGTCTCCACGGCAAACAGCGGAATCAGGCCGACCACCGACCTCACCTTCAAGGGAACATGCCCATCGTCGGGCAGCTTGAGGACGTCGTAGTAGAAGCCGTCCGTATCGTCCCACATGCCCGATCCATCGCTGCCGAGGTGGTTGATGGCGCCGGCGATGTACAGGAAATGCTCCCAGAACTTGCTGGCCACATCTTCGTACACGGGGTCTTCGCTGGCGAGTTCCATGGCGATGGCGAGGAGGTTGAGGCAGTACATCGCCATCCAACCGGTGCCGTCGGCCTGTTCGATGAAGCCGCCGGTGGGAAGCGGCTTGCTCCGGTCGAAAACGCCGATGTTGTCGAGGCCGAGGAAGCCGCCCTGGAAGACATTGCGGCCTTCACTGTCTTTTCGATTGACCCACCATGTGAAGTTGAGGAGGAGTTTCTGAAAGACGCGCGCGAGGAAGGAGCGGTCGCCCACACCACGGCGCTTCTTATCGATTTTGTAGACGCGCCAGGCGGCCCACGCGTGGACGGGCGGGTTGACGTCGCCAAACTCCCACTCATAGGCGGGAAGCTGCCCGTTGGGGTGCATGTACCATTCGCGCGTCATCAAGACGAGCTGCTGCTTGGCGAACTCGGCGTCGATCAGGGCCAGCGGCACGCAGTGGAAGGCGAGGTCCCAGGCGGCGTACCACGGATACTCCCATTTGTCCGGCATCGAGATGACATCGGCGTTGTAGAGGTGGGTCCAATCGCGGTTGCGCCCGCTAAATCGCTCGACGGGGGGAGGCGGCTCGGCGGGGTCGCCGTTCAGCCAATCGCGAACGGCGTACGAGTAGAACTGCTTGGACCACAACATTCCGGCGAACGCCTGCCGCATGACGGCGCGGGCGTCGCAGGAGAGATCGGCGGGGATGACGGTGGCATAGAACTCGTCCGCTTCGCGGAGACGGCCGGCGAAGACCTCTTCGAAGGGCGGGCCGAAACCGGCCGGCGCGCCCGCAGGTGCGAGGCGCAGGCGCACGGTTTGGGTCTCACCGGGTCCGAGCGAGAGGACGTAGTGAGCCGCCGCCTTGGTTCCCTGGCGCGCGGGATTCACGGCGCCGGCGGCGCCATTGACCACATAGCGGCCGATGCCGTCCTTGACGTATGGCGTCTCATTGGGAACTCCGAAGAGGCGTTCCCGATTGGTATCGTTCCCGGTGAAGAGGAGGTCCGGGGCGCCTTCACACGCCAGCAACCGGCGTCCGAGCTGCCAATGGTCCAGCTCGATCCCGTCCATGGCGGCGGAGAGGGAGGGCGGCGGCCCTTCGTCGTTTCCCCACGACCATGTATTGCGGAACCAGACGGTAGGGAGGACGTGGAGGGTCGTGGCTTCGGGCCCTCGATTGGTGACGGAGATTCGTCCGAGGATGTCCTCGGGCGAGGATTTGGCGTACTCGACGGTCACGTCGAAATACCGGCCGTCATCGAAGACGCCGGTGTCGGGGAGTTCGTATTCGGGGCTTTGGCGGCCGCGCCTGCGATTCTCTTCGATCAAGCGCGCATACGGGAATTCGGCCTGGGGGTATTTGTAGAGGAACTTCATGTACGAGTGAGTGGGGGTGCTGTCGAGGTAGAAGTAGCACTCCTTAACGTCCTCGCCGTGGTTGCCCTCGTCGCCGTTGAGGCCGAAGAGCCGCTCTTTGAGGATGGGGTCGCGGGCGTTCCAGAGGGCGAGGGCGAGACAGATGTACTGGTGGCGGTCGGAGATTCCAGCGATGCCATCCTCGTTCCAACGGTAGACACGGGAGCGCGCGTGATCGTGGGGGAAGTAGGACCAGGGTTTGCCAAGGGGACTATAGTCCTCGCGCACGGTGCCCCACGCGCGTTCGGCGAGGTAGGGACCCCATCGTTGCCAGTGGGCCTGTTTCTGGCGGGCTTCTTCGAGGCGGATTTCCTCTCGGGTCACAAGCTAACAGCTTGCCACGACGGCGGGGCCTGAGGGGGAGCGGAGTGGCGCACCTCCGCCCCGGGGTATGACGCTCTGTGCCGCTACAATGGGTACAAGTGCTGGTTTCCATCGCCCCCAAACTCGACCGTCCGAAGTGGCTGCGCGCGCCGGCTCCGGCGGGCGAAAATTACCAAGAGTTGAAGAGCCTTATCGAGCGGCTGCGGCTGCATACGGTTTGCGAAAGCGCGGCGTGCCCGAATGTCGGCGAGTGCTGGAATCAACGCACGGCCACCTTCATGATCCTGGGGAATGTCTGCACGCGGCGGTGCGGATTTTGCGCGGTGCAGAAGGGGGCGCCGCTGCCGGTGGATTACGACGAGCCGCAGCGCGTGGCAGAGGCGGTGGCGGCGATGGGTTTGAAATTCGCGGTCATCACCAGCGTCAACCGCGACGACCGGGAAGACGGCGGCGCGGAGTTGTTCGCGCTGGTGATACGCGCGATCCGGCATCGTATTCCGGGCTGCGGGGTCGAGGTGCTGATCCCCGACTTTCAGGGCAGCCACGAGGCTGTCGAAACGGTCATGGAGGCCGCGCCCGACGTCCTGAATCACAACACCGAGACCGTCCCGCGCCTTTACCGCCAGGTGCGGCTGGGAGCTCGCTACGAACGGTCACTTGACGTGCTGGCGCACGCCAAGCGGGTTGCGCCGGCGACGCCGACCAAGAGCGGGCTGATGCTCGGGTTGGGAGAGAAAGCCGAGGAGGTGCTCGAGGTCATGCGCGACCTGCGGGCGAGCAACGTCGACATTCTGACGCTCGGGCAATACCTGCGGCCTTCGCCGAAACATCTGCCGATCGTGCGGTACGTCGCGCCGGAGGAATTCGACGAGTTCCGCCGCGCCGGGCAGGAGATGGGATACGCGCACGTGGAGGCGGGCCCACTGGTGCGCAGCTCTTACCATGCGTCGGACGCAGTGAAGTGAGATCCGCCTCCTATAAGCCCAACCGGTCCAGCCATTCGACGGAGAGCGCGGTCAACTGCGGGACATAGGTCACCAGCAGGACGCCCGCGCACAGAATCAGGTAGAACGGCAGCGTCGCGCGATATACGGCGGTCATGGGCTGCTTGAAGCGGTAGGCGCTGTAGCAGAGATTCATGCCGATGGGTGGCGTCAGGTAGCCCAACTCCAGATTGGCGAGGAAGATGATGCCCATCTGCACGGGGTCGATGCCGAAGCTTTCGGCGATCGGCGCCAGAATCGGCACCATCACGATGATCGCGGAATAGACGTCCATGAAGGAGCCCTTCACCAGCAGCAGCAGGTTGAGCAGCAGGAGAAAGACATACTTCGAGTGGATGTGGTCGTGCACCCACGCGGTCAGGACGTCGGGAACCTGGGCGTCGACGAGGTAGTTGGTGAGGCCGACCGCCACGCCGATGATGAGCAGCAGGCCGCCGACGACCACCACGCATTCCACCGCCACCTTCGGGAAGTCGCGGCGCGCCGAGAAGGTGCGCAGGATCAGGCACTCTACGACGAAGGAGTAGACGACGGTGATCGCGCCTGCCTCGACAATGGTCCCGAGGCCGCCGAATAGGCCGACCAGGACAAGCGCCGGCACGGCAAGCTCCCACTTGGCTTCCCACAGCGCGCGGCGGGCCTCCGCAAAGGAGAAGCCGGCGCGCTCTGTCTTATGACGGACGCCCTGAAGAACACCGTACGCGCAGACCATCGCGACCATCAACATGCCGGGGAGGAAGCCGGCTTTGAAGAGGGTCGAGATGGGGGTCATGGAGCGAATGCCGTAGAGAATCACGGGGATGCTCGGCGGGAAGAGAAAGCCCAACGACCCGGAGCCGTTGATCAGGCCGATAGAGAATCGCTCCGGGTAGCGCGCTTTGACGAGCATCGGCAGGAGCAGTCCGCCCATGGAGATGATGGTCACGCCGGAGCCGGCGAAGGTGAAGACGGCGCAGGCGACGGCGGTGGTAATGGTGAGACCGCCGGGCAGCCAGCCGAACAACGCATTGTAGGCGCGCAACAGCCGCTGGCTGGCGCCGCCTTCGACGAGGAGGTAGCCGGCGAAAGTGAACAGCGGCAACGACGGGAGAAATGCCGATGCAACGAGACCATAGGTGGCTACGGGCACGGAGGCCACGGGAACGGCCGCATTCCAAAACAGCAGCAGGGCGAGACCGCCGAGGGTGGCGAAGATGGGCAGGCCGAGGACAGAGGCGGTGATGAGCACCGCGCTGCCGAGCCACACGAGCCAGCTCTGATGCGGCGGGGCGACGTACAGGATGACGGGAACGAGCAGGCCGGCGGCAGCGATCGCGCGAAGCCGGCTCGAGGAGGAGGCTCCCATGGCGGCGCGGAGGGCGATCAGCAGGAAGCCCGCCGGCATGATGGTCTCGGCGATCCATTTCGGAGTTCCCTGCATCAGCAGCGCGCCGCCCTGACGCTCGGCGAGCACAAACTGGAGGCTGGCCCAGGCGAGGCAGAGCGCAACCGCCGCGGTGACGGCGGAGGTAAAGACCCGCACAGGACGGGCCGACCGCTCGGACAGGAAGGTGTTCGCAGAAAGCGAGAGGAGGCGATCGGAGCCCGCCGCCAGGGCGGCGCCGAGGAACGCGACCCAGAGGGTCAGATGCTGTGTGAGAGCGGCCGCGCCAGGAAGCCCGCCCACGCCGAGGTGCCGCAGGCCCATCTCCAGGGCCGGCAGCAGGGACAGCAGCGAGAGGGCCGCAATCGCGAGCCACCGCTCGATCTTCACTTCGACGCCTTCCCGGCTCGCGCGCGGTATTCGTCGCGGAGGCGGCGAACCTCGTCGAACAGCTCCGCGGGGACGAGCTTGCCGCGGATTTTGGGATAGACGGCTTCGGTCTGTTTCTGCCAGTCCGCGCGCGCGGCGTCGTCGGCATGCACGACGGTCAGCTTCTGGCTGGTCTTGCCGGGAACGCCGGCCATCATGGCAGTGACAGCCTTATCGCCCATGCTGCGAATACTAGTCCGCATTTCCTCGCCGGAATCGCGGGCGGCTCTGAGCATCGCCTCGCGGCTGGCGGCCGGGACCTGCTCCCATGCGGCTTTCGACACCAGCGTCGCGCCGACCAGGGGCGCCCACTTGATGTCGGACATGTATTTCGCCATAGTGAAGCACTGGTTCCATTCGGCGTAGAGCGGGGTGGTGGGCACCGCGTCGATGAGCTTATTGGCGAGGCCGAAGACGATATCCGTGGCGGGCATGGCGATGGCGTTAAAGCCGTTCGCCTTCCATAACTCGAGCTCGTCGGTGTTGCCCGCCCAGGTGAAGAGCTTCAGCTTGCGGAGCTCGTCGACGCGCGTCACGGGGGCGCGGGAGAAAACGTGGACCCATCCCGCGTCGCCCCAGTTGAGGACGAGATATCCCTTGGCGTCGACCATCTTCTCGAGGCGGGGAGCTATGCGGTCGCGGACGTAATCGAGCTCTTCGTACGAGTCGAACATGAGAGGGATCTGGAGCGCCATGACGCCGGGTTCGATGTCGCTCATGCCCGCGCCGGACAGCGCCACTGCCTGAATCTGTTTGACGCGCAGCTTGTTGACGATTTCGGGCTCGTCGCCCATGGTGCCGGAATAGAGGATCAGGCGGACTTTGTTGCCGGAGATATGCTGCCAACGGGCGTTCATCTTCTCCAGCACCTGGAACCAGGGCGACCCCTTGGGAGCAAGGGTAGCCATCTTGATTTCGACCGTCTGCGCGCCAGCGGCGGACGCGAAGAGCGCGAGGGAGAGTAGGATTCGTTGCATCATGGTGAATTCCGTTCGGCGTTACGGCTGCAGGAAAAGCTCGTTCATTCTGCCCAGGAGCCACTTGGCGCGGTGTTGCGCGATCAGGTTGGGGAGACGGTTCTCTTCCGTCGATTCGGTGTCGATGGCGAGGGCTTTTTGCAACAGCGACTTGAATTCGGCGGCGTTCTGCGCGGGCACGCAAGCGTTCTCGGCGAAGGTCACGTAGGTTGCGGCGCGCTTGCCCTTGGAGATCGCCAGCGCCTTCTCGAAGTGGGAGCGCATGGCTTTCTGCTGCGCCTCGCGGCTGGTGTCGCTGCGGGCGCCCTCGATGGAGATGAGGAATTCGGGGACGGCGCCGGCGTTCCACTCTTCGTCCAACTGCACCACGCGCTGGATGATGGCTTGCACCAGGGGAAGGCGGCCGATCATCTCCGGCTTGTCCTGCGAACCCGAGATGGCGAGCCCGAGCGACGCGGCCGTCCAATACAGAAGCGGGACATCGCGTTTTTTCGTGCGCGAGAGAGCGGTCTCGGCGTCGCTTTCGAGGAGCGACGCGAAGCGCGGATAGCGCGTCTCCAGGCCGCGGACGCCATAGGCATGCGCGCGGAGATAGAGCTTGCGGGCGCGTTCGCGCAACTCGTCGCTGCGTTCCAGGTCAGTGGCGCGGAGCTCGTCGGCCTTCTGGTCGACGAAGACGTAGGCGTACTCGGTAAAGCCGCTGGCGACTCCGGTCAACAGGGCGGTATGCTTCGGCGATTCGGCAAGCAGGCTCTCCATCAACTTCAGGCTGAACGGGATGGCGCCGGCGACCAGTTCGGGATCGTTGTCGGTCTCGTAGCTCGAGCCACCCGACGCCAGCGCGTTGCCGATTTTGTTCACTGCCATTCGCTTGATCGAGCACGCCGGCAGACAAGCGACGAGCAGGAAGAGAAGGACGTTTCGGGAACGGTCGGTCAGCATGGGGCCCTCGCGCTATCGTACCGCAGTGCGCTTTTCCTCACCCCTATTGGACCCTGGTGAGGGTATTGGTGTTGTCGTAGGCTTTGTCATCGGCGGCAAGCTTCAACAGCGCTTCGCGCGCCGCCGGCCCGGCAGCCGTGACCACTGTCCGCTTGTCGATCGTCTGGACGGCGCCTTGCCGGCCCGCCTGGTCTTTGAGCCAACCGGTATCGAGGAACGCCCAGCGCAGCGTATGGCCGCCGGTCCAGACGCGGACCAGAAGATGCGCCGGAAGCACGAACGGGTCCTCGGTAATGGAGAGAACGTCCAGCAGTTTCGCGTCGCCGACCTTGATCAGGTGACCTTCGAACTTCATCGCGGTGGGGCCTTTTTCCATGTATGCGATGGAGTAAGCCTTGTCGTTCTGCTTGACGATGAAGGTGGCATCGTCACTTGTCCAAACGCCAAGCAGGGCGGGATCCATGACAGCTTCCTGTTCGGGGACGAACGGGTTGAGAGAGACAAATTCGGTGCAGCCGGTGGTGAAGACTGCGGCCGCCGCAACTAGCACAAACGTGAGTTTCATTTTTCTACCTCCGTAAAGAACAGCGACATCGGGAGGCGGAAATTGCATCTGGAGGAGGGAATATTTCCGTGTTACTCCCCGTGCAGGGTGGGATCGGAGCGATTCGGCCCGATCGAGGGGCTTCCAGCTCTTTCCGGTCGGGATCGCGCGGGCCTTGGAATTGGCGGATATCAGTTATGCCGGATCTGGCGCAAGCGGCGCGCCAGGGTCACGCGAATGGGCGCATAGTGCGCGGCGGCGAGCATCAGCGCCAGGCCGGCCGCGAGGAGCAGGAGGGGCCAGCCGGCGCGGTCGTTGAAGACTTCCTGCTGCAGGCGGAAGACGGCGATCGCGAAGAAGAACAGGCCGGTGACGAAGAAGTTCTTCATCTGACGCGGGATGCTTCCAAAGACGAAGGCGCAGGCGACCGCGGGCAGCAGCCACTCGAAGACGCGCTGTTCGGTATGGGACTTGGCGTCGATGCCGAGCACCAGCAACGACGTCATGACGTGTCCCGGAATGACGAATCGGAACGCCTTTCCGACGAGACGCACCTGGGGGGAGGATTCCAACTCGCATAGCCGGTCGAGCAGGAAGTAGATCGCGGCGTTGGCGATATAAAGATAGCCGAGCTGTCCGCGGGTCCATGGCGCCACCGATTTCAACCAGTTCGCATACGGCTCGTGATAAGCGACTACTCCGGTGAGGGCCGCCCAGGTGAAGGCGACGGCAAACGGGTAGAAGTAGCGCGAGTCGTCGAGCTGGCGGCAGTTCTCCAGAATAAAACCGGCCGTCATGAAAAGGGCGGCGCACGGGATGAGATAGAAGTAGGGACGGCCGGGATCGTGGTCGATCCAGTCGAGCATCCCGATGCGGAGCAGCGCGACACCGCACAAGGTCGCGGAGAGGACCGCGAACATCAGCGAAAAGACCGGCGCGCGGGTGAAACGGCGCAGCCACCAGCACACGGGCAGGCCGGCGATGAGCGCCCACCACATCTGCGCATTGGTGGCCTGTTTGGGAAATTCCAGTTTGTGAAAGAGCTCGAGATCGATCTTGCCCTGGGTGAAGCGGGTGAACCAGCCAGCCTCCTCCCACGTCACCAGCGCGCTCACCGGCACGACCAGACAGAACGCGATCATATAGGCGATCGCCACGCGGAAATGGCCCCGCTTCCAGTCGCGGACACCGATCCAGATGAGCGGCGCCGAAGCCGCCCAGGCGACCAGAACCGCCGGCAGCCCTGCCAACTTCGAATAGGGGAAGTACGTCAGGAGCGCCGCCCCGACGGCGACCACCCAGGCGCCGAGGTACAGCGTCACTTGCGGCAGGGTGAGGCGGCGGGCTTCCAGTATCCAGGCGTCTTCGCGCTCCATGAGGCGGTCATAGCGATGGCGGATGGAATCGTACTCGGCGTCAGAGAGGATGCGGTCGCGCCGCCAGCCTTCGAGGTCGGTGAGATGCTGTCCGACCTTCTTGGCGATCATGCGGGCGTAGGCCGCGGGGGCGGCGAGCACGGGCTCGCGGGCGAGGAAGCGGCGCAGGTCATCGGCCATTTCGCGCGCCGAGCCATACCGCAACAGGGGATCCTTTTCGAGGGCCTTCAGACAGATGTTCTGCAGGGCGTGCGGGACATCGGAATTGAGACGGCGGGGCAGTTGCGGATCGTCTTCTCGAATGCGGCGCAGGAGTTCGCCGACGGTGTCGCCGGCAAAGGGGGCGGCGCCGGCGAGCAGTTCGTAGAGGATGGCGCCGAGCGAGAAGACATCGCTGCGTGCGTCGAGTTTCCCGGCGCCGGCGGCCTGTTCGGGCGAGAGGTACTCGGGCGTGCCGGCGATCTCGCCGATCTTGGAAAGCCGCTCCTGGCCGCCCAGGTCGAGCGCCAGTCCGAAGTCGAGGAGCTTCGGTTCGAGGTCAGGGCCGGCCAGGATATTGGCGGGCTTGAGGTCGCGATGGATGATGCTCTGCTCGTGGAGGAATTGCGCGGCGAGCACGACCTTGTGCATCAACTCGGCCTTCTGGTCGAAGGTCAGCCGGGCGGCGGCGCGCGTGAGCGGCGCGCCTTCCAGGCACTCCATGACGAAGTGTGGCGGCTCCTCCGCGGGTCCGAGGTGGTAGATGCGAACGATATTCGGGTGGCTGAGGCGCGCCATGGCGCGGGCCTCGTGCATGAATCGCGCGCGCAGGACGGCGTCTTCGGCGTACCGCGGCGCCAGCGTCTTGATGGCGACCTTGCGTCCGAGGGCTTCGTCGATCGCCAGCAGGACGCGGCCCATGCCGCCGGAACCGATCTCGGCGACGATGCGGTGGCCGGAGAGGCGCTCGGGGAGGGCGGACGGCGGATCGAGGACGCGGTCGATCTCGGCGAGCGCGGCCAATTCCGGGGCGAGTTCCGGAATCAGTGTGCTGGTGGTGGGCTGCCGGCGGTCGAGATGATCCGCGAGCGGCTCAGCGAGTAGCCGCTCACGGGGATCGTCCGTCATGCCGACGCCTCGCAGATGGCGCGAAATCGCTTGACCGCGCGGAAGACAAGCTGCGAAACCTCTTCGCGCGATTTGCCCAGGCGCTCGGCCATCTCGGCGGTCGAAAGACCTTCGATTTTGGCCATGAGAATTGCCTCGCGGTAATTCTCCGGGAGGGCGGCGAGGCGGTCGAGGAGGCGCTGCATGGCCTCCTCCTGCGCGAACAGGCGGCTCGGTGTGCGGCTGTCGGCGGGCTCGGGACCGAGGGGGTTGCTGGCGGAGCGGAAGGGAACTTCCTCGCCAGCGCGGCACTCGCGGCTACGGTATCGCGCGCGGTCGACGATGACGTGCTCGGCGATGGAGGAGAGCCAGCGGACGAAGCTGCCCGGAGATTGGTACTGAAACCGGTCGATGGCGCGGAGGGCGCGCAGGCACGTCTCCTGTAAAACGTCTTCGGCGTCGGCGGAATCGCGCGGCGCGAGTTTGAAGTGGATCAGCACCGCCAGACGGCGGCGAGACTTCTCGAAAGCGCGGGAAAGGGCTTCGTCATCCCCGTTTCTGGCCTTCTCGAGCAGCGTGAATGTCGAGGTCGGCGGCTCCATGGTCAGGCCCATGATACGGGAAATTCGGCACGGATGCTCGCGGGTCGGCAACCGTTCCGAAGACGCGGTCCCAAACCGGCGACGTCACGCCGTAGCATCGGGTATCGTCGGCAAAGTGGTGATAGAAGTGGTGCTTGCGCAGCGCCCGCAGCACGGGGCCTCCCGCCACGGCGCTGTGAATGCGGACGTGCACGGCCTCATAGAGAAGATAGCCGGCGATGGTTCCGGCCTCGACCAGCGCGCCGCGGCGCCACGAGCCGGCCGCCAGCGCGAGCAATCCCCAGAGCAGGACGGCCGACGACCCGGAGAGCCAGAGCGGCGCGAAGATGTATGCGACCACCGTAGGCTCGTCGTGGTGTTGGTAGTGGGGCGCCATCCGGTGCAGGGCGTAGCGGTGGACGAGATACTCGATGGGGGTCCAGAGGGCGAGACCGGCGATCAGCGAGCCTGCCCAGACGGCGGCGCTGTCCCTCCCGGCGACGAAGTTCCAGACAAGGGCGGCAAGGACGACCGGCAGGTATACCCAGAAGGTGTACACGTGGTCTTATTATATCCGCGGAAGAAATGCCCACGGCTACCAGTCGAACTTCTTGTGGTGTTTAGCTGCGTCAAAATTATTTGCGGCGTGGGCTCACGTTCCTTCCGGTCGATCGTCTATGGGAGTATAATACGGACCAAATGGGCTGGAGCCGATTCTTCCGCCGACGCCAATGGGATCGCGAGAGGGCCCGCGAGGTAGAGGCGTACCTGGACCTCGAGACGGACGACAATATTGCGCGCGGCCTACCTCCAGGGGAGGCGCGCCAGGCGGCGCGGCGGAAGTTCGGGAACCCTACGGTCATTCGCGAGGAGATCTATCGTATGAACACCGTCGCGTGGCTGGAGACCATTTCGCAAGATCTTCGATACGGGCTGCGCGCCCTGCGGAAGACGCCGGGGTTTACGGCCATGGCGGTTCTGTCGCTGGCGCTCGGCGTCGGGGCGAACACGGCCGTATTCACCGTGGTGCATGCCGTTCTGCTGCATCCGCTTCCCTTCCCCGAGCCCGAGCGGGTGGTCGCCGTCGGCCAAAGCGTCACCATTGCGGAATTCGAGTTCTGGAAGGAGAACAGCGCTTCGTTCGTTTCCGCCGCCGGCCATCGCGGCGTGTCCAACCGGCGGCTGGTCCTCGGACCGCGCGAGGAATGGATCGGCGCCATGAGCGTCACCACGGATTTCTTTCGCACGCTGGGAACGCCTCTGGCGCTGGGCCGCGAGTTCACGGCCGGCGAAACGCGCGCCCGCGGTCCGCAGGCAATCATCCTCAGCGACGGCTTGTGGCGGCGCGCCTTCGGTGGCGATCCGGGCGTGGTTGGCCGCGCGGTGACGCTCGACGATCGCAGCTTCACCATTGCGGGCGTGCTGCCGGCCCGGTTCTGGTTTCCGACGGCCGCCGACGCGTACGTTCCGCTGCGTCCCGTGGGCTCGGCCGACGACAACGGATTCAACACACAGATGATCGCGCGGCTGAAACCCGGCATAACGGCGCGACAGGCCAATGCCGAGGCGATCGCTCTTATGGCGAGTTTCCGCCGCGCGCATCCCGATCCGAACGCCGTCAAGGATCGCGTGCTTCCGGTCACGCCATACCAGGAGTCGCTGACGGGGAATGTGCGCGACAACCTGCTCCTTCTGCTCGGCGCGGTGGCGCTTCTGCTGCTGATCGCCTGCACGAACCTGGGGAGCCTGCTGCTGGCGCGACTGTCGGCGCGGCAACGGGAGATCGCGGTGCGGCTCGCGCTCGGCAGCGGACGCGGAAGGCTCCTGCGGCAGTTTCTGCTGGAGAGTATGCTGCTCGCTCTGGCCGGCAGCGCCGCCGGAGTGCTCACGGCGTACTGGTCGCTGGACGGACTGCTCGCGCTGGTTCCTTTCAGCCTGCCGTCGTCCGCGCCGATCAGCCTGGAGACGCCGGTGCTGGCGTTCGCGGTCGCGATCTCACTCGGCGCCGGGATGCTCTTCAGCCTGCCGGCGTTTCTCGCGGCGTCGCGGGTGGACGTGCAGGAGACGCTGAAGGCGGCGGGACGAGGGAGCAACTCCGCGGCGCGGCAGCGCGCCCGTAGTTTCCTGGTAGTGAGCGAGGTGGCATTGTCGGTTACGTTATTGGTCTCGGCGGCGCTGTTGATTCAGACCGTCCATCGGCTGCGACAGGAGCGGCTGGGATTCACGCCGGAAGGGCTGTTGACGTTCCGGCTGCCACCGCCGCAGGGCGGGTATCGGACCGGGACCGATCCCTGGAGCTTCGAATCGGCTTTGATCGACCGGCTGCGCGCTGTGCCGGGAGTCCACGGCGTCGCCGCGGCCGACACTCTGCCACTCAACGGCACGGCCAACTTCCCCGCACAACAGGAGAGCAATGCGGAGCACAGCATCGGCGGCATGGAGATTCGCCGGGTGACGCCGGGCTACTTCGAGACGATGGGAACGCCGATTCTGCGGGGGCGCGGCTTTACGGCGCGCGACACCGCTTCCGCGCCGCAGGTCGTGCTCGTCAACGAGGCCGTGGCTCGCGAGTGGTGGCCCAACGGAAATCCCGTGGGCGACCGCGTCCTGCTCGGAAAAATGCGGAACCGGGTGCTACTCGAAGTTCCGAATCCGGCGCGTGAAGTGATCGGCGTGGTGGCGGACGTGAAGACACAGTCGATCCAAAGGCCGGCCAGACCCACGATCTACCTGGCCGCCGCGCAATCCGATTGGTATGGGAACGGCATGTCGTGGGTGGTGCGCGGCGGCGTTTCGGCGCAACAGTTGCGGCAGGCGATCTCGGAGATCGAGCCGCGCCAGAAGATCGAACGCCTCCGTCCCATGAACGAGATTCTGGCGAGGACCACCGCGTCGCCGCGCTTCGACGCCTGGCTGTTGGGGTTGTTCGCGGCCCTGGCATTGGCGCTCACGGCGATCGGCGTGTACGGCTTGCTGGCATTCGCCGTGGCGCGCCGGACCAACGAGATCGGGACGCGCATGGCGCTCGGCGCGAGCCGTTTTAGGGTGCTGTCGATGATTCTGCGGCAGGGCCTCGGATTGATCGCGCTGGGCCTGGCCTTCGGTCTGGCAGGCGCCCTCGCCGTGACGCGGTCTTTGACGACGTTGCTCTTCGGGGTGCGGCCGACCGATCCCGTCAGCTTCGCGGCCGTGGCTGTAGTGCTGGTGGCGGTGGGCGCGCTGGCCAGCTACATGCCCGCGCGGCGCGCGACCCGGGTCGATCCGATGGTGGCCTTGCGCTACGAGTAGCTACGGCTTCAATTCCAGGCGCACGACCGTCTCCAGATGGAACGTCTGCGGGAAGAGATCGACCAGCGTCATCCGCTCGATGGAGTAGCCGCCCGCGAGCAGCGCGGCCAGATCGCGCGCCAAAGTCGAGGGGTCGCAGGCGACGACTTGAATTTTCGGCGGGCGCAGGGCGAGCAACCGCCCTACTACGACCTTCCCGAGACCGGCTCGGGGCGGGTCGAGCAGCATCAACTCCGGCGGCTTCTTCAGGGTGGCCAGGAATTCCTCGGCCGTGCGCTGCTCGGTCTTGAGATTAGCCAGCCCGGCGCGCTCGCCGTTGAACTGCAGGTCGCGCACGGCGCCCCCGCCCGCTTCCACCGCCATGACGCGATGGAAACGGCCGGCCAGCGGCAGCGTGAAAAGGCCGACGCCGGCATAGAGGTCGAGCGCCGTCTCGCCTTCGAGGCCGTCAAGCGCGGTCTCCACCAGCCGGTTGTGCAGGAAGCGATTCACCTGGAAGAACGAGTTGCTGCTGACGCGGTAGCGGCCTTCGTAGTCGAGCGCGCCGGTGACGACGCCGGGAATCGTCTCCACGCACCAGTCGAAAAAGCGCCGGGCCACGGGACGATCGGTTTCGAGCACGTTGATCTGCACTTGCTGCTCGTCGGTGAAGACCTCGATGGAGCGAACGAATCGCGGCCAGCGCGGATCGCGCTGCATGGAGACGAGGGCGCCGATGGCCTGGTTGACGCGCGGCGAGCTAATCGGACAATGGTCGATGGGAACCAGGGTGTGCGAGCGCGATTCGCGGTACCCGAGGCGGTTCTCTTCGACGTGGAACTGCGCGCGGTTGCGGTACGCCCAGGGCTCGGCGGAGATGATGTCGATCTCGGCGGGGGGTTGAAACTTCCCGAGGCGGCGCAACTCCTCGATCAGGATCGTGCGTTTCGCGGCGAGTTGGAATTCGTAAGGGGCGTGCTGGTAGTGGCAGCCGCCGCAACGCGAGAAGTACGGGCATGGAGCGGTGACGCGCTCCGGCGCGGGGGCCAGCACTTCGAGGGCTTGCGCGCGCACCAGGCCGGGCTTCTCCTGGCGCGCCTGCGCAAGGATCCGCTCCCCCGGCAGCACGAACGGAGTAAAGACCACGCGGCCATCGAGCCGCGCCAGACCCTCCCCTCCGTACACCAGCTTTTCCACCGTGACTTCGAAATTGCTTACGATAAAGAATTACTCCCGTCCCATACCATGAAAACACGAGTCTTTTCCGGAATGCAGCCTTCCGGCAACCTGCACATCGGCAACTACCTGGGGGCGCTCAAGAACTGGGTGCGCATCCAACACGATTACGAGTGCATTTTCTGCATCGTGGACCTGCACGCCATCACGGTCCCGCAAGAGCCGGCAGAGCTGCGCGCCAAGATCGAGGAAATTGCGGCGCTGTACCTGGCGGCTGGGATCGATCCCAGGGTTAGTTCCATTATGGTGCAATCGGCAGTGCCCGCGCACACCGAACTTGCCTGGATGCTGACCTGTGTCACGCCGATCGGGTGGTTGGAAAGGATGACCCAATACAAAGCGAAGGCGGCGAAACAGGAATCGGTGGGCGACGGGCTGCTCCAATATCCGGTGTTGATGGCGGCCGATATTCTCCTGTACCAGGCCGGAATCGTGCCGGTGGGAGAGGACCAGGCGCAGCATTTGGAACTGACGCGCGACATTGCGCAGCGCTTCAACAGCCTGTATGGGGACACCTTCGTCGTGCCCGGAACGAGCCTGCCGGCGGTGGGCGCCCGTGTCATGGGGCTCGACGATCCGGAGCAGAAGATGAGCAAGTCGGCGACCGGGGCGAACCATGCGGTCGCGCTGCTCGATCCTCCGGACAAGATTCGCAAGACGATCATGCGCGCCACCACGGATTCCAAGCCCGCGGTGGAGTTTGAGGGCGCGGGGCCGGGGGTCCTCAACCTGCTGTCGATCTACCAGGCCTTCTCCGGCTGCGCCGATGACGAGCTCAAAGCGAAGTTCACAGGCATGCGATACGGCGATCTGAAGAAGCAGGTAGCCGAGATGGCGATCGAACACCTGGCGCCGTTTCAGGAGCGATACCGCCAGATCCGGGCCGAGCATGGCTACCTGGCGAGCGTGCTGCGCGAGGGCGCTTACCGCGTGGCCCCGATCGCCAACGACACAGTGAAGCTGGTGAAAGAGCGCATGGGGCTCTACGTGTGATGACGACGCGGTAACGGTTCTCCGCATGCTCCGCTCCTACCTTCGCCTGCTCCGCGAGAACCGCAATTTCCGCCTGTTGTGGTTCGCACAAGTGGTGAGCGAACTGGGCGACTGGTTCTACACGCTCGCCGTCTATAGTCTCCTGCTCGACCTGACGGGAAACCGAGCGCAGGCGATCGCGCTGGCGGTGATTCTGCAAGTGCTGCCGCACACGCTCGTGGCGTCCGCCACAGGCGTGATCAACGATCGCATCAGCCGCCGGAAGATCATGATCGGCGCGGACATCGCGCGCTTCTTCATCGTGCTCGGCATGCTGGCGGTGCGCGCGCGTGCGATGGCCTGGATGGCATATCCGCTCCTGTTTCTAGAGACGATCGGCGCGGCATTCTTCGAGCCGGCGCATAGCGCGGTGATTCCGAATATTGTCGCCGAGTGCGATGTGCTGCCCGCCAACGCGTTGGCGTCGATCACATGGTCGTTCTGCCTGGCGGCTGGGGCGTCGCTGGGCGGCGTCGCAGCGGTTCTGTGCGGCCGCGACGCCGTATTCCTGTTGAATGCGGTTTCGTTCCTGGGGTCGGCGTGGCTGATCCGCCGCATGCGATTTCAGGAGCCCCATGCCGCTGGGCTCGGCCCGTTGCGCGCGCGCGAACTCTTCGACTTCTCGCCGGTGATCGAAGGCGCCCGTCACATTCGCGCCGACCGCCGTCTCTTCGCCACCGTATTCGTCAAGGGCGGCATCGGCCTTCTGGGGGCCAATAATGTGGTGCTGCCGATCCTCGGCCAACGCGTCTTCCCGATGCGTCTGCATGGCCTCGACGAAGCGCGCGCCGCCACCCTGGGAATGAGCCTGCTGATGGGCGCGCGCGGCGCGGGGTCGTTAATCGGCCCGCTGGTCAGCGGCCGCTGGGCAGGCGTCCGGCATTCCAGGCTGCGAACCGGAATCCTGGCCGGCTTCATGCTGGCCGCGGCGGGGTATCTGATCCTCGGCCTGTCACAATCACTGGCCTTGGCGGTCGCCATGGTGGTGATGGCGCATGCGGGCACGTCCACCAACTGGGTTTTCTCGACGACGCTCCTGCAGATTTATACAACGGACCGTTTCCGCGGCCGCGTCTTTGCGACCGACTATGGACTGTGTATGCTCGGGATATCGGCAAGCTGCTACGTCGCCGGGGCGGCGATCGACCGGGGAGTTGCGGCGAGGACCTTTGCGGTGGCGATCGGGATCGCGATGCTCGCGCCCTGTTTCGGGTGGGCATGGGCGTTGCGCAAGACGCGGACAGGAGGGAGCGACGATGGTTAGACGGCTGGTATGGATCTTATGGGTGGGCATAGCGGCCGCGCAGGCACAGGATATCGAGAAAGCGATGCGCGATTCGGAAGCCGCCTGGAACCGCGGCGACCTGGAGAAGTTCGCCTCTTACTATGACGACTCGCCGCAGACGACCTTCATCGGCCGCGAGGTGACACGGGGAGGCGTCCAGGCGATTCTCGCCCGTTATCGCAGGGGCTATCCGACGCGCGAAGCGATGGGCACGCTGACCTACAGCGAGCTCGACGTGCGGCCGCTCGCCGAGGAACTCGCGGTGATGACGGGCCGGTTCGCCCTCAAGCGCACAGCCGCGGGCGGCGGCGATTCCTCCGGGCGGTTCACGCTGATCTGGAAACGCACACCGGCCGGGTGGAAGATCATCCACGACCACACGAGCAACTGATTCATTCTCTCGCCGCGGCCGAAGACGCGACGGATCCACTTCCCGATTTCTCAGTCATCGCAGGCAGCAGGATGCGAATCGCCGCGCCGTGGCCCGGGGCGCTGTCAATCTTCACCGCGCCGCGGTGGCCCGCGACGATCCCCAGCACGGCGGCGAGGCCTAACCCGCGGCCCGCGGCCTTCGTGGTGAAGAACGGCTCGAAGACCCGGGACAGGGTTTCGTCGTCCATGCCGCAACCGTTGTCGCGGACTTCCAGACACACATAATCGCCCGGCTCGATCCGCCCGGCGGCGTACGATTTCCGAATCAAAGCGTCGTCCACCTGTTGTACGCCAGTCGAGATATGAATCGTGCCAGCTTGGCCTTCGCCAATAGCCTCGGCGGCGTTGATCAGGAGGTTCATCAGCGCCTGTTGCAACTGGGCGAAATCGGCTTCCACGGCCGGCAGATCGGGCGCGAGATCGAGGCGCACGTCGACGCTGGTGGGAATCGACCGTCTCACGACTTCCGTTGTCGAACGGGCCAGACGCGAGAGATCGACCGGCTCCGTGCGGAAGCGGCCTTTACCCGCATACGATGACAGTTGCCGCACCAGGCCGGCGGCCGCCTCGCCCGCCCGCGCAACCTCGTCGAGATACCGGCGGGACGGATGCGTCGGCGGCAGAGCCTCCAGAGCCAGGTCGATATTGTTGGCGATCGCGCTCAACCGATCGTTGAAATCGTGCGCGAGGCCGCCGGCGAGGATCCCGATTCCTTCCAGCTTCTGGACGTGATGCAAGTGCTCTTCCAGCCATTTCCGGTGGAGAAACTGGGCGATCTGCCCGGTAAGAATGTCCAGGAGTTGGAGCACTTCGGCGTCCCGTTCGCGGACTTGCGGGCTGAGGAACTCCATCACCGCAACCACCTCGCCGCCGCGCATCAATGGCAGGCTGAACGCGCTGCGAAGCCCCTCGGCAGCAGCCTGCTTGGCGCGCCGGCGCCCTTCAAACTCGTCGATGTTCGCGATCCACTGGGGCCGAGCCTCCGACCATGTCAAACCGGGCAGATCTTCGCCCTTGTGAAACTCGAATTCGCGGGAGCGCTGCACGAACCTGCCGCGCGGCGTCTTCGCGGCGCGCCAGGAATCGGCGCATCGGAGGACTTCCTGCCGGGCATCCAAAGTCCAGAATGTCGCTACCGGCCAGCCGAGTCCTTCGCCGATCGCGCGCATGATTCGCGGCGCGATCTCCGCCAGCGTTGTGGATTCCGAGAGAATCTGCGTCACCGCATGGTGAACCGCGCCATGCCGCTCGGCGCGCTTCCGGTCGGTGACGTCGAGGATATAGGCCGACAGGCCGTCATCGGTCGGGTACGCGTGCACATCGAACCAGCGGCCGGACGGGGGATAGTGCATCTCGAAATGCGTGGCCACCCGCTCTGTCATCACTCGCTGGTACTGCGGATAAAAATCGGTTTCGCGCGCCTCCGGGAACAGCTCCCACAAATTCTGGCCGATCAACTCATCCGGCGCCTTTCCGGTGACGGCCGCCACCCGGCGGTTCACGAACTTGAAGCGCCAGTCGCGGTCGAGCGCAATGAAGGACTCCTGAATACTCTCGAGAATACTCCGCACCTCGTCGCGCCCTTGTTGGATTTCCTCCTCATGCCTCCGGCGGAGAGTCACATCGCGATAATTGACGATCATGCCTCCCACGATGCGGTCGGCCAGCATGTTCTTGAATGTGCCTTCGATCCAATGCCAGCTCCCGTCCGCGTGACGGACGCGATACTCCGCGGTAACGCACTTGCCCGGATGCGCCGAGATGCCGGCGAGCAGGCCGCAGGCCGCCGCAAGATCGTCAGGATGGATCAGCTCGAGGATGCTGCGGCCCACGATGGCGCCCTGTCCATAACCCAGCACCGACGGCCCGGAGTACGTGACCCGGCCTTCCCGGTCCAGGAGGGCGAAGCCGTCCGAGCTGTTTTCAATCAAGGCGCGAAAGCGGCTTTCACTGTCGCGCAGCAACTGTTCCGAGCGCCGCGAACCGGTGACGTCGCGCAGACTAACGATGACGGCCCGGATGTCGGGTTCGGCAAGGCGGTTGCTCCCCGCCGCCTCGGCCCAGATCATCGCGCCGTCCTTGCGGCGCATGCGAAACGCGGCCGGCTCGGCAGTCGCGTACAGGCGGGCCCGAGCCTCGGCCCGATCGCTGGGCATGAAGAAATCGAACGCGTTGGCGCCCGCCAGGTCCTCCGGCGAATAGCCGAGCATCCGCTGACTGGCCGGGCTTGCATAAAGGATCTCGCCCGACTCCGCCAGCATCCAGATCGGGTCGGCGAAATGCTCTACGAGCGCCCGGAAACGGTTATTTTCCATCCGGAAGGGGCCGCATCATGAGGTTCCGGTACTGCACAATACTGCCCTGGTTATGCTGTTGCAGCGCCAGATATCCCTTGGTATACCGGTTCCGTTCATCCACGGTGTCGACGACGGTCTTTCCGTTGACCTTGATGATGATGTGATCGCCCTTGGCGATGATGTGCTGCGTCCACCAGGTGTCGTCCTGGATGAGTTGCTCGGTGATTTTGACGATACCGTACAGGCTACCCGTCTTCTGTGGATCGGGCGAAGTATTTTCCACCTGCGATTCGTAGCCCTTGGGAAAACCCGGGCCGAACGCGGTGCGGAAGTACATGCCGGAATTGCCGCTGTGATTGAGTTTCACTTCGGCGCGAAACTCGCAGTTTTCGCATTCCCGCACCATCCAGAACAAGTGGCTGGCCGGGCCGTCGCCGGTGATGGCCCCGTCGACCACCTTCCAGCTATCGGGCCGCTCGTTGGCTTTCCAGCCATCGAGGGTCTTGCCGTCGAACATGCTAATCCAACCGTCTTTGCCAGGGGTCGGATTGTCCTGACCGGATAACACCGTCAGGCCCAACGCCAGACCGAGGCCGGCAAAAGTGAGTCCGTTGCGCATGACGCATATCTTAGCGAAAGTTGCGGCTGGTATCCTGCTCATTATGAGATTTCCGGTACTGGCACTGCTCGCGCTGCCCGCTTTCGCACAAGGGACACTCGATTACCTGAACCACAACCGGCCCGTTCTGGACGCTCATAACTGTTACCCATATAAAGGCGAATGGCTGGATCGCATCGACCGCGCCCTGCGCACGGGCTTCCCAGTGGGCATCGAGCAGGACTTGGCGTGGCACGTCGACCCCGCCACCGGAAAAGGCCGAGTGGTGGTGTCCCATACCGACAAAGTAACCGGCTCCGAGCCCGAGTTGCGGACCTATTTCTTCGAACGAGTGCGCCCCATCGTGGAGAAGGCGCTTGCCGACAACGACCGCGCGCGGTGGCCGATGATCGTCGTGCATTTCGATTTCAAGGCGGTCCCGGCGCCGCTGCTGCACGCGGTCTGGGAGCTTCTCGGGGAGTATCAGAGCTGGATTACCACGGCGACCAAGAGCACCGATCCGCACACCCTCACCCCATTCGATCCCAAGCCGCTGCTCGTCCTGACGGAGGATTCGGATGCACAGGAGAAGGTCTTCTACGAGGAAGTGCCGGTGGGCGCAAGATTGCGGCTATTCGGCTCGGCGCATACCGCGGCGATCGCGGGGCAGCCGAAGGAAGAGCATGACCATCTCCTGGCGACCCTGCCGCCCGAAAAACTGCTTCCGGCGCCGCCGACGACGTATCGCCGATGGTGGAATAACTCCTGGTATGCGGTCGAGGAGGGCGGGCAACGCAAAGCCGGCGAATGGACCGCCGCGGACGATCGCCGCCTGCGCGCCCTGGTCGATTACGCGCACAAGTCGGGTTACTGGATCCGCTTTTACACGCTCGACGGATTCGGCCCGGGCGAGAGCAAAGGCTGGGACCAGAATTACAATTTCGGCAGCCGCGAGGCGGCCACCGTGAGGTGGAAGGCGGCCATTGCCGCCGGCGTCAACCTGATCGCCAGCGACCAGTATGAAGAACTCCGCGCAGTCATGCGGTAGATTCTCCTATTCGCCGCGTCATGGCGCTAGAATCTGGCTGATGATCCGGACTTGCGGCTCGATTATCCGGCGGGGCGCAGGAGTGGCCTGGCGAATGGGATTAGACTAAGGCGAGTCCGGACCGCGGTCGTCGCCACCGGCAGATTGCAAAGGAAGGATCTCCGACATGGGAATTCGATTTTCAAGACGAAGAATGATGCAGAGCGCCAGCGGCGCCTTGCTCGCGCAGTCCCTGACGACTGCCGAGGCTGCGCCCACGCCGCGCAAGTGGCCGATCGAGGAAGGTCCCGACACACCGAAGATCTGCCTGGCGCCCGGAGACGGCGGCGGGCCTCTGCCCGCGACCATGATGCCCGGAGCCGCTGCGACGCCGGATGCAGGACGCGGAGGAAGAGGCGGCGGTGGCTACGGGGGGTTCTTGGCCTCCAGAAACGAGCCGGCGCCCGCTTCCCCGCCCGACGGCGCGGGGCGCGGAGGGGGGCGGGGTGCCAACGTCAACGCCAGCTATCAGAGAATCAGGCAGCTCGGCGTGACGCACTTGTTGGGTGTGGGAATCGGGGGCGCGCCCTGGACCGAAGAGAACGTGCGCCGCGCGGTCCAAACCGCCAAGGACGCCGGCCTCGTGGCCTACAACGCGATGATCAACCTCCCGAGCAGTGTCATTTACGGGAAGGAGACGCGGGCAAAGGACATGGAGCCGTTCCTGGCGTCCATCGAGGCGGCGGGCAAGGGCGGGCTGACGGTGGTCGAGTACAACTTCTACGCGCACCGCGCGATCGAGGGATATTACGAGACGGTCGGCCGGGCGAAGACGGGCTACACGGGGTTCGATTACGAGCTCGAACTACTGATCAACGAGAACGGCAATGTGGTGCAGCCGATCTACCGGGACGAGAACGGTCAGATCACGCCCGAGACCGTGGCCGCGTTTCCGAATGCAAAAAAGGTGAAGTTCAAGGATCTGCCGCCGCTGGCTAATGAAGGGGCGCACAATCTGCAGGAGATGTGGGCCAATGCTTCCTGGTTCCTCAAGCTCGCCGTACCCGCCGCCGAAAAGGCCGGTGTCCGACTGGCGCTTCATCCCAACGATCCTCCGGCGCCGACGAGCCGCGGGTCCCAGCAGATCATGGGAACCCTGGCGGGGTGGAAGCACCTCATCGAGATCGTCAACAGCCCGGCGAACGGCATCACCTTCGACTGCGGCGTCACCCGGGAACTGGGCGAAGACCCGGTCGTAGTGGCCGACTACTTTGCCAGCCGCAAGCGCATCAACCACGTGCACTACCGCAACGTTCAGGTGGTCAAGCCGTACGAACGGTATCAGGAGGTTTTCATCGATGCGGGGATGGCGGACATGTTCGGTGTCATGAAGGCGCTGGTCCGCAACAAGTACACCGGGACGATCTATCCCGAGCATCCGCGGGCTCTGGATGTGGACCGTGACCGCGTAGGCCCCGGAGGCCGCATCGGCGGGTATCCCGGAGGCGGCGGATACACCGGAATTACGTTCAGCGTGGCATATACCAGGGCCATGATGCAGGCCGCCTTGGAATCGGTGTGATTATCCGTTCCCTTAGCGCTGCCCGCAGTGGCGGGATTGTACCTGATCGGCATTGCGAAACTGGGACGATATCGCCTGCCCCGACCCAGGCCGAAATCGCTATAACTGGTCGCGGTACTTCTCCAGTGCGATCTTGACCGCCTGGGCGCGCGTGCGGACGGAAAGCTTCTGAAAAACCTGGCGAAGCGAGGCCTTGACGGCGCCTTCGGTGATTTCGAGACGGGAAGCGATTTCGCGATTGGTGAGCCCCTGCAGGATGAATCGCAGAACCGTGCGGTCCCGCTCCGTGAGGCGCGGACCGGTCGCGGCATGGGACCGGTCGACGGAGCGGAACAGCGTCCGCAAGTAGTTCTTTTCCAGGCAGACCTCACCGGCGGCAATCTGCCGGATCGTGCGGCACAGCTCGGTAGTCGAATGATGCTTGTGGAGGATGCCGGCGACGCCGGCCTGGATCAATTGGATCGCCTCCTGGTCGCTGGCGCCGGCGGTGACCACCAGAATGCGGCCCGGAAAACCGCCCCGTTTCGCGGCCAGGACAAAATCGATGGCGCGCTCCGAGCCGAGATCGATATCCAGCAGCACCACATCAGCCTTGGCATCCGGCAAGGCGGCCAGCGCCGCCGAGGAGGAAGGAAAGAGGCCGACGATTCGCAGGTCGGGCTCTTTTTCGATCGACCGCGCCAGCCCCTCACGGAACATGGCGTGGTCGTCCACCACAATGAGATTGATCGGGTCTGACCGCAGCTCCATCACACCACCTGCAACTCCACACGGAAACACGCGCCGTCGTGGACCGGCTCGAACTGCAGGTCGCCGCCGTAACTGCGGACTACGGAGCGGGAGACGTACAGCCCCAGACCCGAGCCGTCGGCGCCGGACTGAAAGGGCTCGAAGAGGCGGCCCGGATCGGCGATCCCGGGGCCGGTGTCGTGAAAGCGGACGGTGACGTTCTGCTCCGCCGCGGACACGAAGATTCGAAACTCGCGGCATGCGGAACTTTGCACGGCGCGATGGCTGTTCTGCGCGAGGTTGAGGAAAGCCTGTAACAGGCCGTGCCGCTCGCCGAGGATTCGCGGCAATTCCGCGGGCACGTCCCAGATGATCGAGCCGCCGATTTCACGCCAATCGGACTCGATGACGATCCTCAGATCGTCGAGAACGGCCCGCAGGTTCACTTCGTCGAGCGTCTCCTGCAGGCGCACCTGGAGTTCCGAAGACGCGATGCGCTCGAGCCCGCGAACCAGGGTGGTGAGCCCCTGGAAATCCTCGTCGGCCGCGATGCCGTGCCGCGCGTCGAGGTTCGCGCATATCAGCGAAATCGCGTCGCACAAATTGCGGACTTCATGCGAGACGGCAGCCGCCGCGATCCGGTTGCCTCGCAGCAACTGGCGCAGGCTTTCCTCTTCGCGGTCGCGCATTTCCTCGGACGAATCCACGACGATGGCGGCGAGCCGGGCGCCGCGCGGTGTAGAGTACGAGGAGAACCAGGTATGGGCGGAGAAGATCTCGCCATTTTCCCGCCGGCCCTGGCACTGAGCGGCTGTGCGCAGACCTTCGGGCCCCGGATCGAACCGCAGAGCGTCCATCAGGAACGGAATGTAAGCTCCCACCGATTTTCCCCGCAAGGTTTCACCTTCCGGCATCGATAACAGGAGATTCGCCGCCTTATTACAGCCGAGCACACAACCGGACGCGTCGGCCGTGAGGATGGCCGCCGGACTGCTTTCCACCAGAACGCTGAGTTGCTCTTCGACCTGCCGGCGCAGCTCCTGTTCGCGCCGCATCCACTCCACGTGCTCCAGAGCGACTTCGCGATTGCGAATCAGCCCCGTGACGATCAGCCCGCAGCCGGTGTAGGCGACGACAGCGAAGGCGAAACGGAGCAAGACCTCGATGGCGGGACTGGGAAGATCGAACATGGAGCGCAGAAAGGCGCAAAGGAACGCCAGGCCGACCGTCGCGAGCGGTGGAAGGACCGGAGCCGCGAACATCATTGGCAGGAAGTAGAGGACGCCGAGAGACATACGATTCCCGACCTGCCAGTCGGCCAGCGCAATGACCGCGATGGCGGCGGCCGTGGCGCTCAGCACCCTGGTTCGCCCCATTTTGAGGAAAGCGCCCATGGCGCGTTCCGCTCCGGTTAGGTTCCGCTCCTTTCTTTCGGTCAAGCGAACCTATCTTTCGGTCGAAATTCAACGAAAAATCTTCGATTCGCATCGAAATATTTGATTGGACACCAGTTTCCAGCCGCCGCTAGAATGAAGTCACTTCGTATACGCTGCCCCGCTCCAAGGTGAAAAGCGGCGGGTTGCGCGTTACCCCAGTTGGTAACTCTCCCCCCGATGGGAACGCAGGCTGACGCGAATCCGTTCGCGTTCGCCGGCCGCGCCTGAACATCGATTCCCGAAAGAAAATCCGAGTTGGAACGAGGAGTGTCTCTCATGACGACGAACTTGTCTCTATCGCATAAGATTACCCGGTTACGCGCCAGGTTGCGCGATCCCGAATGGCGGAGATATGGCGCCCTCCTGCTGATGGGCAAAGCGGGCGCGATCGCCCTGCTGGTGCTCGCCGCCGCATTCTGGAACCCCGGCCTGCTGGGCTCGCGCGCATTTGCGGCCGACCCCGTGCTCAAGGGCAACGACATCGTCAATCCGTTGAATACGGTTTGGACTCTGGTGGCGGCGTTCCTCGTATTCGGCATGCAAGTGGGGTTCACGATGCTCGAAGCGGGCTTCTGCCGCTCCCGCGAGACCGTCAACGTGCTGATGGAGTGCATTGTCGACACGTGTCTGTGCGGCGTTCTGTTTTTCGCGTTTGGCTTCGCGTTCATGTTCAGCCACGGCAATGGCCTCATCGGATACCACTGGTTCTTTCTAAAGGACGTCCCCGCGACGTATGAGACTTCGGGAGTGGCGTTCCTCGCATTCTGGCTCTTCCAGTTCGCCTTCGCCGACACCTGCTCGACGATCACTTCGGGCGCCATGATCGGCCGCACCGGTTTCCTCGGCGACTTGCTCTACAGCGTCGCGGTGTCGGGTTTCATCTACCCGATCATCGGGCATTGGGCATGGGGGCCGGACGGTTTCCTGGCGTTGATGGGAACCACCGGCCAGTTCCTCCCCTGGGTCGGCAACAGCTTCCACGATTTTGCGGGATCGACCGTGGTGCACACGATCGGCGGCTTTATCGCGCTGGCGGGCGCCATCGTGTTGGGACCGCGGCTCGGCCGCCGCTTCAAGCGCGACGGTGGCGGCCCCATGCTGCCGCACGATCTGACCATCGCGGCGTCCGGCGGGCTGCTGCTATGGTTCGGCTGGTATGGATTCAATCCGGGAAGCACGCTGTCGGCGATGGACTTCGAGGGGATCGGGCGCGTTGCGGCGAACACGACTCTGGCGGCCTGCGCCGCCGGCCTCCTAGCGATGGCGGTGGCGTACTCGCGGTCGAAGACGTGGGATGTGAGCTTTACCGTGAACGGCTTTCTGGCGGGCCTGGTGGCGATCACGTGCCCGTGCTATTGGGTAAGCCCGGCCGGCGCGATCATGCTCGGCAGCATTGCTGGCGTGGTCGTCGTGTATGGCGTCGAACTGCTGGAGTATCTGCGGATCGACGATCCGATCGGCGCCGTTCCGGTGCACGGGATCTGCGGTATCTGGGGGACGCTCTCGCTCGGATTCTTCGCGTGCGGCAAGTACGGCGCGACTGGGCCGCTGGCGGCGGACAATTCGGCGCCGCTCAAAGGCTTGTTCTACGGCGGCGGGACCAGCCTCCTGCTGGCGCAGGCGATCGGGAGCGCGATCATCACCGTGTCGACGTTCGGTGTGGCACTGGCCGTCATGTACCTGGTCAACGCTTTCGGGGTGCTTCGCGTGACCCGGGAAGGCGAGATGCTCGGTCTCGATCTGCACGAACATGGCATCTCGGCTTATCCGGAATACGTGATTTCGTCTCTGCCTTCACCGGCGGCGATGGTCGTGCAGGAGTCGGAAAAGGTCGTTATCCCGGCCGCCAACAAGATGTCTACGGAGGCGGCGCGTTAGCGCCGGGAACGCGATGAAACGAATCGACGCGATCATTCAACCGTTTAAGCTGGACGAAGTCCGGGCGGCGCTGGTCGGCATTGGAATCGATGGCATGACGATCAGCGAGGTCCGCGGGCACGGCCGGCAGAAGGGACACTCCGAGACCTACCGCGGCCACGAATACAAGGTCGACCTGCTGCCGAAGATCAAGGTGGAAATGGTGGTCCCCGCGGAACGCGCGGACGACGTGATTCGCGCCCTGGAAGAGGCGGCGCGCACGGGCAAGATCGGAGACGGGAAGATCTTCGTTTCCGATGTGGGGCAGGCGATCCGGATCCGCAACGGAGATCGCGGCGCGTCGGCGTTGTAAAACGGCGCGCACGCGCGCCGGGCGGAGGATGACTATGGGGCGAATCTTGCGCGGATGGATGCGGCAATGGTCGGCTCGCAGACACAGGCGGCAAGTAGAGCGTGCGCTGGCCCTGCACGGACGCGGCGAAGTTCGCCCCGACGGTCTTCGCCTGGACGCGCTCTGCACCCGCCTCGAGATCCAGTGGACGGCGCGCGACATCCACCCATGGGACCGGAACCTTCCCGTGGCTCGGCAGCAGCGGCTTTTTGCGGAACAGGCGCTCACGGACACCGAAGCCGTGATCGCGCGATGCTTCGAGGCGCTGCCGGCGGTGGACAGCATCGATCTTGCCGTCGCCGAGCGCGCGTCCGGCGAGGTCCTGCTTTCCGGAACGGTGGAGCGGGTAGCCTGGGAGCGGGGCCGTCCCTTAGCGTCGATTCGCATGCGCCTTCGAGAACTCGGCGTGATTCCGATGGGCAGCGCTGACGCGGTGCGCTGACCGCCGGCTGGATGGGGTCCGCCTCTTCTATTCTCACAACTCCCTGTTTTTCTTGGAACTCGAGCGAAGTTCGTGGAGTCAAAATGGGCATTCGTTCGTCCAAGGAAGATATGATGCGTGTTTGTGGGTGTCTTTGCGTCTTGGCATTCCTCAGCGCGATGGCATTTGGCCAACCTGCTGAAAAACCTCAATTTGTTGTCGCGGATGTGCACAATAGCCCGCGAACGGCTCAGCCCTTTACCCGGGGCCCGTTTTACACCTCGGGGAGGTATGAACTCCGCTTCGCGACGATGCTGGACATGATCCGGCTCGCTTATGGAGTCGATCCGGAGACGGTGTCCGGCGGGCCGTCTTGGCTCGAGTTGGACCGCTTCGACGTGTTCGCGAAGGCGCCGGAGAAGTCGAATGCGGAAGCGCGAAAGCTGATGCTCCAGTCGCTCTTGAAGGAGCGCTTCCACTTGGCGATCCACAATGACACACGTCCGATGGCGGCGTACGGACTCACGGCAAAGAAACCGCAATTGAAGGAGGCCGAAGGGGAGGGAGACACCGGGTGCAAATTTACGGTGCAGAATGCATCGAACGGGCCCGCCGCGCCGGGCGATCCGATTCAACTGCCGGTTTTCTTGTACACTTGCCGGAACACGACCATGGCTTCGTTCGCGGGAGCGCTGTTGAACGCCCCGGCCGCGGCGCAATATTTGGACAACCGGCTGGTCGTGGACCAAACGGAGCTCAAGGGCTCGTACGATTTCACATTGCGTTATACACCGAAGGTACCGGTAGGCTTTGTGACAACCGGCGAACAGATTCCGCTGTTCGACGCCATCGAGAAGCAACTGGGATTGAAGCTGGAGATGACCACCTCTCCCATGCCGACGATCGTCGTGGACAACGTGGACCAGAAACCGACAGAGAATTCCCCTGAGGCGATGAAGAGTTTCCCTCCGCTGCCCACGGAATTCGAAGTGGCGTCGCTCAAGCCGAGCGCGCCGAATGCGCCTCCGGGACAGCCGGACATCAAAAATGGGCGGCTGTATGTGCCGGGAATTTCGGTGCAGAATCTGATCATGGTGGCGTGGGAACTGAACGGGCCCGAGTTTCTCGCGGGCGCGCCGAAGTGGCTGAACGAGGACAAGTACGACATTCTCGCGAAGGCGCCGGAAGGAGTCGCGATCGGCGACCTCACACCCAATCGCAACTCCGTGCCTGTCAACATCGACGCGCTCCGGCCGATGCTGCGGGCGCTGATCACGGAGCGCTTCCAACTGGCGGTGCACACGGAAGACCGGCCGATGAACGCCTACACGCTGGTTTCGAACAAACCTAAGCTGAAGAAGGCGGATCCAACGTCGCGGACGCGGTGGCAGGAAGGCCCGGCGCCGGATTCGAAGGGCGATAAGAACGCCAACCCGACCCTCGGAAGACTCGTGCGGTGCCAGAATGTGACAATGGCCCAGTTCGCTGAAATGCTGCCGAATATCGCGCCGGGTTATCTCCGGACTAATGTCGTAGACGCTACGGGATTGGAGGGGGGCTACGATTTCACCTTCAGCTTCAGTCCGATGGGCGCGATCCAGGCAGCGCGCGTGGCGACGGGCGAGAACTCGGAGGCGTCGGAACCGAGCGGGGCGATTTCACTTTTCGATGCGGTCAATAAGCAACTGGGGTTGAAGTTGGATACGGTCAAGCGGGCGGTGCAGGTACTGGTAATCGATAAAGTGGAAAGAAAGGCATTGGAGAATTAGCGCTGGGGACATTGGGGATTCCCGTCGGCGACGAGCGGATAGCTCCTCGACCGGTACAGCCAGAGCCTTCTGCAAACGCGGCGCTGGTTTGGTCGGCGGATCCGGCGGCGATGTCTTAGCCGTCCAAGTCTTCCAGCCGGGCGGCGATCTGCGCCAGGAGACCGAACGGCCGGACGAAGTCGCGGAAGGCGCGCTCCGCGAGGGCGCGCGAAGCAACACCGTCCAGTTCCATGACTCCGTAGATCTGGTAGTCGCGGGTTTCGAGCGGGATACACAGGGTGTCGCCCTCGTGGCGGAGTTCGCTGGCGCGCAACGCATCCATGACCACACCCTTCGCCCGGCCGGCAGCGGGAGCGGCGCAGATACAGCGGGGCTCGGCGGATCCATCTCCTACCCACACGATGGCCGCACGAGATCCCACCAGGACGCGCACTTTCTCGAGGGCGATGCGGAGAAGCACCGGGAAGAGGACGCTCATTTCCTCGTGCCCGCCGAAGTCCAACACGTTCAGGAACTGTTCCGATTCGGCTCCCACCGAGCGCATCACATCGATGAAGTCGGCGGGTTGCAGCTTTGCCAGGAACGGCGTCAATTGAGCTCCCTCAGCCAGCGGACGAAGGGCGGTCAGCAAGTGGACCGAATGAGCGGATGTGATGGCCGAAAAGGAGCTGAGGCGCCCGTCCTCGAGGTACATCAACCGATCGGCCGCGTCGAGGATGCGAGGGTCGTGAGTGACCATGATGACGGAGCAGCCGCGCTCGCGCGCGAGCCGGCGGAGCAGTTCGACAATCTCGCGCCCGGATTGTTTATCAAGTGAAGCGGTCGGCTCATCGGCCAGTATGAGGTCCGGATCGCGCACCAAAGCGCGGCTTACGGCGACGCGCTGACACTGCCCGCCCGAGAGCTGGTTGGGATACGAATGAACATGGTCCTGCAGTCCGACGGCCTCCAGCATCGCAATGGCGCGACGCTGCCGCTCGCGTCGGGACAGCCCGGACGCGCCGAGACCCATCTCGACGTTCTGGCATGCCGTCAGGGCCTCGAGCAGGTGATGGTGCTGGAAGACAAATCCGAGCCGCTGCCGGACCTTTGTGATCTGGGCCGGACTGGCGTCCCGCAGTTCGATGCCGAGCACGCGGAGGCTCCCGTCGACCAAGGTACGCAGCGCGCCGATGAGAGTGAGGAGCGTGGTTTTTCCCGACCCCGAGGGTCCCATGACCGTGACCAGTTCTCCAGGCGCGATGTCGGCTGAGATGTCGAAGAGGATCTGTCTGCGGAGGCTGCCCAGCCCCAGATGGTGGTTCACGCCGCGGATAGTGACGACGGGCTCGGTTTCTCCAGTCATAAGAGGTCGATTACAGAGGATACCAGGCCGGTCAGCGTGAACAGAGCGCGCCGGCAGGGGCTCTCGGGGAACCCGGCCAGAATCTGCCGGGCGGAATCCGCGAACTGCAGGGCGCGCGCGCGAGTCCGCTGCATGCCGCCATAGCGGTCCACAAGCGCCAGCACGTTTGCGAACGGAACACCATCGTAGCTGCGGTCCCTGAGAACGCCGGCCACCAGATTTCGCTCAGAGGCGCTCGCTTGTTCCAGCGCGTAAACCAGGGGCAGCGTGACCTTACCCTCCTCGAGGTCGCCGCCAGCGGACATGGCAGGCGTCGAATTGCCCGGGACGAAATCCAGCGTGTCGTCGATCAACTGAAACGCCATCCCCAGATTCCATGCGAATTCGGCCAGTCTCTCCCCATCGCGCGGATTGACCCCGGCAGCCACCGCGCCCAGTTTCCCGCAGATGGAAAACAGACAGGCGGTATTGCGATCCGCCAGTTCCAGGCAGTCGGCCTCGGTGATGCCGATGCTGCCGATGCGGTCGAGTTGCAGTAGTTCGCCGACCACCATCGTTTGGGCCGCGCCGATCACGAGGTCGAACACCCCTTCCCGTAGCGCCACTTGGAAGGCCCGAATGTACAGCCAGTCGCCCGCCAGCACCGAGGTGCGGTTGGCCCACTGAACGTTGGCCGAGGGCCGGGCCCGGCGCGTTTGCTCGGCGTCGACCACGTCGTGGTGAAGCAGGGTGGCCGCGTGCAGCATTTCCACGACCGCGCCCAGTTGGATGGCCATCCTGCCGCCGCCGCCCGCAAATCGGGCGCAGAGGAGGAGCAGCGCGGGGCGCAGACGCCTCCCGCCGTTCGGCTGCAGGTTCGTTGCAACGGGTGTTGCGGTGACGGATGCGGCCGATTCGATACCGATCGCTTGTTCGACGCCATGCAAATCCTCGCGCACGAGATCGAAGATCTCGTCCGCTGTCAGGACTTGCCGCGTCCGCGCGATTTCCATGGGATGCATCTCCGTCACCAGGCGTTCGGCAGCCGGCAGCTTCCGAGGTTCCTCAGAAGATTTCGGCGGGGTCCGCCTTTCTCAGGCGGCGCAGCGCCAGAGCGCCGGATAGCACACACATCCCCACCGTGAGCAGGTAGACCACAACGCTGCGTTCGGAAGTCATCCGGAGCGGCAAAAAGGTTGCGTCCCTGGCGATGCCGTAGATCCCCAGCGCGATAAAGAACCCCGGGATATAGCCGAAGACGGACAGGATCACGGATTCCTGGATGATGATGGCGAACAGAAAGCTGTCTTTATATCCAATCGCCTTCAAAGTGGCGTATTCCGGCAGATGATCCGTAACGTCGGTGTACAGGATCTGATACACGACGATGATCCCGACCACCAGCCCGAGAGACACGCCCAGCGCGAAGATGAATCCGATCGGCGTATTGGTGGACCAGAATTCCCGCTCGAAGGCGTTGAGCTGGCTGTGGGTCAACACCCGGACGTCGTTCGGCAGCGCCTTCTCCAGCCGCGCACGGACCCGATCCGGGTCATAGCCGGGTTTCACTTTGACCAGCCCGATATTCACCACTTCCGGACTGCGTCCAGGCAGCAGTCGGAAGAAATTCGCGTCGCTGAGCACCACCGCCCCGTCGATGCCGAACGAAGTGCCCGCGCTGAACAGGCCGGCCACCTCCACGCGGCGGCCTACCATCTCCGTGACTACACGTTTTCCGGCCCGGAACGCGCCGGGCACGTCCCCGTATTCCTTGCGCGAGCGCTCGTCGAACAGAACATTGTCGCCGGTCCGCAGCAACGGGCCGGGATCCTTAATGGCGCCCAGATTGAAGTAGCCGGGAAGCGGCTTGAATCCGAACATGTACATCGTCCGTTCCTGGCGCGTCCAGGGGTTTTTCCAGGCCACAAAGCTGCCGTACACCGCCAGCGTGGACGCGACGCCCTCGACCGCATACGCCTGATCGAGGCGCCGCGAGGGAAAGCCGCTGTTGTTGTACATGATCGCTTCGTATTGCGGACTCAGGAAGACAATGTCCGCCGTCATGAGATCGTAGTGCAGCGTGGCGCTCTGGTACAGAGCGTCCTGGAAACCCAACTGGACCATGATCAGAATGACGGCAAAAGCAATGCCGGCGGTGGCGGCCAGCAGGCGCAGCCGCTGGTGGAACAACTGACGCCATGCGAGGGCTGCCGTCATGTCTTGATGACCACGGTGACCTTGCCGTCGATCAGCTTGGCCGCCACTTCGTTTGAGTCCAGCCGGATCACGGCCTCGACGATCCGCTTGTCGGCGAAGGTGAGCGTGTCCCCGGGCATGACCGCGGCCGGTTTCACGTGGTGCGCGATCCGCTCCACCGCGCCGGTCAAAATTGTGGTCCCCAGGAGATCGCCCGAAATCGTGGCACGCTGACCCACACGGACCCGGCCGATATCCGTCTCATAAACTTCCGCGATCACAAACATGCTTCTGGTGCGGGCGATATCCAGCAATCCGGCCAGTCCCACTGCTTCGCCTTCCCGGGCGTTGATCCGCAGGACCCTGCCATCCGCCGGCGCGTAGATTGTACTGACCTCGAAATCGCGGCGCGCCCGCTGCTCGTTGGCCTCCGCTTCCGCCAGATCCGCCTCGGCCACGCGAACGTCGGTGTCCGGGACTACCTGCATGCTTTCCAGACGATGGCGCGCCGCCTCGACGGCGAATTCGCCAACCTGGACCGCATTGCGCCGTGCCTCCACCTCGGAGACTGTAACGTCGTCGGTGGCGCGCAGAGCTTCATAGCGGCGAAGTTCGGTCCGGGCGTGTTGTACCTCCGCCTCCAGTCGGGCAATCTCGGCCAGTTGCGCCGCCAGATCCGGCTTTTTGACCCCCGCTTTCACCTGCTCCACGCGGCGGCGCGCTCTGGCAATCTGCGCCTGCGCCTGCGCCACACTGGCCTCCAGATTGGCCCTCCCGACGAAGACCGCCAGGGCCTGTCCCCGGCGCACCTCTTCGCCTTCCCGCACCTTGAGGCTTTCGACGCGTGGCGCGTGGGAATCGCCCCAAATGTACGGGCCCGCCACGTGCATCACCCCATCTTCGGGTTCGATTCGCCCCAGACAGGAAACCCCGAGTTTCTCTTCTACTGGTGGAACCGCGGGAGCCGGGATTTGGGTCCGCTGTTGCCACACGTGCCAAGCCGGAAAGGCGGAGAGCGCCACCAAGAGGGCTGCCCCTCCGGCCCACTTCAGGGAATTGCTGCCCGTTCGATTCCCGCTCATCCCACGGTTCTCCCGGTTGTTCGATGGTACGACATTTGTACCTGCTTGTGGGTTCCTAAGTCCATAATCGTCATTGGGCGAGCGTCCGAATTGTCCCCAGCGCCTGCAGTAGATCTATGCGCGCCTCGTTCCAGTCATGCAACGCCGCCATGCGTCCGTCTGCCGCCCTGGCCAGGCCAGCCTGTGCACCGTTGACGTCCATCTGGTTGCCGATGCCCTGCGCGTAACGGCGCCGGCGATGCTCCAACTCGCCCTGAGCCGCCCGGTAACGAGCTTCCGATAACCCTACATCGCCGCGCGCCAGGTCCATCCGGAGCAACGCCTGCCGCACTTCGATTTCCACCTGCTTTCGCAGTTGGGCCATCTGTAACTCCTGTTGGCGAACGGCCGCCATCACCTCGGCACGCTGCGACTCCACTCTGCCTCCGTCAAGAATCGGTATTCTCAACATGACACCGGCGTCATACGTGCCCGCCGAATGGCGAAAACTGGTCCCCGTGGCGCCAGCATTCGCATACCCAACCACCGTGGGGAGGCGTTCCGAGTGAATGGCCACATCATTGAGACGCGTTGCCTGCAGTTTCTTTTGCAGGGTCAGAATCTCAGTGCGCGATTGCAAGGCAGTGGAGACGGCCTCGGCGGCCGGAGGCGTATCCTCCGCTCGAAACGTCAACGGGTCCGTCAACTCGAGTGGCGTGTTCAGATCCCTGTTCATCGCGTTGAGGAGATCGATCTCCGTGCGGGCCCTTACCAATTGAGCCTTCAAGAGATTTTGTTTGGCCCCGGCGACCTCGACCGCGGCCTGCGAAACGTCCACACCCAGCGCCTGGCCTTCGGCATTACGATTGCCAATCTCCTTCAAGGAGGATTCCGCCGTCACCATCAGAGCCCGGGCCATCTCGACAGCCGACGCATCCCGCTGGGCCTGAAGATAGAGCCGGGCCACTCGCCCGGCGATCTGATCGCGCACTTCGCCCGTTTCCGTCTGTGCAACCGCAATACTGGCGCGCGCGGCCTCTGCGCGGTGCAGGCTTTTCCGGTCGAACAGACTCTGACGAATGTGGACCCGGGATTCCAGCACTTCGAACGGGCCCACGGCTCGCGGGAACATGAAGTCCGGCACGTGTATCGACTGAAAGCCGGCCGCATCCAGGCTGATCCGTTCACTCACTGCGTTGAAGGAAAAATCGACGTCGTGCTTCCTGGTGGCTTGCGACTGCCGGAATCTCGCCTGGGCTGCCGCCACTGACTGATCGGCCACACCCAGGGCCAGATTCCCTTGTGGCGAAAGGGCCAGCCTGACCGCATCACCCAGGGTCAGAGACAGTGTGAGCGCCGGCTCGTCCTGTGCGCAGAGTGTGCTCAAATGCCAGGCGAGCAACACAATCGACAGGCTGGCGCGCGTGGTTTGCATGAATCCTCTGAAAGATAGTAGCGCAAAATTCTTCGGTGTCGCCGAAGCTGCCGGACATCTTCCGGCCCCAGTCTCATGCTCCGCCCACATCACGTCAAACACCTAGCCGGCGTTCATCCAGTGTTACGGCACGAAGGGCAGAACCACGTTGCGCTCGGGGCGGAATTCCGCTTTTCCTTCGGCGGTCTCGTGAAGAATCCCCGCTGCGCGCGTGCAGTCGTGCAGCCGAAGAGCTTCAGCCCGGCGCACGTACGGGACCTTGAAAAATCCTGCGCATACACTTGTGTGTGCCCGGTGATAATCGACACCGGCGCCTTCTCGACTGGCGAGCCATTTGGCGCTCTTACTTCGACTTGAAACGCGCAAAAGCTCTCTCCATTGGCAGAGAAACAGCTGCTGGTTCCGAAGGCCGCCGTGATCATGAAGCAGCGCACGACCGTGCACGTGATACAGACAGGTCGGCTCATTTGAGACACCTGTTATAGATTTTCATCATCTCCGCAGCGGATTCTGCGTCACTGGGCTGTTTCGGCGCAGTTGCCTGATCGCCGAGCTCATGATGCTCTTGTCGAACCAGTCCGGCGCTGCTTTTGCGGTCGCGAACCCCACGGTTTCAGATAAGTCGTCGTCGAGCTGACATACACATTCCCCACGCCATCCGCCGACCATCCGAAGCCGCGCGATCCGGACCGCGCCAGCCAATCTGTTTTCCGCCGGGCTCAGGCCAGGTCGTAGCGATCCAGATTCATCACCTTGTGCCACGCAGCCACAAAGTCCTTCACAAACGCCTCCTTCGAGTCGTCACAGGCATACACTTCCGCGATGGCTCGAAGCTGGGAGTTAGAACCGAAGACAAGGTCGGCGCGGGCGCCGGTCCACTTGATCTTGCCGGTCGCGCGATCGCGTCCCTCAAACACGCCTTCCGACGTGGAGG
Organism: uncultured Solibacteraceae bacterium; assembly: GCA_964608645.1. Classification (GTDB taxonomy): domain Bacteria; phylum Acidobacteriota; class Terriglobia; order Bryobacterales; family Bryobacteraceae; genus CAZSQK01. The sequence goes on along the minus strand of CAZSQK010000020.1, from coordinate 46,212 downwards.
AGGTCTGCCACTCCGTGTTCATGTCGAGGAGGTTGACAAAGAAATCATTCGTCAGGGTCTCGGGCCGGTTGGTGAAGACTCCGTGTTTGGACTGCCCGAAGTTACCATTCAGGGCCCGCATGCCGCCGACGAGAACCGTCATCTCGGGGGCAGTCAAGTTCAGCAACTGCGCCCGGTCCACCAACAACTCATCCGCCGGACTCTGCTGTCCGTTCCGGAGGTAGTTGCGGAACCCATCGGCGATCGGCTCCAGGACGGCGAACGACTGCACATCGGTCTGCTCCTGCGAAGCATCCGTTCGCCCCGGCGAGAAGGGAACCTTGATGTCGTGCCCTGCCCTCTTGGCGGCTTCCTCGACAGCTGCGCAGCCGCCCAGAACGATGACATCGGCAAGCGAGACCTTCTTTCCGCCGGACTGCGCGCTGTTGAAGTCCTTTTGAATCGTCTCCAGCGTATCGAGGATCTTCGCGAGTTCGGCCGGTTGGTTCACCTCCCAGTCCTTTTGCGGCGAGAGGCGAATGCGCGCCCCGTTCGCCCCGCCGCGCTTGTCGGAGCCGCGGAACGTTGACGCCGACGCCCAAGCGGTTGTGACCAGTTGAGAGATCGACAGTCCGGATGCGAGAATCTTCGCCTTCAGATCCGCGATGTCCTGCTGCCCGATCAACTCATGATCTACTGGCGGAACGGGGTCTTGCCACAACTGGGGCTCCGCGGGAACGAGCGGGCCAAGGTACCGTGAGAGAGGCCCCATGTCGCGGTGCGTCAACTTGTACCACGCTTTGGCGAACGCGTCCGCGAATTCCTGTGGATTGTCGTGGAAGCGCTTCGCGATCGGCTCATAGATCGGGTCCATCTTCAGGGCGAGGTCGGTCGTGAACATCATCGGGGCATGCCGCTTCGACGGATCGTGTGCGTCCGGAACGGCGCCGGCAGCCGCCCCGTTCCTAGGCGCCCACTGGTGGGCGCCGGCCGGGCTCTTCACCAGTTCCCACTCATAGCCGAACAGGTTTTCCAGGTAATTGTTATCCCACTTCACCGGGTTGGTGGTCCATGCGCCCTCTAACCCGCTGGTGATCGTCTGGACGCCGTTCCCCGTGCCATATGAATTGATCCAGCCGAGGCCTTGCGCCTCGATGCCGGCGCCCTCGGGCTCCGAACCTACGTACTGGCCGGGATTGGCGGCGCCGTGAGCTTTGCCGAAAGTGTGTCCGCCGGCAATCAGCGCCACGGTCTCCTCGTCATTCATCGCCATCCGGGCGAACGTCTCCCGAATATCCCGCGCCGCAGCGACCGGATCCGGCTTTTGATTGGGCCCTTCCGGATTGACGTAAATCAGGCCCATCTGCACAGCGCCGAGAGGATTGTCGAGCTGACGATCGCCTCTGTAGCGTTCGTCCCCCAACCACTTGCCTTCGGGTCCCCAGAAAATGTCCTCCTGGGGCTCCCAGACATCCGCGCGCCCACCGCCGAAACCGAAGGTCTTGAGACCCATCGATTCCAATGCGACGTTACCGGCGAGGATCATGAGGTCTGCCCAGGAGAGTTTCCGGCCATACTTCTGCTTGATCGGCCAGAGCAACCGTCGCGCCTTGTCGAGATTCGCATTATCCGGCCAGCTATTGAGAGGCGCAAAGCGTTGTGTGCCGGAGCCTGCTCCGCCGCGGCCGTCGCCAATTCGGTAGGTGCCGGCGCTGTGCCACGCCATGCGAATGAAGAACGGCCCATAGTGGCCATAATCGGCCGGCCACCAAGCCTGCGACGCCGTCATCAGGGCATGGAGGTCTTTGATGACGGCATCCAGGTCGAGGCTCTTGAATTCGTTGGCGTAATTGAACTCCTTGTCCATGGGATCGGACAAGGGGGAGTGCTGGTGCAGGATCTTCAAGTTCAGCTGGTTCGGCCACCAGCTGGCATTCGTCGGGCCCCCGGCCACCGTATGTCTGCGCAGGGCGCCCGCAACGGGACACTTCGCTTCGGATGACAGTTTTTGATCCGGGGTTTCGGGGACAGACGCCCCTGCCGCGGTGCTAAGTTTTTGCTCCATGTGTTTATCCTTCCTTCGAATTAGTCAATAAACTCTTTCATTCCATCGCCGCGCCTCACCGGGAGGAGTGCCGGGGAGCGCACTGGGTGCAGAATCCCCGGAAAATGACTTCGCATTCGCGGAGAATCCGCTTACCGAGGGAGCCCGCGGCGGGCTTGGGGACGTCGTACCATTCCATGTCCTCGACATTGCCGCAGCGGTCGCAGATGAAATGATGATGTGGCATGCCTTTCGCATCGAATCGCGCGGCGCGGCCCTCGACGGCCACTTCCCGCACCAGACCCGCCTGCACCAAGTCCCGTAGATTGTTGTACGTCGTGGCCCTTGAAGATCGCGGATCCATGCGATTCACGGCTTCGAAGATCTCCGCCGCCGTGGGATGCCCGATATGTTCCATGAGGAATGCCATCACAGCATAGCGCTGCGGAGTACACCGCAACCCGCTGTCCTCCAGGGATCGTCTGACTTCCTCGGCATCCATGAACAGTTTAGATTATATCTAACATAATATTTTGTCAAGAATGGGAGGAGATTGCGGTTGCAGCAAGGCCCGAGAAGTAGCGGGATGGGCGTCCACGAAGCCCCGAATTGTACCACTCCGCGTTACTCAGGATAACGTATTCCATTCAAAACAAAAGCTCGGCTTGTTTCCGTAACGGTTATTGTTTGGTCCCCGCCGTATATCGATCTACACTCGGCTATCACAATTCAGCTTCAGGAGTGTTCATGACCAGACTTCGCCGAGTGCGCGGCTTTGGGGTTCCGGGCGCTGTCCCGGCCTCCCTATTACTGGTGGCCTTGGCGGGCCTCGCCAGTGCCCAGGAGACCCGGGGGACCATTCAGGGCACCGTTAAGGACCCACAGGGAGGCGTGGTAACCGCCGCCACCGTGGTGGTCACCAATTCCGCGACAAATGTGCCCTTCAACCTCAAGACCGATGGAAATGGCTTTTTCCGCGCGTCCCTGTTGCTGCCGGGCGACTACTCGGTCAGCGTGGAATCCCCCGGATTCAAAAAGAGTATTCGTTCGGGGATCATCCTGCAGTTGAGCGATGTGCGGGACATCGATATCGTTCTGCAAGTCGGCGTGGTCACCGAACAAGTCACCGCCATCGCCGAAGCGCCCCTGGTGGACGTTTCGCGAACGGACGCCGGAAGCACCCTGGAAGAACGGCTGGTGCAGGATTTGCCGGTGATGGCGAACACCGTGTTCACGATGATCCGCTACACCTCGGGCGTGCAGTCGGGCGGACCCCCGGCGCTATTGGGGCCGCATTCCACACAAGGCGGCTCCGATTACAACAACGGAACCGGCGTGGGCGGAAATAGCTGGATGCTGGACGGAGCCTCCAACAACGGCAACAGCCGTTTCACCGCAAATCTGCCGTCAGTGGAGTCGGTTGCGGAAACCAAAGTGCTCACCAATAGTTTCGACGGCGACTTCGGACACTCGACGGGCTTGGGGATCGCGGTGAGCACGAAGACCGGCACCAACGACCTGCACGGCATCCTAAGCGAGAATTTCTGGAATCAGCGCTGGCAGTCGGCCGACTTGTGGACGCGCAGCAATTATTATGCGACGATCGCCGCCGACAAAGCCAAAGGCAATCTGGCGCAGGCGGCGCTCGACGCGGCCAAACCGATTCAACCCGCCGGGCATTCCAACCTCTGGTCGGTCAACCTGACGGGGCCGCTGTACATTCCCAAGATTTTCAACGGAAAAAACAAGGTTTTCTTCTCGTTCTTCTATAACGCGGAACGCGACGTGAAGCCCGAAGCGGCGTTTACCTATCCGCACGTTGTCCCCACGCCGGCCAACAAAAAGGGCGATTTCTCGGATCTGTTGAAGGTCGCTATCAGCCCGCAGAATTATCAACTTTACGATCCGCTGTCGGTGAAGGCGGATCCGGCGCGGGCGGGCCACTTCATCCGCACTCCAATCCCCGGCAATATCCTTCCCGCCAGCTATATCGGCATGGGCTCGAAGTTTTACAAAAACTACGACAAATATTGGCCGGATCCCAACAATTGGTTCGACCCCACTACCACGCCGAACAATAATCCGTATCTGGCCGTCTCCACGCCATACAACTGGATCTACGACCAGTACGCCGGCCGCATGGACGTCAACGCCACGAGCAAACTGCGCCTCTTCGGGCGCTACACGCAGAACCACTTTGTCGAATACCGCAGCGACTGGACCATCGACATCGTGAAAGGCTTCAACAATCAGGGCCCGCAAGGCACCGGTGTCTGGCGCGACGACCAGAATGGGGTGTTGGACGCGGTCTACGCTCTGAACGCGTCCACGATTCTGCACGCCAACGCGGCGGTCAGCAACTGGTCCTCCCAGGCGACTGCGCTGGACTACCCGTTCCAGTTCAAGCCGTCCAGCGTCGGCCTCCCAACCTATTTGGACGACAATTGTGCAAAGACACGGTGCTACATCCCGTACATGAACATCACCGGCTATGCGCAGAACGGGATCAGCGGCTACCCCGCGCCGGTATACAACCGGTTCATCACCCAGTATGCGGATGTGTATCACACTCGCAGCAAGCACTCCTTCCACCTCGGCTTCGAGCGCCACACGCAGGTCCGGTCCATCCACAACGGAAACAACGACGGCAGCTACACCTTCGGCAACACCTTTTTCCGCCAATGCGACGACGCGTGCGCCAGCCAGAACTACAGCGCCGGAGGGATCGGCCTGAGCTGGGCGTCATTCATGATGGGGCTACCGACGGGCATCACGGTTTCGAACAACGACAGCGCGATCGTAGAGAATCCATACTACGGCTGGTACGTGCAGGACACATGGCGCGTCAACAACAAGCTGACCTTGACAGCTTCACTGCGGGGCGAGTGGGAGCAGGGCGCAACGGAGCGGTACAACCGCTTCATCATCGGCTTCGATCCCAAGATGGCTTTGCCGATTACGGCGGCTGCGCAGGCAGCCTACGCGGCCAATCCCGTGCCGGAATTGCCGGCTTCGCAGTTCAGCGCGCTCGGCGGGACGATTTATGCCGGGACGCCGGGCGCCCCGGCGCACGCCTGGGGCAGCGAATTGATGTGGCTGCCGCGCTTCGGCTTCGGCTATCAACTGACCCCGAAAACCGTGATCCGGGGCGGTTACGGCGTCTATTACGACACTCTAGACGTGAACGCGGTGTCGTACGGGCCGAACCAGACGGGGTTCAATGTCAGCACGAATACGACGGTCGCCAACGATGGCCAAGGCGTGCTATGGAACCCGCTGCTGCCGAGCCCGTCGAACCTGCAATCGCCGTTGCTCGATCCGTTCCCGGTCCGTCCGGCGGTCAATAACACGCGGTTCGATGCTCCGGTCGGTAATATTCCGGCGAGCCTTGGACTGGCGGGTGGAGGGTTCACGTTCCCGGTCGAAAAGCACGCGCGTCAGCAGCGCTGGAACCTTCGCATCGAGCGGCAAATCGGATCCTCCAACGTCGTATCGGCGTCGTACACCGGAACCTACACAGGCCACCTGAATATCAATATTAATGAGTCGGCGGTGCCCGCCAGTTACTACTTCTTTGGGAACTTCCGGCCGGCCGTCAGTTGCAGCGCGACCGTCACGGCAGGCTGCCTGCAGGACAGCAATCTGAGCACGAACATCGCGGTGTCGCAGAGCCCCTTCAACATCGCAAACTTCGCTTCGCTCAAGACATCGAATCCCGCGCTGTACACCTATATGGCGGCGCAGGGATTCTACAACAACTCGATCTCGAAGGCGCGGTTGATCGGGAAGTACCCGGTCACCAATCTGACCGTGCCCGATCCCATCGGCGTGGCGCGGTCGCAACAGGGCGATTTCGCCTTCACGCACCGCTTCAACCATGGGCTCTCGGCCACGTTTACGTACACTCGCATGGTCGCCAAGCAGGCCACGCAGTTCTTCCAGCCGTGGGGCGGAATCGATCCGGACAATCCGGCTCAATCGCCGGCCTGGACGATCGGGGGCGCCGCGCCGAATAAGATCGCGGCCACCTGGGTGTACGACATGCCGTTCGGCAAGGGCAGGAAGTGGATCCACCAGGCGTTCCTCTCTCCACTGGTCAGCGATTGGACCTTCTCCGGGACTTACGACTATCAGCCCGGCGGCCTTTTGAATTGGGGCAACAACTTCTATTACGGCGACCCGTCCAAGATCAAGCTCGATAACCCGACTTACGGTGAATGGTTCAACACCGCCGGTTGCGTGGCCAGCGCCGCGGCCGCCGGGCCCGGCGACATCGTGGTTCCGATCGGCCAGCCGTGCACGCAGGGTTGGGAAAAGCGCAGCGGCCTCACGCCCGCAACCTATCAGTGGCGCATGTTCCCGCTGCAAATCGGTGGCCTCCGCGGGCCCGGTTACCAGCAGTGGAACGCCAGCATCAACCGCGACATCCGGTTCAAAGAACGCTATCGCCTGAGTCTCCGTCTCGACGCGCTGAACGTGCTCAACCATTCGTTCCCGGCCGGGCCGCAGCAGGCGACGACGAACAGCCAATTCGGCCAGATTACCGCGGCGGGGGCGAACCTGAACCGGTTTATCCAGATTCAGGGCCACATCCGCTGGTAGCAACACCTGATGGCCGCCGATGAACCCGCTGGCGTTCATCGGCGGTCCTATGAGATTCTGGGGGCGCCATATGAAGACCATTTTTGTAGCGGCAATTGCCGCGATTTGCTGCGGAGCGGCGTTACGCGCGCAAGAAGCGCAGCCGAAGGCCTGGACGGCCGCGGAAGATCATCAGAACATGATGGACCAGCTCGGCATCAAGGCCCTGCGCCCGGGGCCGAGCGGCAATGAAAGCGCGCCGAATCACGCCAATTACGACGACGCGCTAGCCAACCCCTTTCCCGAGCTGCCGGACGTCCTGAAGCTCAAGAACGGCAAGAAAGTCACGTCGGCGAAGGTGTGGTGGGCGCTGCGCCGGCCGGAGATCGTGGAAGACTTCGACCGCGAGGTGCTGGGCCGCGTTCCCAAAAATGCGCCGAAGGTGACTTGGACCGTGGGGCAGACGGTCCACGACAAGGTCGGCGGGCGTCCCGTGATCGGCAAACAGCTCGTGGGACATGTCGATAATTCGGGCTTCCCCGCGATCACCGTCGATATTTCTCTGATCCTGGTGACACCGGACAATGCCGCGGGCAAGGCGCCGGTGATGATCATGTTTCGCGGCGGCGGTCTGCCCGGCGCGCCGCAGCCGGCATTTCCGGGACGGGGAGCGCCACCCGCCGGCAGCGACCCGCCCGCCACCGAGCAACTCATCGCGGACGGTTGGGGCTATGCATTCCTGAACCCCGCGAGTATTCAGGCCGATAACGGCGCGGGCCTCACGAAGGGCGTCATCGGACTGGTCAATCATGGGCAGCCGCGCAAACCGGACGATTGGGGCTCGCTGCGCGCATGGGCCTGGGGCGCATCGCGCGCGCTGGACTACTTCGAGACCGACCCGGCGGTTGACGCCAGGCACGTCGGCATCGACGGCGTTTCGCGCTACGGCAAGGCGGCGCTGGTCACGATGGCGATGGATACGCGATTCGCAGTGGTGCTGGTGGGCTCCTCCGGCGAAGGTGGCGCCAAGCTGCATCGCCGGAATTGGGGCGAAGCGGTGGAGAACCTGACCGGGACCGGGGAGTATCACTGGATGGCGGGCAACTTTCTGAAGTACGGCGCGGCGGAAGCCTCCTTCGGCAGCAAGAACGCGGGCGACCTCCCGGTCGATGCGCACGAGCTGATCGCGCTCTGTGCGCCGCGCCCGACGTTCATCAGCTACGGCGTGCCGGAGAAGGGCGACGCCAAATGGCTCGACCATCAGGGGAGCTTCATGGCGGCGGTCGCGGCCAGCCCGGTATTCCGGCTGCTCGGCGCGAAGGGCTTGGCGACTTCGGACGACTACCGCAAGGAGAAAATGCCGGCTGTCAATGTGAGCCTGCTCGACGGGCAGCTTGCCTGGAGGCAGCATGATGGCGGTCACACCGACGGTCCCAATTGGAAATACTTCATCCCTTGGGCCGACCGGATGTTCCAGCGGCATCCCACTCCATGAAACCGATTGGGCTCCTGATCCTGCTGGCGGCCTTGGCCGCAGCCCAATCGCCGGCCGACGTGCCGGCGCCTCGCAGCGACGCGAATTCCGCCACCGCACACACGCAGTTGTTGGACAAGACGAAGCAAGGCCGGATCGACATCTACTTTGAAGGCGATTCCATCACGCGGCGCTGGGGGGCCACCGACTACCCGGAACTGCTCGCCAATTGGAAACAGAACTTCTTCGGCTGGAACGCCGCCGATTTCGGCTGGGGCGCCGACCTGATCCAACACATCCTGTGGCGGCTCGAGAACGGCGAGTTGGACGATGTTCACCCGAAGATCATTGTGCTGCTGGCCGGCACGAACAACGTCGGGAATCGCCCGCCCGCGGGAGGAGACGATGCGAAGGTCGAGGACGTCACGCGAGGTATTCAAGCGATCCTGCGCGTGATGCAGGAGAAGGCGCCCGAGGCGACCATCGTGCTCACGGCGATTTTCCCGCGCAACGACAACATGGCGGTGATGCCGGCGATCAATCGGATCAACGCCCGTCTTGCCGGATTAGCGGATGACAAGCGCATCCGGTTTCTGAATGTGAACGAAAAGCTGGCGGACGCGGAAGGCCGGTTGTTCGAGGGTGTGATGAATCCGGACAAACTGCATCCCGCGGTCCGCGGCTACCAGGTGTGGGCGGACGCATTGAAACCGATATTCTCGGAACTGCTTGGACCGCCGTCCAGTGAGGATCATGCGCCGCCGCCCACGGGCGATCCGTCGAAGAATCGCGGAACAGTGAAGTAGCGCCTCCGATCCGATCCGGACTGGATACGCCGACCCGCCATCGAGCTGGGCTTTCGAGTGGTGAACAAGATACATCGTTTGACGCAACGGTTGAAGCCGTCTGCGCCCGCATCCATCTCCGTCAGTCCGCTGGAGAGCCAAGCGAACGCGGCGGCGCGCGACCTGGTGCAAATCCAATAAGACTTGCGCCCGCATAGGCGCATCCCTGTTTCGTGCAGATGGTCTCGCGCGAGTCACACGGCGGCGCACCGCCAGTAATCCGTGCCACAATGTCGATTCATGTTTCTGGGCGCGGGGGCGGTGGCGATCTGGCTATACCTGCTGTTCGGACGCGCGGGGTTCTGGCGCATGCGCGTCGAACCGCCGCCGCGGGTGGATGGTGCGCCGCCGCGCATCGTCGCGGTGATCCCGGCGCGGAATGAGGCGGATGTGGTGGAGCGGGCGATCGCTTCGCTGGCGAAACAACAGTACGGCGGGGAGTTTCACATCGTGCTGGTGGATGACCACAGCACGGACGGCACCGCGGAGGCGGCGCGCAGCGCGGCGCCTTCCTCCCTGCTGACGGTGATTGCGGCCGATCCCCTGCCGCGTGGCTGGACGGGCAAGCTCTGGGCAGTGGCCGCGGGAGTGCGCTACGCGGAGCGGTACGATCCGGAGTATCTGCTGCTCACCGACGCCGACATCGCGCATCCGCACAGCAATCTTACCGACCTGGGGGCGCGCGCCCGGTCCGGATACGACCTGGTGTCTTACATGGCGACCCTGCACTGCGACAGCTTCGCCGAACGGGCGCTGATTCCGGCTTTTGTCTTCTTTTTTTTCCTGCTGTACCCTCCTGCACGGGGGACGGCGGCGGCGGGGGGATGCATGCTGGTGCGGCGGGCAACGCTGGAACGCGCCGGCGGGATCGAGGGAATCCGCGGCGAACTGATCGACGACTGCTCGCTGGCGGCGGCCATCCGTGCAGCGGATGGTCGCGTGTGGCTCGGCCTCAATCGCGGGACACGGAGCATCCGGCCGTATCGCGGATTCGGCGAAATCGGGCGCATGATCTCGCGCAGCGCTTTCACGCAACTGCGGTATTCTCCTTGGCTGCTGACCGGGACGTTATTGGGTTTGCTCCTGACGTATCTCGCGCCGCCGGCGCTGGCGCTGAGCGGGTCGTGGTGGGGAGGCGCGGCGTGGGTGCTGATGACCGCCGCCTATGTCCCCGTGCTGCGATTCTACCGGGTGAGCGTGCTATGGGCGCCACTACTGCCGGTAACGGCCGTGTTCTACATGGGGGCGACGATTCACTCGGCGATTTCGTATTGGCTGGGGCGGGGTGGGCTCTGGAAAGGCCGAACGATGAACCACGGCTAGTGTCCGCTCGAGGACCAGGTTTTCGGAATGTAAAGATTGGGGAACGGCGCCCTGGACTCGATGATGGCCTTCACGCGCGCGACCAAATCGGCCGATTGGAACGGCTTTCGCAAAAAGTGCGAATCAGTGACATCCAGCCCATAGTATCGGCATACTTCGCTACCGACGTGGCCAGAGACAAACAGCACTTGCATCCCTTCGTGACGCTGTTTGACCGCAGTAGCGAGCGCGCAGCCATTACCGTCGGGCAAAGCTACATCCGCAACCAAGAAAGAAATGCCGTCGTGTGAATTCGCAGCCGCCAATGCGCTGCCGTAGCTGTCCGCTTCCAGGACCTCGTAACGCGCCGCGTGCAAGGCATTAACAATCGCAGCGCGATCCGTTTCTTCATCGTCTACTACCAGAACCCTAACCTTTTTCCGCATGACTCCCCATTGCCGCCGAAGCTGGTGCAGTTGAACGGCCATAGGCACATCATCCAGGGACGCGCCTATTCGAAAGGTGTGCCGCAATACACCCTCCGGACGGCGACTCTGATCGCGGCGTTTTTATGCCTTTAGACTAGAAGGACGGCGCTCATGAATATCGACCTGGAAGCGGATTTGACGGCGCTGCGGGCGCAACTGGCAGACGCCTTGGCGCGCGAGCAGGACCTACGGGATTTTCTCGACAACGCTTCCGTAGGGGTCCACGCCGTAGGCCCGGATGGCACGATCCTGTGGGCGAATGACGCCGAACTGGCCTTGTTGGGGTATTCACGGGATGAGTATGTGGGGCATCATATCCGCGAGTTCCATGCCGATGAGACGGTGATCGAAGATATTCTCCGGCGCCTGAACAGCCGGGAGATGCTGTGGAACTATGAGGCGCGGCTGCGCGGCAAGGACGGGGGCATCCGGCACGTCCTGATCAATTCCAACGTCCGATGGAACGGCCCGGAGTTTCTGCACACGCGCTGCTTCACGCGCGACATCACGGACCGGAAGCGCTACGAGAAAAGGCTGCAATTGCAATACGAGATGGGCCGCATTCTGGTAGACGCCGCGGCCCTGCCGGAGGCGGCTCCGGGCATTTTGCGGCTGGTCGCCGAGCATCTCGAAAGCTGCGCGGGACTTCTGTGGACACCCGATGGAGACGTCCTACGTTGCACGGCGTCCTGGGAGGAGGCGGCGCCGCGAGCCAACAGCGTCGTGGCTCTTTCGCGGGAATACCAGTTTGCCACGGGCGTAGGACTACCGGGACGCGTCTGGGCCGGCAAGAAACCGGTGTGGATTCGCGATTTGCGAGAAGATCGGAATTTCCCCCGCATGCGACTGGTGGCAGAATGCGGATTGCGCTCGGCGCTGGCAATTCCGATTGTCATTCGCGACACCGTTTTGGGTGTAATTGAGTTCTTCGCCAAAGAGGTTCGCCCTCCCGACCAGGATCTGCTGGAACTAGCGGAGACGCTGGGGGCCCAACTCGGAGAGTTTATCGAGCGGACCAACGATCAGCGGCGGCTGGCGGAGAGCGAAGAGAGCTACCGCGTGCTGACCGAAACCGCTACAGACGGCGTGATCACGATCGACGAGCGCAGCACCATCCTGCTGGTGAACAGCGCAGCGGCGGCGATATTCGGGTATACGCAAGACGAGCTCAAGGGCGGAGACCTGACGCGCCTGATGCCGGAATACCTGCGCGAAGTGCACAAAGCAGCGCTGTCGACTTATCTCGAAACGGGACGCAGGCACACGTCGTGGCACTCGGTTCCGGTCATAGGGGAACATCGGGACGGCCATGAGATCCCGCTGGAAGTCTCGTTCGGAGAGTACCGGCGAGGCAACCGGCGCACCTTCGTCGGGATTCTGCGCGACGTCTCGGAACGGAAGCGCATGGATGATAAGCTCCGGCAGATCGCCAAGCTGGAGAGCTTGGGCGTGCTGGCCGGCGGGATCGCGCACGATTTCAATAACCTGCTGACGGGAATTCTGGGGAATGTCAGCCTGGCGATGGAAATGATCGAGGACGGCGATACGGCGCCGGCGGCGGGCGTATTGCAGAACGCGGTGGAGGCGAGCGAGCGCGCGGCGCATCTGACGCGGCAACTGCTCGCGTATGCAGGGAAGGGGCGCTTTCTGGTGGAACCGATCGACCTTTCGGCGCTGGTGCGGCAAATCAGCACTCTCGTCAAGAGCTCGATTCCCAAACACGTGAGGCTACGGCTGGATCTCGAAGATCCGCTCCCGGCGGTGGACGCGGACGTGGCCCAGATGCAGCAACTGATCATGAACCTGGTGATTAATGCGGCCGAGGCGGTCCCGGAGGGAGAGGCGGGAGTAGTGCTGGTTTCAACGATGGCGCAGGACGCCGACGCCGCTTACCTGGAGCAGACGTTCGGCGAGGAGGGGCTCGCACCCGGCTCCTACGTTGCGCTTACCGTGCAGGACACTGGCGCCGGAATGGACGATGCCACCGTGCAGCGAATTTTCGATCCCTTTTTCACGACGAAGTTCGCGGGGCGCGGATTGGGACTGGCCGCCGTGCTGGGAATCGTGCGTGGCCACAAAGGGGCAATGCGGGTCTTCAGCACTCGCGGAGAGGGTACGACATTCAGAGTGCTGCTGCCGGTCGCGGCAAAGACAGCCGCCGGCACGGACGACAAGCCCGCGAGCAGCGGAATCGGCGGCAGTGGAACCGTGTTGGTGGTGGACGATGAGCTCGTCGTGCGCAAACTGGCGGCCGCCAGCCTGGAACGGCATGGATACCAGGTGATCACCGCCGAAGACGGATTGCAGGGTGTAGAGCGCTTCGCGGAGTCGCACGACCGATTATCAATCGTGCTTCTGGATATGACGATGCCAGTCATGAGTGGAGAGGAGGCCCTGCGGAGGATCCGCCGCATCGATCCGAAGATTCCCGTGGTGTTGAGCAGCGGCTACAGCGAGGGGGAGGCCATCCGCCGGTTTGCGGGTCATGGATTGGCCGGCTTCATCCAAAAGCCCTATACGTCGGCAGGGTTGGCCGAAAAAATTCGGGTGGTTTTGCTCGAATCGGACGCCGCCCAGGCGTTGGGACGGGACTAATCCCGAGACTGCGCGGCCTGGTAATGCTGTCGGGCGCAGGCGAGAATGCCGGCCGCCGCATCCGGCAGATTCTTCCACAGCCAGAGGATTGAATCCTCCGTGCAAGCCGCGGACTCCTGGGCCGGCATGCCGAGGCGAACCTCGCCCGCCTCTTGACCGAGCACATCATCCATTGCCAGATGAAGCGCGCTCCGCAGACCGTCGCCGGCTGCGGCCGGGATGACGCAGCTATGGGCGCAGCGCACCGCCTGCAATTGTTCGACTTGGAATTCGCTGCCGAAGACGTCGATGGGATAGCCGCAAAAAAGACTGATGCCGGTGACATGCAGGAGCTTGTTCCAATAATCCTCCAGGAGAACGGCGGCGGCGTGCTCCCCGGCATCCCAAAGCACACCCACCATCTCGCCATAAGCGGTAACGCCGTTATCGTCCGCGCGCGATTGCAAAGCGCCGAGCGCCTCCGAGATCGTGGCATGGAAGAGATGCCAATCCGGCAGGCCGTTCACCATAAACCGGTCGAGCATCTCGCGGGCGTCCAGCATCGCAAGCTGGCGGCGGCGGAGGGATAGCGGAACATCGGCGCCCAATCTCGCCAGATGGTTGCCCAAACTCGCGCGGCGCTCCTCGCCGGCAATTACCAGAAGGGCATTTCCGCGCAGAAGGCCGTCCCAAAGGAAGCGGCCCACATTACGATTCAAAAGCGGCTCGTCCGCTTTGTAGAACTGAACGAAATGCGCGGGGGCGTTTCCGGTAATCGGTGTAGGCGAAGCCATGCACCGAGGATACCTGCATATACCGAATTCGACTGTGCGATTACGCCGATTGGCCGGCGGACGTCCCCGGAGACGGTTCGAATCCGTTCGAGCAGTTGCATCGCCATTGTGGAATTTCAATTGCTTTTGAGGAATGTGGCGATGCGCAAACCTCAAAACATCCTGGTGGTGGACGACGACGCGGTGGTCCTCCGCTTTGTCACGAACACGCTCACACGCCAAGGTTTTACCGTCCACTCAGCGGCGTCGGGCGATGACGGGCTCCGGTATTTCACGCAGCATGGCAATGCCTTGTGGATGATCCTGACGGACGTCCTGATGCCGGGGCTGACAGGGCCGGAGATGGTCGAACGGGCTCTCGCGATCGCGCCCGAAACCCGCGTTATGTTCATGACGGGCACGGCCGAGGAGGCCAAGTTGCCGAGCTTCGAGGACAAGCGATACCGTTTGATCCGCAAGCCGTTCACGACACAAAGCCTGCTGGAAATGGTGCGGGAGTGCCTGGATCAATGACCTTGGCGCGCGCAGGCTATAGATGGATGATGCCGCGCTGAATAGCGGCTGTAGCAGCCTGAGTACGATCCTGAACGCCGAGCTTACTCAGGATATTTTTTACATGGTTCTTGACCGTGTGCTCGGCAATACTGAGCGAATAGGCGATCTGCTTGTTCGCAAGACCGCGCACAATCAACTCGAGGACCTGAATTTCGCGCGCACTGAGGTCCGCGCGCGGTATCTGTGCGGCGAGCGAGGCGGCGACGCCGGCCGGTAGATACATCTGGCCGGCATGGACGGCGCGAATGGCCTTGAGGAGCTCGTCGTGCAGGACGTCCTTCGTGAGATACGACTGCACTCCGGCGGCGAGGGCGCGGCGAATATCTTCGTCGCCGCCATACGTGGTCAGGGCGATCATCCGCGCATGCGGAAACTCTTTGCGGATGGCAATGGCGGCCTCGGTGCCGGTCATGACGGGCATGCGGAGATCGAGCAGCGCGATCTCGGGGCGATGCTGGCGGAACATTTCGACGGCTTGCGCGCCATTGGAGGCTTCGGCCACGACGGTCATGTCGGGCTGCATGTTCACGATGGTGCTGACGCCGACGCGCGCTACCAGGTGGTCTTCGGCAACAAGAATGCGAATGGGATTGGTCATGGCAGAGGCACGCTCACTTCGACTTCGGTCCCTTCTCCCGGATGGCTGGACAACCGTAACTCGCCGCCGAGCCGCTCGGCGCGCTCACGCATTCCAATCAGGCCGAAATGGCCGCCAAAGCTGGCGAATGCGCCTTCCTGATCGAAGCCGCGGCCGTTGTCCCGCATGCACAGGTGGAGTTTGTTCGTCTCCAGATGGAGTTTCATCCAAATTCTGGTCGCGCCCGCGTGTTTGAGGGTATTGGCGACGGCTTCCTGAGCAATGCGCAACAGGTGCTGTTCGATTTCCTGCGGCAGTTCGCCGCGGGAGCCGGAGACATCGACTTCGACCTCGACGCCGGAGCCGGCCGCCCAGACGCGGGCTCCAGACTGCAAGGCAGCGGGCAGGTCCTGCCCTTCCAGCACCGAGGCGCGCAGATCCATCACGGAGCGGCGGGCTTCGGTGAGACTGTGACGGGCCATGCGGCGGGCAATGTCGAGGTACTTGCGGGCGGGGCCGGCTTCCTCCGGCATGCACATGGCGACAGCGTCGAGCTGGGACGAGATTCCCACGAAGCCCTGGGCCAGGGTGTCGTGAATTTCGCGCGCGAGGCGGGCGCGCTCTTCGAGCACGGCGGCGAAGCGGTAACGGATCTGGCGCAGGCGGCCCTGGTAGACGGCCCAGGCGGCTGCCAGCAGCAGCGCAACCATCAGGGCCCGGAACCAGGAGGTTTCGTAATAACGCGGCAGGACCTCGAACGAATACGGCTGCTCGCTGGCGAGGCCGCCGCGCAACTCGGCGCGAACGGTGAATTGATAATTGCCGTGGGCAAGGCTGTTGTAGTTGATGAGACGCCTGCTGCCGGCGTGAACCCACTCGCTGTCCAGGCCATCGAGCTTGTATGAGTACTGGACGCGTTCGGGCGCGCCGAGATGAATCGCAGTATAGCGGATCTGGACGCGCTCGGCGCCGGGGCCGATGCGGGCGGGCCGCCGCAGGTCGAGGGACTCCCCATTGGCGGTGATGTCGACGAGTTGCACGGCGGGGGCGCGAACGGGCTGCTGGTGCGCGCGCGGATCGAAGACCGCGATACCGCGAGTGGTGGTGAACCAGAGACGGCCATCGACAGTGCGATTGCCACCGCCCCCAATGGGATAGGCGGGGGAGCATTGCGCGCTGCGCAGGCCATCCTCCAAGCCGTAGTTGACGGCGTCGAGGCGCTTGCGGCGGCCGTCGGCGAAGTCGTAAAGCTGCTGCTTGGCGATGCGGCAGATGCCGCGCGTCGTGCTCAACCAGAGGGCTTCGCCGTCGTCGGAAATGTCCGCGACATTATCGCTGAGGAGACCGTCTTTTTCGGTGAACTGCGCGAAGGCGCCATTGCGGTAGGAGGCAAGCCCGCCGCCGAAGGTGCCGATCCAGAGCACGCCATTGGGTCCCTGGTAGAGAGTGCGGATCTGATCGCTGGAGAGTCCCTGGGCGGTTGTGAACTGCCGGATCTCGCCGTCGCGGATGCGCCACAGTCCCTTGCCGTATGTGCCGGCCCAGATGGCGCCATCGGCGCCCTCGCCAAGTGCGACCACGGCGGCGGCGAGGGTGAGAGCGCCGGGGACAACCACGCGGAAGTCCTTGCCGCGCAACTGGCCGAGACCGCCAGGAGTAGCGAGCCAAACGTTGCCGCCGCGGTCTTCCAGGGCATCGAAGATGGTGAGCCGGGAGAGCGGGTCGGGAGGGACGTAGGTGGAGAAGCGCCCATCGTGCATGCGGACCATGCCGCCACGAGCGGCGATCAGCAGATCGCCATTGGCCGCCTGCCGGATGGAGAAGATCTCATTATTGGGAAGCCCGTCACGGGTGGTGAAGACGCGATTGCCGGCGGGCGAGAAAAGCATGAGGCCGGCATCGTGATAGCCGACCCAGATGCGGCCTTCGCGGTCTTGAAAGACGGTGTTGGGCTCATCGCTGGGAAATCCCTCGCTCTTGCCGTAAACGCTGAAGGCGGCGTCACGATAGCGGGTGAGGCCACTGTTGGAGCCGACCCACAGGTTGCCTTCCCGATCTTCGAAAAGACAGCGAACCATGTCGGTGTCGGGCAACCCGGCGGGAGGCGCGACGAACCGGTTGCCGTCGAAACGGGCGATACCGGCGTTGGTGCCGGCCCAGATGTTGCCGTCGCGATCCTCCCAAAGGGCCCGAACGAATACGTCGGGCAGACCGTCACGCTGGTCGTATTTCCGCAGGCGGCCATCGGGCGAGCGCATCAGAATGCCGCGATTGCCACCGAACCACAGGTTGTCGCGGCGGTCGGCGACGATCGGGTTGATAAAGAAGCTGTCGAGCATTTCCGGTCCGATGAGCGGGGAGAAATGGCCGCCGCTCAGCTTACCGATGGCGCTCACGCCGGCGACCCAAAGGTCGTGGCGGCGGTCTTCCTGGAGGTTGCGGACGGCGGTTAGCGGAAAATCGCCGCCGGGACGGAGGGTCGTGAAGTTGCCGCCTTTGAATTGGCAGAGGTTGATACCCGCGACGATCCACAGGGCGCCCTCGCGATCTTCGTAAAGCTGTGTGATGGCATCGTCGGGAAGGCCGTCCCTGACAGTGTAGACACGAAACTGCCGGTCG
Organism: uncultured Solibacteraceae bacterium; assembly: GCA_964608645.1. Taxonomy (GTDB): domain Bacteria; phylum Acidobacteriota; class Terriglobia; order Bryobacterales; family Bryobacteraceae; genus CAZSQK01. The sequence continues at coordinate 28,380 of CAZSQK010000020.1, read as the reverse complement.
CGATATTGGGCGAGGCCGTTCGAGGTGCCGATCCAAAGACTGCCATCGGCGGCAGGGGCTAACGCGGTGATGGAATTCGACGGCAGACTGCCGCCGGACTTATGGAAGAGGACGAATTCGTACCCGTCGAAGCGCGCGAGGCCCTCGTCGGTGCCGAGCCAGAGGTAGCCATCGGCCGTCTGGGTGATTGCGCGGATGGTGTCCTGGGGCAAGCCCTGCATCTGGGTCCACGTGGTCCGGGAGTATTGGCTGAGGGCCTTGTGAGGATCGAGGGCGAAGGCGGGGAGGGCGGCCAGACTGGACAGGACGATCGACAAAGCCCGGAGCGTTGCGCGGCAGCCCATTCAAAACCCTAAGTCTAAGGGAAGAACTGTGGGGATTTCAAAGACCTTGATGCCGAGCAGGAGGCGGGAGAACCCGTTCGGATCGGGGATGGAGGCGCCGTCGGCATTGAAAAATCCGGCGATCTGTTGCTGGGCGTCGAGGCTGATGGCGATGCCGACGAGGGCTGGCAGTTGGACGGTGTCGCCATCGAGGCTGACGAACAGCACGAGAAACGGATGCGGGTTTTCGGGCAGGGTGGAGGCGACATCACGGGCCAGGTCGTGGCGGTAGATCCAGGTGCTCGACTCCAGGCCGGCGGCGTGGATGAGGGCGGTGTTCCAGGGGTTGGGATTGGTGCGGTCGGCGCGGGCAAACTGCATGAGCACGGGACGCGGCGCGGCGCCAGACAAAGGAGCGAGCTTCAAGTGCGGCGCGAAGGAGATCGGATCGCCCGAGAGGCCGATCCATTCGGAGAGTTCGAAGGCGGTCTGGATGGGGATGGCGCCTGTGACTGTGGTCACTTTCACAGGCAGGCCTGGAAGGACGTAATCCTCGTCGTAAGAGTCGCCCTTGTTGAGGAGGGAGGGCTGATGGAGGCGGAGCGTGTCGGTGGTCAGAGAGCGATAAGAGGGGCTCCAGCGCGCGATATCGACACCGGTAGCGCCGCCGACATTGAGAGCGGCTGCGCGCACCGTGGGCTCGAGGGCGGTGAAGATGGTGCCGTACATCGCGCCGAGGGATTGTCCGGCGTAATAGATGTGGGAGGGGTCTAGGTCCGGCACGCCATCCCCATCGAGATCCAGGCCGAGGCGGATGACGCGCGCCAACTGCATCAGATCGACAACCGTCTGGCGGAAACAATCGCGCAGGGCGAAGGGGACGGGCGTCTCGATGGCGCAGCCCTCGTTGCCTTCGATGACGCCGTCGCCGTTGAGATCGACGCTGCGCCCGGCGATGGGAACGGTGACGGTATTGCCTGACCGGTCGGTGAAGGTGACAGAGCCGAGAGGGCCACCGCCGTGTCCGGCGGCATTGATCGCGATCACCGCGAAGCCGTTGCGGGCCAGGGTGGGGGCCACAGCGGTGGGGCCGCCAAAGCGGCTGTCGCCGAAGCCATGCCCGAAGATCACGACGGGGTATCCGGCCGCCGGTTTCGGAGTCGACGGCAGCAGCGCGTTGAAGCCGATTTCGTCGGTGCGGTCCGGAACGGCGAGGTCGGGGCCTGTCGGAGCGGGAGCGATTGTCTGATCGTCCTGCATGAAGCGGGGGGAGCGGAAGGAGCCGATCACGACCTGGTCGACACCGGCGAGCAAGGTGGCGTCGAGAGGTAGAGAAAGATCGGTGAATTTCGGCGGATCGACAGCCGTTTGCTGGTGTAGAACGAGGGCGGTGAGATCGGCGATATGGAAGGCGCTCTGCGGCTGGGCCAACTGCACCATGGGCGGAACGGAGGGCAGAAGGTCGCGGGCATGCTCCAGCCAGGCGGTGGCACTCATGGTGGTGAAGGTGGTCGCGGCGACGACGCGGCCAGGTGGCGGGATGACGAGGGACGGATCGGGCTGGAAGGCCGCGTCGGCGGCGACCGGGGCGCCATCGGCGTCGAGCACGGCATCGGTGACGATTACGGCATAGCGGCGCTGCTGGTCGAGGACATTACCCGGCTTGGCGTAGGCGGTGTTGGTCGCAGGATCCCAAACGACCTGGTCGATGGGGATGCGGTCGGCGGCGTGGTCGGGAGCAACGAGGAACACGCCGTCGCGTAGGGTCGCCACGTTGACAGGGCCGGAGAATCGGACCTGAAGACGGGGGCGGAGGCTGAAACCATCAGTCTGGTTGAGGAGGGTAATCTCCTGACAGGCGGTGGACTGGGCGGCGCAATCGGGCACGGGGAGATTCAGGCGAAGCCCGGTGCGCTGGAGCGGGTCAGAGACGGTAAGGGAGTCGCTGGGGAACGGCCCCGCCGCGGGCGAAGACGGGTCGAACAACACCGTCGTTGCCGCAAGGGACAGGCCGGGGCACAGCGCGAAGATCAGCAGACGTTGGAGGCCCAAATCCGATGATACTTCAGGCCACTACTGCACGTCGGCCGGGTCGACGGCCTGTCGGTTGTTGGCGCCGGCGAATCGAATGTAGGCAATGAGGTCGGCGGTCTCCTCGGGCGTGTATTTGCGGGCGCTCGGGGGGTGTTTCCAGTTGTTATTGGGAGACATGGAGGCGACGTCGGCCTTGGCTGCCGGATGAGGCTCGGGCGGCATTTTGGTAAGGTCGAAGACCTGCGTCGATTTGTCGGTGGGCGGCATGGACGGAAACGACTGGCCGGATTTCAGCTTGACTACCTGGACGTACTGCGTGACGGTCGAGCGGATTGCCATCGCGATGCCACGGGGCGAGAGACGCGCGATGTCCTTGAGGTCCGGCCCGACGGCCGTTCCCTTCCCTTTGAGCGAGTGGCACGAACCGCAGCCGCGGGCGGCGTCGTAGAAGAGCGCCTCGCCGCGATCGATCTGCGTCGGGACCGCGGCCTGGGCGAGTAGCAGAGCAAGCCAAATCATGATCGTCTCCTTGCGGACTCTAAACCGGGAGGATGGAGTCCGAAATCAGAATAGCGCGTTTCACCGGACGCCGGGGCGCGGCCGAGGTAGAATTTTCGATACATGAAAGCGCTATTTCTGCTTCTCGCGGCACTCCCCGCATTCGCGGCCGATTATCAACTGAAGGCCACTCCGGCGACAGTGGCCTGGGGGTATTACTGGTCGGAGGCGAAGCCGGTGCTGACAGTCCGTTCCGGCGACACCGTCGAAATGCAGACCTTGACGACGTCGAGCCCCACGTCGCTCGCGAACAATGGCGTGGCGGCCGCGGACATCGAGCAGGAGCTGAAGACGATCTATGCGGAGGTGAAGGACAAAGGGCCGGGCGGGCATATCCTGACGGGGCCGATCTACATAGAAGGCGCGGAGCCGGGTGACACGCTGGAGGTGCGAATCCAGAAAATCCGGATCGCGACGCCGTATGCGTCCAACGGTTTCAGTCCGCAGCGCGGGGTCTTGCCTCCCACGGATTTCGATCGTCCGCGGACGAAGATCATCCCGCTGGACCTGGCGCGCAATGTGGCCCATTTCGGGCCGAATATCGAGATCCCTCTGCGGCCGTTTTTCGGCAGCATGGGGGTGGCTCCGCCGGCGGCGGCGGGGCGCATCAGCAGCGCGCCGCCGGGCGTCCACGCCGGCAACCTCGATAACAAGGACCTGGTGGCGGGGACCAAGCTGTTTATCCCGGTCCATGTGCGGGGCGCGCTCTTCGAGGCCGGGGACGGACACGCGGGCCAGGGCAACGGCGAGGTCGACATAACGGCCATGGAGACTTCGCTGGTCGGGACGTTTCAGTTCGTGGTGCGAAAGGATATGCGCCTGAAGGGTCCGCGGGGGGAGACGCCGACCCACTGGATCGCGATGGGGCTGGATCCCGATCTGGACCAGGCGACCATCAACGCGACGCGCGATGCCATCGACTTTCTGGTGACGGAGAAGCATCTCTCTCGCGAGGACGCGTATGCGTTGTGCAGCGTGGCGGTGGACTTCAACATCACGCAGGCGGTAGACGGCACGAAGGGGGTCCACGCGATGATTCCGAAGAGTATCTTCAAGTGATCGTGGCGATGGCTGGCCTGCCCGGAACGGGCAAGAGCGCGCTGGCGTGCGAACTGGCGGCTCGGCTCGGCGGGGTCGTGGTGAGCAAGGATAGGATCCGCGAGGCGGCGTTCGGGCGGCTGGTGGATTACTCGTCCGCGCAGGATGATTTCTGCATGGAGATGGTCTACCGGACGGTGTGTTATCTTCGCGAGACCCGGCCGGAGACGCCGGTGATCGTCGACGGGCGGACGTTCTCCCGGCGGGCGCAGGTGGCGCGACTGCTGGAGGCCCTGCCGGAGTTCCCGCGAATCATCGAGTGCGTTTGCGACGCGGAGGTGGCGCGGGAGCGGCTGATGGGCGAGGCCGGCCATCCGGCGCGAAACCGGACTTACGAGCTGTACTCCGCAGTGAGGGCCGCGGCCGACCCGATCGAGGTGGCTCGACTGACGATCGATACCGGACGCGTCGATCGGGCGGACACAGTCAGGCAGGCGTTGTCATATCTCGGGAACGGGTGATGCGGCGATTCATCCCCACCAGACCTCGCCGGGGGCGAGGTGGGCTTTGGCGACGTCGGGGTTCAATTCGATGCCATAGCCGGGTTTGTCCTGAATCGTGAAGTAGCCTTTTTCCCAGAACGGGCCTTCGCGGACGACGAGGTCGGGCCACCAGTCGACCCATTTTGCCAGCTCGTGAATGCGGAACTCGCGCATGGCGGATGCGGCGTGACAGGACGCGATCGTGCCCACCGGACTCGCTGGGTTGTGGCAGGCTGTCCAGATGTAATAGAGATCGGCGAGATCCGAGATCTTTTTGCACTCCGACAGGCCTCCGGACTTAGGGATATCAATGTGCACGCCGGATGTTGCCTGCATCTCGATGAGTTTGCGGAAGCCCTGCCGTCCGTACAGGTTCTCGCCGGTGCAAACGGGGATCGGGATCGATTGCGTCACGCGCGCCATGGCCTCGATATTGTCGGGCGGGACGGGGTCCTCGAGCCACATCGGTTTGACGTGCTTGAGCTCGTGGGCGAGGCGGATGACATCCTGCGTGTCGTAACGCCAATGGCATTCGATGGCGAAATCGGCGTCAGGACCGAGTGTCTCGCGCACGGTTTCCATGCCGGCCACGATGCGGCGGTAGTCTTTGTGGGTGAGATTGCGGGCGTAGGGGTCGTGGCCGGGTTCTGCAAAATCGGGGTCGGCTTTGAGGGGCACGCCGTCGCCCTGGAATTTGAAGGCGGTCCAGCCCCATTTTTCGGCGCGGGCTTGTTGCGCCTGGGCGCGCCAGGCGCGCGGGTCGTCCACGGTCTCGACGGCTTGCAGGGTGCGATAGAAGCGGATGCGGTCGCGGAAGCGCCCTCCCAGGAGGTTGCAGACGGGAGTTTGCAGGATGCGGCCGCAGAGATCCCATAGCGCGATCTCAATGCCGCTGGCGGCGGTCATCGTAACCCCACCGATGGCGCCGGCTCCCGCGCTCTGCATCAGCATCTTCGTATAGAGCTTGTCGACATTGAGGGGGTCCTCGCCGACCACGATCGGCTTCAGCTTATTCAGCACCAGGTCCTTCACGCCCCACCCCCAGTAGGCTTCGCCAATCCCGTAGAGCCCGGAATCGGTCTCGACCTTGATGAGGTTCCAGTCCCAGGTCCCGCGCACGATCATGCACTTGACGTCAGTGATTTTGACCTTCTTCTGAAGGGCGGAGGCCAGACGCTGGAAGGGGCCGGCAAAGGCGCCGGCCGCCGAAGCGGCGCGCAGAAACTGGCGGCGGTTCATAGCGGGTAATGTATCAGATCGGGACGGAAAAAAAGTTTTGAACTTCGCTCACGTTTTTGCGTATAGCTAGTCTGGAAAGGGGAACATGGGCGAACGAAACACTCCTGAATTGCTGCCCGGGACGCTGTACATGCTGGTCCTGCGCACCCTGGCGGGCGGGCCGCTTCACGGGTACGCCATCGTGAAGCGGGTAAAAGAAGCGTCGCGCGATGGCATCGCCATCGAAGACGGCTCGCTCTACCCTGCCCTGAATCGCATGCTGGTCAAGGGCTGGCTCAAGGCCGAGTGGGGCGTCTCGGATAACAATCGCAAAGCGCGATTCTACAGCCTCACTCCGGAAGGCCGCAAACAGCTCGACCAGGAGGCCGCGGAGTTCGACCGTATGGTCCGCGCCATCCAACTTGTCATGAGGACCGCATAATGGCAACCATCACCGAAATTCTCCATCGCATCGCACACCTCTTCGGCCGCCGCCGTTTCAATCGGGAGCTCGACGCCGAGCTGCGGTTCCACCTGGAAACGCGGGCCGGCGAACTGGAGGCCGCCGGACTGTCGCGGGCCGCGGCGCTCTCGCAAGCGCGCCGCGAATTCGGTCCGGCGGCGCGAATGCAAGAGGAGACGCGCTCGGCGTGGGAGATGCGGTGGCTCGAGGATCTGGCGTCGGACCTGCGATATGCCGCGCGGGGGCTGCGCCGCAACCCGGCCTTCGCCGCCACCGCCATCGCATGCCTCGCGCTCGGAATCGGCGCGAACACGACAATCTTCAGCGTCGCCAGCGAGCTTTTGTTCACGCGGCCGTCGGTGCGGGACGCGCAATCGCTACGCTACGTGCGGGTCGGCGGCATGAGCCATGCCCCCATGCCGGATTATCGTTTCTTGCGGGATGCGCGTGTGTTCGACGGCCTTGCGGGGGAGAATGAAGATCTGCAGGCCAACTGGCGGACGGGAGACACCACGGTGCGCTTGTACACCGTGCGCGTGACCGGCAATTACTTCGACGTTACGGGCACACCGGTCGCCATGGGCCGCGGCATTCAGCCGGAAGATCGCGACGTCGCGGTCGTGACCTGGCGTTTCTGGCAGCAGCGGCTCGGCGGGGAAGCGAATGTCCTGGGGAGGAAGCTGATTCTCGATGGACGTCCGTTCACCGTCGCCGGGGTTTTGCCGAAGGATCATCGCACGCTGCGCGGCTTCGGCCTCTCGCCCGATCTTTACCTCCCCGTGACGGGCGATGCGACACTGGTCACGTTGTACGCGCGCCTTCCAGCCGGGATCACCAAGCAGGTGGCCATGTCACAGCTGGCGTCGGTGTGCCAGGTATTGGACGACATTCAACCGCGGCCGCGGGGCAAGCGGGCGGAGAACATCCGCATCACGGAGGTCCAGGGACTCGCACGACTGACGGCCGACTCCGGGATGATGCCGGTGGCGGCCTTCTTCGGCATGCTGATGGTTGTCGTGACGCTCGTGCTCCTGATCGCCTGCGCGAATGTGGCGAGCCTGCTGCTGGCGCGGGCGTCAAGCCGTTCGCAGGAGCTCGCCATCCGGCTCTCGATCGGCGCCGGCCGCGGGCGCGTGATCCGGCAACTGCTGGCTGAAAGCCTGCTGCTGGGCCTGTGCGGCGCGGCTGCGGGGCTATGGCTGAATCTGATGCTGGGTTCCCTGCTCGGCAGGATCCAACTGCCACTGCCCTTCCCTGTCTCGCTGGCCATCCATCCCGACTGGCGGCTGCTGGTGTATGGCGGGCTGGTGGCGGTGGGGAGCAGCCTGGCCGCAGGACTCGCGCCGGCTTTTCAAGGAACCCGGGGACTGGCAGGGACACTGCGCGCTTCGGAACGACAGGTGGGGGCCGGCTGGAGCCTGCGAAACGCCTTGGTCGCCGGACAGCTCGCCATATCGATCGTATTGCTCTGCGCCGGATTTATCTTCATGCGGAACCTGGCCGAAGCCACAAGCATGAACCCTGGGTTCGACATCGAACATACGGCGTGGGCGTCCATGAGGCTGGTCCCCGAGTCTTATTCGGCGGCCGAGAAGCGGACGACGTTCGTCGAAACGGCGCTGGCGGGGCTGCGGGCAACGCCGGGCGTGGAGGCAGCCTCGATCGTGCGGGTGGTGCCCATGAACGACGAGGCGGTGATTCAAGCGAACGTCGACAGCGACATCAATCCGGCGCCCGTCCGCATCCGGTGGTATCAAAACGAAGTGTCTCCCGATTACTTCCGCAGCATGCGTATCCCGCTGGTGGCGGGCCGGGAGTTTCAGAGCACGGACCGGGCGGCGGCGATCGTCAACGAAAATCTCGCGCGGCGGGTATTTGGACAGACTAGCGCGATCGGCCATACGATCCATTGCGAGCCTCTGGGGAGTGTCGTGATCGTAGGCGTCGTCCGCAACAGTAGCTACATCACACTGCGGGACCGGGATGACCTGGCGGTGTACATGCCGTATAGCCAGGGAAAAGAGGCTGGACAGCACGTCACCGAACTCCAGTTCATCGTACGGGCGGCGGGAAGTCCGGAAGGGGTTCTCCCGGCGGTGCGGTCGACGCTGGACCGGCTGGACCCGAGTGCGGCGCTCGAGCTTCGGCCAATGCATGGCGCGCTGACCTTCGCGATGCTGCCGAGCCAGGCGGGAGCGCTGGTGCTCGGATCGGTAGGCTTGCTGGGGCTCACGTTGGCGTCGGTAGGGTTGTACGGCGTGCTGCTGTACAGCGTGAGCGGGCGGATTCGGGAGATTGGACTACGCGTGGCGCTCGGGGCAACACCGGGCGGAATTCTGAAGCTGGTGTTGAGGCAGAGCCTGGGGCTGGTAGCTGTCGGCATCGGCGTGGGGATGGCGCTGGCGGTGCTGGCGGTGCGGCCGTTGGCGATGTTCCTGATTCCGGACGTGCGTCCGTCCGATCCGTTGAATTTCACGGCCGTGGGGGCGGTGCTGTGTCTTGTGGCCCTGGTCGCGACGATTGCGCCGGCAGTGCGGGCGCTGCGGGTCGATCCGTTGACGGCGCTGCGCCATGAGTAGGGTGTTGTAAAACCCTTCGAATAGACAATTTGGCCCCTGGTTTGCTAAGATGGAACAGATTCATTTTGTGGTACTTTTTCCTTTCACTCCATCCACGCGTGCGCCGTACCCCGTCACATCAGCAATCCATCCGAGGAGTAAAGCTTAGGCAAATCTATGGCTTCTAATACGTTTTCGCAGGGCGCTCAGGTCGAACATCTGAAGTTCGGCTTAGGCACTGTAATGTCCAGCAGCGAAGAGAGGATCGTGATCAAGTTTGACGATCACGGCGAGAAGAAGTTCGTCACCGGTATGGTGATGGGCAGCCTCAAGAAGAGCGACAGGCAACCCCCTGCCGAGAAGAAGGGCGCGCGCCGCAAGAAGACCGTTCCGGTTACGGTATAGCCTCGAGGAATATCGGTTTGAACGCACGCCAAAAAAGAATGTTCGAAGAGGCCCGGAAGCGCAACCCGGACCTGAAGATGCCAGCCGAGAACCAGCCTCCGTCCGATTTGTCGGAAGCGGACCTGGCGCTGATCAAACAGGGTGTTGGAGATAAGACGAGCCGTCCGGCCGGAAGCTCGTCCGGCTCGGGAGGCGGGGAATCCGCCTCGGAAGCTCCGTCCGGCGAGCAGGCCGGATCGGTGGTCACCTATTTCGAAGCCAAGGGATTCGGTTTCCTGCGGCCCGACGACGGCGGCCGCGATATCTTCTTCCACGTCTCCCGCCTCGTCGAAGGTCTTGCCACCGACCTCCGTCCGGGAGCTCGCGTCCTCTACGAACTCGGCATGGACCGCACCGGCAAGATGGCGGCCAGCAGCATCCGTATTGCCCCGCCTGCAGCCGCAGCCCAATAAGTGGTTATAATAAAAGAACCGCTGAATCTCCGCCGCGGCCGCGCGGCGGTTTTCTATTCTCATGTTTGACAACCTATCCGACAAGCTGCAACGGGTCTTCAAAAACCTGCGCGGCGAAGGGAAGCTCACGGCCGAAAACATGGAGGGCGCCCTCCGCGAAATCCGCATGGCGCTGCTCGAGGCCGACGTCAACTTCCGCGTTGTCAAACAACTCATCGAAAACATCAAGGTCAAGGCCATGGGCGAGGAAGTGCTATCGGCGCTTTCTCCATCCCAACAGGTGGTCAAGATCGTCCATGAGGAGCTGATCAAGATTCTCGGCAGCCACGAGGCGAAGCTGCGGTTCGCCAATGAGCCGCCGAGCGTTTTCATGATCGTGGGCCTCCAGGGATCGGGCAAAACCACGTCAACCGGCAAGCTGGCGCGATGGCTGTCCCGCAACGGACACCGTCCGATGGTGGTCTCGGTCGACGTGTACCGTCCCGCGGCGAGGGAACAACTGCGCATCATCGCCAAGGATGTCGGACAGCCGATTTACGAGGGCGTCGGCGAGAACCAGCCGTTGGAACTGGCCAAGGGCGCGCGGCGTGAGAGCGCCAATTCCGGACGCGATGTCGTCCTGGTTGACACCGCCGGCCGGTTGCACATCGACGACGACCTGATGACCGAGTTGCAGCAGCTCAAGGAACAGCTCAACCCGGTCGAAATCCTGTTCGTGGCGGACGCCATGACGGGGCAGGACGCGGTGAAATCCGCCGATGAATTCCACAAGCGCCTCGGCATCACCGGCGTCATCCTCACCAAGATGGATGGCGACGCCCGCGGCGGCGCGGCGCTGTCGATCCGGCACGTCACGGGCCAGCCGCTCAAGTTCGTCGGCGTCGGCGAAAAATTCGACGCGCTCGAGCCCTTCCACCCCGATCGGGCCGCCAACCGCATTCTCGGCATGGGCGACATCCTCTCCTTTATCGAGAAGGCGGAAGAAGCGATCGACAAGAAGCAGGCCGTCGAGATGCAGCGCAAGCTCCTCGACAACGATTTCACGCTGGAGGATTTCCGCGACCAGTTGCGGCAGATCCGGAAGCTGGGCCCGCTGCAATCGCTGCTCGGCATGATGCCGAAGGTCGGCATTTTGAAAGAGCTGAAGGACGTCAAGGTCGACGAGAACGAGATCAATCATGTGGTGGCGATCATCGATTCGATGACGCCGCACGAGCGTTACAACCACATGATCATCAACGGCAGCCGCCGCCGGCGCATCGCGAAAGGCAGCGGCACATCCGTGCAGGAAGTCAATCAGTTGTTGAAGCAGTATGCGCAGGCCCGGAAGATGATGAAGAGCTTTTCGGGCGGCATGATGGGCAAGAAACTCGGGAAGATGAAGCTGCCGCCCGGCTTTCCGTTCGGCGGCGACATGCCCGGCATGTGAAACAGCCGCCGGCTTCCCGGCGGCGCGGTATACAATTTTTCTGTTGGAGTCTAAATGTTGATGATTCGCCTGGCGCGGTTTGGCGCCAAAAAGAAGCCGTTTTATCGTATTGTCGTGATCGAGAAGGAGCGCGCCCGCAACGGCCGCAATCTCGAAGTGGTGGGCCACTACAACCCGCTGACCAGCCCCGCGGCGGTGGTCCTCAAGCACGATCGCCTGGAGCACTGGACCAAAAGCGGCGCACAGCTGTCGGACACCGTGAAGCGGCTGATCGAAAAGAACCCGGCCGCCGCGGCGCCCGTGGCATAATCCACCCGATCCGCCGTAACTGTAAGGAACAGAACGGCGTCTCGTCGTGGGGCCAATGATTTCCCAACTCTCTACCTCGCGCCATCGAGTACCATGAGCTTTAGGGAGGCGGGGTGATGAAACAGTTGATCGAAGACATCGCGAAAGCTCTGGTTGACATCCCGGAGGAGGTCAGCGTTCAAGAAGTGCAGGGTGAGCAGGTGACCGTGCTCGAGTTGAAAGTTGCGCCAAGCGACTTAGGGAAAGTGATTGGGAAGCAGGGCCGCACCGCCCGGTCCATCCGCACCATATTGGGAGCGGCCGGCATGAAGCTGAATCGGCGCTTCACGCTGGAAATCCTCGAGTGAGGCCGGCGGCCAGCGAATGGGTCACGGTTGCCCTGCTCGGCAAAACGCGGGGCAACCGCGGCGAACTGACAGCCATACCCCTCAGCAACAAACCGGAGCGCTTCGAGAAGCTGCACGAAGTGTATCTGTTCGGCTCCGGCGAGAAATACGAAGTCGAATCCACGTGGTTCCACGACCGCACTCTCATCTTTAAATTCCGCGGCGTCGATTCGATTCCCGACGCCCAGAACCTCTCCGGCGCCGAGGTGCGGGTTCCCTTCTCCGAGCGCGCGCCGCTCGAGCCCGGAGAATTCTACGAATCCGATCTGATCGGCTGTGAAGTCATTGACCGCCGCACCGGGGAGTCTCTGGGACGCGTCTCTGCGTTGCAGGATGGCGGCGGCGCGGGACTCCTCGCCGTCGGCGAACTGCTGATCCCCTTCGCCACCTCCATCTGCGTGGAGATCGATCCGGCGGCTGGGCGCATCGCGGTAGAATTGCCCGAAGGATTGAAGGATCTGAACCGAACGTGATCTACCATGTGCTGACGATCTTCCCCGAGTTCTTCGAGGGGCCGTTCGCGCACGGGGTGGTCAAGCGGGCGAAAGACGCGGGACTGCTCGACATCCGCCTCCACAATCTCCGCGACTGGACGTTCGATAGACATAAGACCGTCGACGACCGCCCGTTCGGCGGCGCCGAGGGCATGGTGCTCAAGGCGGAGCCGATTTTTCTGGCGGTGGAATCGATCTGGCCCGAGCGCCGGCCCGATCAGAAGGTGGTGCTGCTCTCGGCGCAGGGACGCCTGTTCGACCAGGCGATGGCGAACCGGCTGAGCCGCGAATCCGAACTGTTGCTGATCTGCGGCAGGTACGAAGGCGTCGACGAGCGAGTCGCCGAACACCTTGCGGACGAAGAGGTGTCCATCGGCAATTACGTTTTGAGCGGCGGGGAACTCGCCGCGGCGGTCGTGCTGGACACCGTCGCGAGGTTGTTGCCTGGGGTGCTCGGAAATGAGACTTCGGCGGCGTCCGACTCATTCCAGGAGACGGCGCATGGCGACGGGCTGCTGGATTGTCCACATTGGACGCGGCCGGCCGAATTCCGCGGCTGGAAAGCGCCGCAGGTGCTGCTCGACGGCAATCATGCGGAGATCCGGAAGTTTCGCCGGGAGGCGGCGTTGGAGAAGACCAGAAAGCTGCGGCCGGATTTGCTGGGGGACGCGTAGGGTTTCGGGGCTGTTCCGGCATTCCAGCCGGCAACCGAACTCCGAGCTTAATGGCAGCAAGAATGCCGGCATGGCAAGTTTGCGAACGGGCGCTCTGCCGTTTGTCTGCAACTTCGTGTAAACTAGAAAGTTCAGGAACATTTTCATGCAGAACGCGTTGTTGACGAAGTTTATTAACAAGAACAAGCGGAGCGATGTGCCTACGTTCCGTCCCGGCGACACGATCCGGGTCCACGTGAAGATCAAAGAAGGCGATAAAGAACGCCTGCAGGCATTCGAAGGCGCCGTCATTGCCCGCAACAATACGGGGATGGGCGAGAGCATTACGGTGCGGAAAGTCAGCTTCGGCCAAGGGGTCGAGCGTATTTTCCCGGTCAACGCGCGCGTGATCGACCACATCGACGTCGTCCGCACGGGACGCGTGCGCCGCTCGAAACTGTATTACCTGCGCGGACTCAAGGGCAAGGCCGCCCGTCTGCGCGAGCGCGATTAACGATCGCAGGCCTCCCGATGCGACCCGATCCCGCGGGTGGCAAAATCCGTTGCCAAGCGACGCTGGAGCGAGAACTGCGCGCGCGCGGCTTTCACGCCGTCGCGGGCGTGGATGAAGTCGGCCGCGGCTCGCTCTTCGGCCCGGTAGTCGCCGCCGCCGTCATTCTCTCGCCGGACCGTCCGGTGCGCGGCCTCAATGACAGCAAGCTGCTCGACGCCGAGCGCCGCGAGGTGCTCGCCGAACGAATTCGCGAGCGGGCCGCTTGGGCCATTGCCGCCGTGGACTCCGCCACCATCGATTCCATCAACATTTACCAGGCTTCGCGTGTGGCGATGCGGATCGCCGTGAGCCGGCTCGATCTCAAGCCCGATTTTCTTCTGCTGGACGCTGTCGCGATCGACCTCCCGCTGCCGCAGCAGCCCCTGATCCACGGCGACGCGCGGTGCCACGCGATTGCGGCCGCATCGATCATCGCCAAGGTCTATCGCGATGCCTGCATGCGGTCGTGGGACGCCGTCTTTCCCGAATACGGCCTCGCCGCGCATAAGGGCTACGCGACGCCGGAGCATCTCAAGGCGCTAGCCGAATTCGGCCCTACTCCCCTCCACCGCTTGAGTTTTGAACCCGTGCGCGCCCACTCGCGTTTCCCCGTCCATTACAATCCGCAGATGGATTTGTTCGACACAGCAGGCGCCGCATGATGCCCAGCGAACCGGGTCCCGAGACCCTTCCGGCGGCATTCGCCGCACAGCCCCGGTACCGGTGGTATCACAAGATCTCCGCAGTCCTGTTCATTACCTTCTGCCTGGAAGTCGGATTCTTCCTGCTGATCTTCCCGTGGACCGAATTCTGGGAGACCAACTACTTCGCCGCCTTCATCCCCGAGTGGCATCAGTACTGGGACAATCTGTACGTGCGCGGCGCCGTCAGCGGCATCGGTGTCGTCAATCTGTATATTTCCTTCGTCGAGATGTTCCGGCTGCGCCGCTTCGCCAAACGTTAGGATGAATGAACCGGATCACCATCGCTCCGCGCGCTGGTCTGCGGCCCGACGGGAAGCCAATCGAGTGGAGTGACCGGAAGCACTTCTTCCCTCGTCGTCGCCTTACAGATGCGGCGCAGCCCCGGGGAGCATGCCTGGCTGTTCCAGCGACTCCAGTAGACTGTCTTCTGGTATACTGGCCTCAGATGGCCCAAGCGAAGAAGGATCGGGGCGACATGCTCCAAGGCACGCTCGACATGCTGATCCTGAAGACCGTCCTCCCTGCCCCGGCGCACGGGCATACGATCGCGCACGTCATCGAGAAGAGCTCGGAAGACGTGTTGCAGGTGGAGCACGGCTCCCTCTACCCTGCCCTTCACCGCCTGGAAGACCAGGGGCTCATCGCGTCATTCTGGGGCACGTCGGAAAATAACCGCAAGGCGCGGTACTACCGCATCACGACCGCGGGCCGCAATCACCTGGTCAGCGAGCGCACCCGTTGGGAAGAGTTGGTCCACGCGATTACGCGGGTCCTCGGTCCGGTAACCGAGTAGCCGCATCACTCTGCCAGCCGATACACGCGCTCCAGGTGCTTCTTAATCTCTCCCGCTTCAAACCAGGCCGGTTTGAACTTCTGCGACGAATAGAGCTCCGCCTGGTCGAAGTAGTGTTTCGACTGCGGATCCGCCGACTCGCCAAACACCAGCAGCGACCGCGCCTCCGGCCGTTTGCCGAACTCCACAACCGAAACGTACGTGTCCCCCACCGTCCCATAAGAGCGCTTTTGCCCCGCCGCTGGCCGGGCGCCGAACGTGAAAATCGTTCCCGTAAAGGTCGGAGCTCCGGGGGCCGGCACACTCGGCCGGCTATCGCTGAACGGTTCCTGGGTGCCGCTGGTGTGCACCCGCTGCAGACGATTCACCTCGCCCCAGGTGACCCGCCATGTCCCGAACGCCGCTTCCAGATTCGACTTTACCCGCTCGAGGGCGGCCAGCGGGGCGGAGATGCCGGCGCGGCGCGCCTCCTCCCATCGCACGAACAGCGTGGTCGCCACCGAATCGTTCCGCCCGATATGGTCCCAGGCATCGAGCACGGCCATCAGATCGGCCAACCCCGGGTCTTTCGATTTGGCATACGCTTCGCGCAACTCGGCCAATCGCGTCTCTGCGATGCCCACCTTGGAATCGAGCCCCAACTGCGTCCATTGCGCGAACGTGAATCGGCCCGTCCCGCTCAGGATGGCCCGCGAGCGCTGCGCCCGCGGCGTGTCGGGCTCGGGAACCATGTAGGCGGGAAAGTCTCCGCGCTTCGGATTGTCGTCGCCATCGGTCGTCAGGAACACCGTCGAGTTGCAGTTCTGCACATACCCGCTCTTCGGATTCAGCACGTGGGGGAGTTCGGCGATCGTGTGCAGCCCCTGCCATTCGGTCTCCGGATCGCTGCCGTCGACGGGCTTCGACCAGTCGTACCTGGTCGAGCGCCGCGGAATGGCGTTGCCGTGCAAGTAGTAGATGTTGCCCGCGCGATCCGCGTAGATCGTGTTCGAACCGGTCAGCGTGACTCGCGCCAGCGCCGCCTGGAATTCTCGGAGATTGCGCGCTTTGGCCATCGCCCATCGCTGCGCCATCACCCCGCCGGTCGTCGACGCCGCACGCACGGACAGCGCCTGCCCCTCGCGCAGACCCAGGATCGGGCCGTGATGGGTCTTGCGAAATACCACCGCCCGCATTTCCATTCCCTTATCGGTCTTCACCCGGATCGTGTCCGTCCATTCCGTGGCCTTCCGATGTTCGCGGCCATACCGGTAAGCGAGCGGGTCGTTGAGCACGTCGAAGGTCTCCAGGTAGACGTCGGCGGTCTGCGCGTAGTTGTTGGTGTGGCTCCAGCCGAGATAGCGGTTGTGCCCCGAGCGGATATAGGGCGTCCCGAGGATCGCGAACCCCGAAACATCCAGCCCTTCGCCGCTGTGCAGATGGGCCTCATACCGCTGTCCACCGCCGAAGAACCCGACGTGCGGGTTGATCAGCAGCATGGCGTGGCCGGTGGTCGTTCGACCGGGCGCGACGGCCCACATGTTCGATCCTTCATTGGGATCCGCCGGCGCCGCGGTCTCCGGCGCCGCGCCCATCGCCGGGAAGGCCTTCCGGCGCTCGGCCGCCGTGATGCCCGTCCCCGCCGGTCCGCGATGCTCTTCGGCGAGGATAAACCACGGCTCGAAACGCGCGAGCAGCCGCGGCTTGGTTTGCGGATGCGTTTCCAGGTAGTAATTCAGTCCCGCGGAAAACGCGTCGCACAGAGCCCGAAGTTGCGGGGTGGCGTGATCGTACTGCTCCCGCGCGCGCTCTTCCGTCTCCCACGCGCGGGTCAGGATGTCGTTCGACAACCCGGCCGGCCCGTCGACTTCCGCGCTCCTGCCGATCGCCCGAATATAGTCCGTCTCCAGCTGCCAGAAGTTGTCCTCGGCTTGCGCGTACATCAGTCCGAACACCGCGCCCGCGTCGCTCTTGGCGAAAATATGCGGAACTCCGTAAGTATCCCGATAGATCGTCACGGAACGCGCCAGTTGCCGCGCGTCGGGCCCGGCGCACAGCGGCGCGGCCATTAAGCATACGAGAACAGCAAAGCGCATGACCGCTAGTGTGCCATGGCGCGTCACTTCACGTACTTCGGCGCCTGTCCTTGCGACCACGGGTCATACTCCGACGCGAATTGGACCCTCTCGCCGACCGGCGGGTGCGAGTACAGCCAGAACTTGATAAACGCGTTGGGCGAAGGATCCGACAGAGCGATCTCCCCCATGATCTGGAAGGACTCCGCCGCCACCTGCTGCGAATTCGGCACGAGGCCGTGCAGCACCTCGAGCCCATAGATGTCGGCGTTATGCTCCTGCATGCGGACCAGCGAGTTCTGAACTGGATCGGAGAGGAAACCGAAGATCGCCGCGGCCAGCATGAGCGCCGGCAGGGACCCATAATCGTTGAGGTCGACCTGGAATCGCCGGAGAACGTGATACATCGCGAACAGCAGCGCCAGAATCCCAACCGAGGAGAGCGCCACTCCCAGCCAGATGTGATGCAGCACGTAGTGTCCCATTTCGTGCCCAAACACGAACAGCGTCTGGCCGGTCGTCATGGTCTTCAGTGTCGTGTCCCAAACGACCACCCGTTTCGACGCTCCGATTCCCGTGACGTACGCATTGATCGATTTCAGCTTGGAACTGGCGTTCATCTCGAAGATGCGGTCCCGCGGAATCTCGAGCCCGCCCCGCTGCGTCACTTTTTCAATCTCCGCGGCCAGTCCCGGCCGCGTATTGGCCAACGGCGTGAATCGATAGAACAGGGGCTCGACGGCTAGGGGATACACGAAAACACCGAACACCAACAAAGGCATCGCCGCGAGCCAACCGTAAAACCACCAACGCCGCGGACTCCGCCGGATGAAGACGTAGAGCAACCAGACCAGGAATCCCGTTACGAGCAGGTTGATGGCCTCGCCTTTACTCCAGTCGGCGAACCACGAGCCCCATGGCTGGATCGACTGCTCGTACCGCAACCCCAGCTGGTGGTAGCGCATGTCGATCGGCAGCGCCAACAGGTCGACTGTGAGCACGAGAAGGGGCGCAAACACGTACGCCTGGAGGAACCGCCGCCGCGTGAGGCGCGCTGCCCACTGGCTATACAAGGGCCCGATCTTCCAATATAGGATCGCCGCCAAAATCAGAAACCCATACGCGGCCGCGACGAAATACAGCCTGTTTCGCGCGCGCGCATACTCGATTGCCTTGGCGAGCTTGTCGGGCGGCAGCGTGTAGGCGGTGAAGAGGATGTGAAGCAGCACAGCGCTACCTATCCTGCCAGACGTCTCGATGGCTGACAAGGCGCCAGGAGAGGCGCTGCTCTATCGCAGCAGCCACGACAAAGATTCGCCTGACAAATGGTGATGCGACTGGTACCCTATTCCTAATCCTGTAGCTACTAGGAGGGACAGTATGATGCGGTTGCCGTCGAGATACCTGGCGAATGCGCTGTGCTGGAGCGCCTTATTGTGTGGAATCGCACCCACCTCTTTCGGTCAGTGCGGGGTGGAGCGCTGGTCGGTGAAGACCGGGACCGATGCCGACGTCGCGCTGGTGAATCTCAACTCCCAGACCACCACAACGATCGCCGCCCTCCGGGCTTTGGCGCAACCTTCGAGTTTGCCTGCCAATAATCGGATTCAACCCACGGAGACCACCGTGTACGTCGTGGACGCCACGTTGACTCAGTACAAGCTGGAGACCGACTCCGATTACCACCTGGTAATTCAGGACGCCGGCGGGAACACGATGATCGCGGAGATTCCGGCGCCGGGTTGCGTCGGCTCCGGCAGCCCCTTCGCCGCCAAAATCGGTGTGGCGCGGTCCACATTCGACGGCAAGTTCACCGCCACCAGCTCCTTTCAAACCGCCAACATCCCCGTGCGCATCACCGGCGTGGGATTCTTCGATTTTCTGCACGGTCAGACCGGCGTGGCGCCCAATGGCATTGAAATCCATCCGATCCTGAATATCGTTTTCAATCCCGGATCGAGTCCCGACTTTACCCTCACCGACTCGAACTCGCTGAGTATCGCAGCCGGTAGTTCGGGAACCACCACTATCTTCGCGTCTCCGAGCGGAGGCTTCAATTCGACGTTGACCCTGTCGGCCAGCGGGCTGCCGAGCGGAGCCACTGCGTCCTTCAGTTCGACCACCATTGCTGGCGGATCCGGTTCGTCCAATCTGACGGTGAACGTGGGAAGCAGTGTCGCTGCCGGGAGCTACACCGTCGTCGTGTCCGCCACCGGTGGAGGGCTCACCCATACACTGAACGTGCCGCTGACCGTAACCTCGGGCGGAGGCGGTACCGAGCTGATCACCGACGGCGGTTTCGAATCGGCAACGGCGTCCGGCAATACGGCGCCCGGGTGGACCGGAACCACCACGACGTCGGGCCAGAACACGATCATTAAGGGCGGCAGCTATCCTCACTCCGGCACGAATTACGGCAATCTGGGCGTCGCGAACAACGGCAACGACACGCTGACGCAGACGGTCACGATTCCCGCCGGCACAGCTCCGAGTCTGTCGTTCTGGGTGAACATCGTTACCCAGGAGACGACCACTGCGACCGTGTACGACACGCTCGCGGTGGAGATTCACAACTCCAGCGGGACCTTGCTCTCGACGCCGCTCACACTCAGCAACCTGAACGCGACATCTTCCAACAACACCAACGGCACGTACTTTCAACCCGCTGCCGTCAACCTGTCCACGTACGCGGGCCAGACGATCAAGATCACGTTCCATGCTTCCTGCGATTCGACACTGCCCACGACGTTTCGTATCGACGACGTTTCCTTAATCGCCGCCGGCGGCGGAGGAGGGGGCGACACCACGCCTCCAACCACTTCAGTCACCGCCCCCGCAAACGGCGCGACCGTTTCGGGAACTGTCACGGTGACGGCGTCGGCGTCGGATAACGTCGGAGTGACCAAGCTGGAGTTGTACGTAGATGGCACGCTGGCCGTCAGCGCCACCAGTGGACCGTTGTCGTACTCCTGGAACACCACCCTCGTTTCCAACGGCTCGCATACGCTGGTCAGCAAAGCGTACGATGCGGCCAACAATGTAGGCACATCGACCACCGTAACGGTGACCGTGAGCAACGGAACCGCGCAGCAATTGATCGGCAACCCGGGCTTCGAAAACGGCGCGACGGCGGCGCCCTGGACCGCCAGCGCCGGCATCATCGACAACAGCGCCTCGGAACCCCCTCATTCCGGCTCGTGGAAGGCCTGGCTCGATGGTTATGGCAGCACCCACACGGACACGCTATCGCAGCAGGTGGCCATTCCTTCCACCATCACCACCGCCACCCTGACCTTCTGGCTGCACATCGACACCGCGGAGACCACCACCACCACGGCGTACGATACGCTCTCTGTGCAGGTGCAGAACACGTCGGGGACGGTTCTCGCCACCCTGGCTACATACTCGAACCTGAACGCGAATTCGGGTTATGCTCAGAAGTCGTTCAGCCTCGCGGCGTATAAGGGACAGACGATCAAGATCGTGCTGATCGGGAGCGAGGATTCGACGCAGCAGACCTCATTTGTGGTCGACGATTTCGCGCTCAACGTGCAGTAGCAAGCCGAACGCGGGCGGTCCGCGGCAAGGAAACGCGGACCGCCCCTATGCTCTCTTATGAGATCCACCCCCATTGCGCTCTTGGTGTTCGCCACGGCGGCGCTCTCCGCCGGACATCGAGTGATCGAGGTGCTGCCCCTGCCCGGACAGGGCGGCGAAGCTCTCCTGGTGGACAGCGCGGCTCGGCGCTTGTACGTGGCGCGCGACAATCACCTTCTGGTGTTCGACGTCGACAGCCGGCGGCAAATCGCGGACGTCGCCGATCTGCCGTCGATCGCGGGCATCGCAGTGGCGCCCGGCATCGACCGCGCCTATGTCACCAGCAGCGCCGACAATCGCGTCAACATATTCGCGCTCTCCAATTTCGGCCATCTGGGCCATATCCCGCTGGGAAGCAATCCCGGCGCGCTGGTTTATGACACCCTCGCTCACCGGTTCTATGCGATGAATCGCGAATCCCGGAACGCCTCCGCGATCGACGCGGACGATGGCGAAGTAGAACAGACGATCGACTTCGGTGGCCGCCCCGCGGGCGCCGCTGGAAACGATCGCGGCGCCGTTTTCGCAGTCCTGGAGGACCGGAACGAGGTGCTTCGCATCGACGCCAAGGCCATGGCATTATCGCAGCGTTGGCCGATCCCCGATTGCAAGGCGCCTCATGGCATTGCCATCGACGATCGCCGCTACCGGCTGTTTATTGGATGTTCCGAGCAGCGCCTCGTGGTTCTCGACGCGCGTAACGGCTCGCTCATCACCGCGGCGCGCATGGGTGAGGGCGGCGGGGACATCGCCGCGGACTCCTCATCTGGGCTGGTATTCGTCGCGAACCGGAATGGCTCCGTCAGCGTGCTGGGCGAGGCAAGTGAGGGGAAGTACGAGGTGGTCGAGACCGTTCCCACGGCGCGGGGCGCCACCGTGCTCGCGTTCGACACGGTCTCGCAGCGCCTGTTTGTCCTCGCTCCGGCGCCTGCCCCGGCAGCGGCCGGTCCCCACCGGAAGCCGGGTGAGGAAACCGCACCAGGGCCTTCGCAGTTACTCATCATCGGACGGTAGTCGGTGTGGTAGAATTTTCCCGACTTGCTGTCGCTCGGCCGGACCTGGGTCCGGCGCAAGGAAGTTCTCCATGTTCCGTCTTTCCAACATCGCGTTTCTGATCGGCCTTTCGACTGGCTTCCACCCGGCCCTGGCGCAAACCCCGCCCGCGGCGCCGGCGACGCCCACACCGGCGCCGGCTGCCGCGCGTCCGCCGCGCCCCCCGGCTCCGGCTCGCGATCCGCACACTCCAGGCTATGTCACGGCGACGGAACTGCCCGACGGCGCCAATGCGCCGGTGAAGGTCGATGGCAATTTCATTCTTGGCCCCACGCATATTCCGGCGCCCGAAATGACAGTGCAGGAAGGTGTGCCGCAGGGAACCGTCTACAACTTCACGATGGAATCGGCCGACAGCAAGATCTATCCCGGCATCGCGCGCGAGCCCAACACGTTTGCCAGGCCGGACCCGGCGGATCCCAACAAATTGCTCGTCTCGAGCCATCCGGCTGCCTATACGCGCAAGGTAGCGGTGTATGTCCCGAAACAGTACGTGCCGGGCACTGCCGCGCCGTTTATCATCGGCGCCGATGGCCCGGATCGGGCATTATTCACTGCTCTGGACACCCTGATTGCGCAGCGCCGCGTGCCGGTAATGATCGCCATCTCGATCGGCAACGGAAGCGGCGACGCGCAGGGGAGCGAGCGGGGGCTCGAATACGACACGATGTCGGGCCTGTACGCGGAATGGGTCGAAAAAGAGGTTCTGCCGCTGGTAGAGAAGCAATACAACGTGAGACTCACCAAAGACCCCGAAGGCCGCGCGACGATGGGCGGAAGCTCCGGAGGGTCGTGCGCTCTGATCATGGCGTGGTATCACCCGGAGTGGTATCACCGGGTTCTGACCTATTCCGGCACGTACGTGAACCAGCAATGGCCGGTGAATCCCGAAACGCCGCACGGCGCATGGGAGTTCCACGAGCGCCTCATCCCGAACAGCCCTGTCAAGCCGATCCGCATCTGGATGGAGGTCGGCGACCGCGACAATCTCAGCACGCGCGACAACTACCACGACTGGGTGCTGGCCAATGAGAATATGGCGAAAGTGCTGGCGGCGAAGGGCTACCACTATCAGTTCGTCTTTGCGCGCAACGCCGGCCACACCGATCGCGCCGTCAAGCAGCAGACGCTGCCCGAGGCCCTGGAGTATATCTGGCAGGGCTACCCGATCGACGCGCCGAAGAAGTAATGTGACCTGGGGATTATGGCCGTATTGATTGATGCAATCAACGTAAAGCGAAGAACCCTGTTCGAGCTCGATAACACACCGTACTCCTGTCTGGAGGCGGAGGTGAATACGCCGACTGCTCGCGGCGGACAGACTCTGGTCCGCCTGAAAATGCGCAATCTGCTCACCAACGCGGTGTTCGAGAAAACGTTCAAGGCGAGCGACAAGTTCAAGGAGCCGGATCTCCAGACCGTCCCGGCGTCTTATCTGTACAGCGACGGCGACGGCTCCCACTTTCTGGATCAGGATAACTATGAGACCTTGACTCTTGCCGAAGAGGTGATCGGGACTGCGCTGGACTTCCTGACCGCCGGCGCGCTGGTCGAATTACTCAAATACAACGGCAACCCGATCGGCCTGGAATTGCCCACATTCGTCGAACTGGCGGTGGCTGCGACCGAACCGGGAGTCCGAGGCGATTCGTCCAGCGGCAGCGTGACCAAGCCGGCCACTCTCGAGACCGGCCTGGAGATCCGCGTTCCTCTCTTTATCAAAGAAGGCGAAAAAGTCAAAGTGTCGACGGTGAGCCGGGAATTCGCCGGACGGGCCTGATTCACTGCGGCGCGGGGATGCTCTCCGCCGGAACGATTCTCGCGGATCCCGCCTTGGCGCTCTCCGCCAGGACAATCTGCGCGCGCTCGTGAAGACTCGCCAGTTTCACCGGCTCGTCCAGTTTATCGCGCGTGTAGAGCTGCGATTGCGATTCCAGCATCCGCGCGATGGCCTTTCCAAATACGGCTCGTGAGGTTGCCGGTTTCGGCCGGCCCAGGATCTCCTCGGTCTTGGCGACGTCGTTGGGCGCGCCCGCCGCAAGGCAGGCGGTCATCAGGACACTGTGCTGGATGGCCAGCGACTCGGCGGTCTGGGCGTCCGCCGGAGTGAGCTCGATTCCCCGCGCGATTTGCGCGAGCAGCGCGGCATCCGCCGGATTGCCGTTGGGAAGCGGGAAAGCCAGAGGCATCGAGCCGAGCGGCACCTGGCCGATCCTGTCGACATTCTGCGCAAACCGCAGGGCCAGGCGGCTGGCAATCGTCCGGTAATCGGCCGCCTTCCGCCGGAATGCGAGGGCGTCGGCCTTATTGATGCGGGCCCCCGCGGCATAACGGTCGGCAAGCTCCATGTAGCCCGACGCCACGCCGGAGGTGACCACCAGATACCACGGGATCGCCCGGGCTGTATATTGGTTGTCGTTGTCGATAAGCCGTTCGAGATGATCGGCCGTTTTGCCGTAATCGCCGGCAAGATAAGTTTCCCGGGCAGCGGACCAGTAGAAATCCGCCGTCCCCACCCGGACCCGTCCGCCATCGGAGCAGGACGACAGGCCAAAGAGCGCCAGAAGCGCAACCAGGCCAGCGATGCGAACAGAAAACACAGACATGCGTGAACCCCGTCATGTAGGTAACACGTATGAAGCCGGGGAACAAGTTGCGATGACAAAGTTAGCGTACTGTAGGTTCGCTATCCATCGGCAACAGGGATTCGCCGGAAGAATCGAGGAGGCTAGCGTTCCAGCGTCGCCTGCACGAAGTCTCCCAACTGCTCCGCGCTGAACTCATTTCCCTCGAAATCGGCCGCGAGGCGGCCATTGCGGTCGATCACCAGAGTGTGCAGCGAGTGCGTCACCAGCCCCTCGTCCTGCCAGAAATTGAGCCCGAATCTCCGGCAGACCTCCTGGACTTCGGGCAACGAACCAGTCAAAAAGTGCCACGTTTTCGGGTCCGCTTTCCAGGTGGCGGCGTAACGGGAGAGAACCGGAGGCTGGTCGTGGACCGGGTCGAAGGTGATGCTCAAGAGGATCAGATCCCGCCCCGGAAAACGCTTGCTCAACCGGCCGAAGTGATTCGACAGCCGAAAGCAATAGTCCGGCAGCGGACAGCTCGTGTAAATGAACGTCACCGCGACGACCTTGCCCGCGAACTGCGAGAGCGACACGCGCTGCCCGGTCTGATCCGTCAGGGCAAAGTCCGGGACCGTCTGCCCGGGACGCAGAATCGTCCTCGGCGGCTCCAGCAACTGGAGGCGGCGCGCCAGCAGTTGCTCTCGCTCCATGCTCTCGAAACGATGCGGCCGGATGCCCTCGGCGTACGACTTGCGCCCGTCCACTACCAGTGTAAATTCCACCGATGCGCCGGCCCGCAATCCCGCCAGTTCCTTGTCGTCGCGCACCGTGTACGTCATCGACATCGCTTCCATGTACCCGGGAATCGCGGCACAGGAGGCTACGAAACTCCGGTGCGCCGCGTCGACCTTCAGCACAATCCCGGTCACGCGATGCCGCTCGGCGCCGATCGCCGCGCAGCAGGCCGCCGCTGCCAGAAGCGCCGCTCTACCGCGCATTGGCGCCTCCCAACCGAACCGGACGCCGTGGCAGCTTCCGATAATCGGCGCTTCCCTCCTTGATTTCGATCGCCTGGTTCGCGGCCACGTTCGCGAACCGTTGCGGAGCGGCGGCGCTGCCGGGCCATAGAATCTCCACGTTCACGCTGGAGGATCCTCTTCCGAGGCCGATATGCTGCTCGAGCGGCGACGCCCCAAACGACCCGCCGCTCGAAACCGTCCGGTAGACGGACAGGCCATTCCCCGTCACCTTGATCCTGGCCCCGATAGCCGCGCGGTTCGCCTTCACGCCGACCAGACGCAGGCTGATCCAATCGTTGCCGTGCCCCGGATTTTCGAACAGCCTGAAGGCGTGGCTGTCGCCGGGAGTCGCGCCGCCGATCACCGTCAAAATGTCTTCGTCGCCATCACTATCGATATCCGCGAAAGCGACTCCGTGCCCCTTATGCAGTTCGCCCGTCCCGGACGAAGCCGTGATGTCGACGAACCGCTTCCCCCCCTTGTTATGGAGCAGGACGTTGGGCAGCAGCGACGAGTACGACGGATCTCCCGTGCCCAGATAAATGTCCGGATACCCATCGTTGTCGACATCGCCGAAATTCGACCCCATTGGCATGAACACCTTGTCGAGCCCGGCTTCGGCCGTGACGTCGCGAAACGCGCCATTGCCGAGATTCCGGTACAGTTTCATCGTCCCCGCATTGTGCGGCAGTCCCATATAGGTGCGGGCGGTCTCCTCCACCGACATGTAATAGCTCGACGCCAGGATATCCGGCCATCCGTCATTGTCGAAATCGAAGAACCATGCCGGGAAGCCGTGCCCGACGCCGACCACGCCGGCTTGCCGGGCCACGTCGGTGAATGTGCCGTCGTGACGGTTGTGCAGGAGCGCGTTGTCGCCCCGGTAATTCGAAACGTAGAAATCGACGTATCCATCGTTGTCGTAATCGGCCGCCGCGACGCCTTTCGTGAAGCCCACGATATCCGCTCCGGAGGCGTGAGAGATGTCCTTGAACGTGCCGTTTCCCTGGTTCAAAAAGAGCTGGTTCGGCCCATTCTCATTCCCCACGTAGAGGTCGACGAACCCGTCGTTATTGATGTCCGCCCATACGGCCGTCTGCGTGGAAGTAGGCTCGATCAGCCCCGCTTCCCTGGTGACGTCCGTGAATGTCCCGTCGCAGTTGTTCCGCAACAGCGATTTCCGCTGCGGAACCTCCCAGCCGCCGCGCAGCACGAGAATGTCGAGACAGCCGTCGTTATTGTAGTCGGCCTGCGTAATGTTGAGCCCGCCTGACTGGGCCGCGAGCCCCGACTGCGCGCTGCGGTCGGCGAAAGTTCCATCGCCATTGTTGTGAAAAAAGTGCATCGGCGCGCACATATCGAAACTGGAGGTGACCACGTCGAAGAGACCGTCCCCGTCGAAATCGTCTACGATGATCCCGGCGGCCATCGAGAACAGATCGAGGCCCGCCTTCGGCGCCACGTCGCGGAATCGCCCGATGTCTTCGGCGGACGCGAAGAGCGGCGGCGCCAGCAGATAGGCCTTTGGCACACCTCCCGGATACCGTCCGAGCGTCATGTAGGCGATATTCAGAAGCCATTTCACCTCGATGTCTTCGGGCCGCTCCTTGAGAAAGGCGAGAAAGTGCTGAATCGCCTTCTCGGAATCGTCCGCCTTCGCGTACTTGAACTCCGGCCGGATCGGGAAAAGGCACCGTTCCCCGGGGTGGCGATACACTTCGTTGGCGATTTCCGACTGGTGCAGGTAACCGATCCCGAGCAGTTCCTCCAGATAGGGCAGCGCGCGCGGCAAGTCGGTGGCCGCCATGCGGTGGGCCGCCTCCCATTGGATCAGCGCCTGTTCCATCTCGCCCCGGTACGCGTAGATCTGCCCTCTCGCGACCCGCAGCGACATCCTGTCGGCGGGCGCGCGCTTCGGATCGACGGACGAAACCAACTGCTCCGCCCGCTCCGTCACGGCGGCTAAGGACTGCTGCCGCATCGCGCACGCCTGACGCAGGTCGAGACTCCACCCGGCCGGCTTGGGAAAATTCACCAGCGCTGACTCCGCTTCATTCAGGCCGGAAATATCGAAATCGAACCGGATGCTGCCTTCGGCGCTGACGGCGAACTGGCGGGCGCGCTCGACGGTCTCCAGGTCGCTGACCTCGCTCCGCGGCAGGACCTTCACGATCGCGAAGCCGGACGGCAGTTGAAACACCGGCGATAACTGGCCCGCTCCCAGCCCCTGGATCGCGGCGCGCAGTTCGCCTCGCAGCGTGGCAGGATCGACCGTGCCGAGTAGACCGCCGTCTACCGACGTGGCGTCCAGCGAGTTTTCCCGCGCCAGCACCGCGAAATCCGCGCCGCCCTGCAGACGCTGCCGGATGGCCGCGGCCTCGGCGGCCGAGCCAACCACGATCAGCCGCAGCGGAACGGCGGAAGGAGGCGTATCCTGGCTCAACGCCAACAGGGCCGCGATCAGCAGCGGAATGAGCACGCGAGGCATGGCTGGGGCAAAAAATCACTGTTATCGTATCATTCGAATGGATGACCCGCAGAGAAGCTCTATCCCTGGGAGGCGCCTTTGCCCTGGGCGCAGCCGGCCGCGCTCAGAACATCGGGATGGGCGCCCGCGGCGTCCGGCCGGTCGCGCGCGGTAAGCCTTCCGGCTTGCCATTCCACGCCCACTTCGTCAACGTCGCCGAATCCGCCGGCCTGCGCTCGCCGGTCATCTACGGCGGCGTCGCCACCAACGACTACATCCTGGAATCGATGGGCTGCGGGGTCGCGTTCCTCGATTACGATAACGACGGGTGGCAGGACATTATCCTGCTCACCGGCCGCCGCTGGCAAAACACTCCCGACGGCGCCACCATCCGTCTCTACCACAACAATCGCGACGGCACGTTCTCCGACGTCACCGCGAAATCCGGTCTCGGCAGGAGCGTCTGGGCGAGCGGCATCACGGTTGGCGACTACGACAACGACGGCTTCGATGACCTCTTCATCACCTGCTGGGGACAGAACCTCCTCTTCCACAACAACGGCGACGGATCCTTCACCGATGTGACCGAGCGCGCTGGCCTGACCCACCCCGGAATCCGCTTCGGTTCCGGATGCACGTGGATCGACTACGACCGTGACGGCAAGCTCGACCTGTTCGTCGCCCATTACATGGTGTTCGATCGTAGCGCTC
>CAZSQK010000019.1:0-103434 GCA_964608645.1 uncultured Solibacteraceae bacterium | reverse complement strand
TGAACCGGACATTTCTACTTTGCAGGGAATAGGACATTTCTATTTTGCGTTGACAGTTGGAGGCATACTCGCGCATCGCCAGCGTCTGCTGATCGTTGGTGGAAACACGGGCATACAGGCCCTATCCGCAACATTTTCGCCGGCAGACTCCCGCTTGGATCTAAGGAGGGTTCGCACGCCATTGGAAGGGCGAGCGAGAGCCCTCCGGCGATCCGCTCCAAGCCTAAGCCCGAATCGCAGAGTGGCGTCGGCCGTCTGCCGATCTTACAATTACGCTGTATGCGGTGTTGGTCCGCCGTCTTTGCAATGTTCGCTGGCTGTGCGGCCGCCTCCGCGCAGTTGCCAGCCTCGGGCGCCCTGTCCGATAGAGACTGGCAGTTGTTCCGGGCTGAGGTCGGCCGGATCGAAAATCTACTGAGTTCCGCTCCCGACACAGCGGCCGTTACGTACCAGATGGCTCGTACGTGGGCTGCGGCCAAGCAATGGCCCGAGACCATCCAGTGGCTCCGAAAGGCGGTAGACTTCAGCGATGGACTTGATCCTTCGCGAGAGTCCGTCTTTTCCGATTTGCGCGGCACGCGGGAGTTTGATGCGATTCTCTCCGCCGTGCGCGAGGCGACGCCGCCGGTTTCGCACAGCACCTCAGCATTCGTAGTTGCCGAGAGCGGTTTGGCTCCTGAGAGCATGGCTTATGACCCGAAGGGAAAGAGCTTCTATCTCGGGAGTATGAGGAAGGGAAAGGTGGTCCGTTGCTCACCGACCGGGAACTGTGCGCAGTTCGCCGACGGTCTTGGTACTGTGCTCGGCCTCAAAGTCCATGGCCGCGGACTCTGGCTGCTGAACAATGCGGATAAGGAATCCGCATTGATGAATTACGATCTCGCATCGGCTCGTGTGATTCGCAAACATGCCGTGGCGGGCTCCGGCCACCTCTTCAACGATTTGGCCATCGCAACCAGCGGCGATGTATACCTCACGGACACACGTGCCGGCGCGGTTTGGCGCCTGGCGAATGGGTCCGACGATCTGACGCGATTTCCGGGCCGGTTCGAATCCGCGAATGGAATCGCGCTCTCGCCAGACGAGAGCCTTCTCTACGTATCCACCTTTCCTGACGGAATCACGATAGTCGATCTGAAGACGCAAACTGCAACCCCGATCACGCGTCCAGCGGGCCTTTGCCTTGCGGCAATCGATGGGCTGTACTTTCACAGCGGCGCCCTGGTCGCAATACAGAATGGCTTCATGACACCGCGCATTGCCCGGTTCAGTCTCAGCCGCAGTCTGCGCGCCATCGAAGGATTCGAAATTCTGGAACGCCGGAACCCCTTATTTGAGGGCGTTACGACTGGGGTACTCGCGGGAGATGAGTTCTTCTATATGGCCAATACTCAGGACGACAAGGAGACTGGCTTCAATCCGATCAGAGTCCTAAAACTCCACCTGTAGTCGAAGCGCTGATGGCGAAGGGCGTCGAGCGCCTTAGTGTTGCCTCTACAAGCCGACTTACGTTCCTAACCCTAGCGCCTAGCCTTGTGCGAGTCGCCAACTTATAGGGCCAATCTCTGCCCGTTATCCACACGAGTGCCGATGCGCAGCCGCTCGCCGGTCGCCAAACCCTGTTCCAGGATCGGCTCCGTCGTGGGCTCCTGGAGCCGCGCACAAATACGTTTCTTTTCGGGACGCGAACGATCGCGGAATTCACTGGTTCGGCGGCGCGGTGAACTCTGCGCTGACGATCCACGGCTCGTAGGACGCGCCGTAGCGAACATGAACCTGGTATCTCACCTTATTGCGATCTTTTGGCAGCCGCCGGAAGGCGTCACTGAAGGGCCGCGGGACGTGGATTGAAGACGGGATTTCCTGAACCGATCCCGATAATCGAGCTGCCCTCGATGGCCTGTCCCCAATAGCAGGCAGAAACGGCTCGAACGCGATGCGCACGACCGCCGGAACAATGATGACGGAATTGCGATCCGGATGGCGGGCCCGCAACTGCACGGCGTCCGTGCTGGCGTCGATGGCGACAAGATGCGTCTCCGCATCATTCGAATGCGGTGGAGTGTTCGCGTGAGACAGCTCGGCGCGTTGTTGAGCCTGTCGCTCAGCCTCCTCCACATGCTGACGCCAAGCCGGCCCATCATATTCCAAGGCGACGAACGCGCGCCGCGGGCGCTGCCGCTGATAGAACTCGACGGCCTCGTCATTAGACGCCGCAACCGACGTATCGAAGCCCAGTTCCTGCAGCGCCTTCTGGTCTAGCCACACTGTTCGGCGCTCCCACCCGAACGACGCCCATGCCGGGTCCAGCCATTGCAGGTTTAGCGAAACCCCGCTGTCGTCCTCGTTGAACCTGGAGGATATGGGCAACTCGCGTTCCGTGAGCGTAATGTCTGCCTGGATCGGACCTGAACGGTTCCGCCACGCGTGGACAAGCGCAAACGCGTTGGCTACCACTACGATCGCCGCAGCCGCCGGCAGCAAGGCTCGTTTCATGCGAGGACTCCTCTTTGTGCCATCTGACTACGCAGGCGTTTGAAAATCAGCACCAGAGCAATACCAAGCGCGCCGACCACCGCGAAAAACAGATACTTGGGCATCCAATCCCACAGGAGGTGGTAGAGCCGCGTGAACAGGAAAATCACAAACGCGGCAGCGGACACGTTCACCACGCCGTTCCACTGCCGCCTGATGCCGAGCCAAATGGCGCCAGCCGATGTCAGAAGGCCCGCCAATTCATACAGCCGCTCGATGTCCTCACGGCGAAACGGCAGGTAACTGGGGATACCCCACTCAGCCAGAGAAAGAACGCATAGGAAGAAGACGATTACACCCGTCAGCCTGTAGACAGGCGGAAAGTTCGTGTGTCGCTGGTGGCGAATTGCCGTTGGCGCGCAGTAGACCAGAAGAGCCAACAGCGCGACCATTTCGGGGCGTTCACTGAAATCGAACCACCGATAGCCGAAGGCGGCGGTGACCGTAGCGGCGCAATAGGATATCAACAAAAGCAAGCCCATCGCCAGCAATAAGTGAAGGCCATAGCGGTATGCCACGACGAGCGCGAAGGAGCCCCATGCCAGTAATGCCCGCTCGGTAGAGGCGATGTTGAAAATGCTGCCCAACACGGCCAGGTTCATCACGAACGATGCGAACGCCACCAGCGCAAGCAGGCCTGTGAAGTAGAGTGTCCGTTCGCGTGCGGACGCGAATTCGGCGGCGCCCAAAGCAATGAGAGGCGCCATCATCACAATCGCCACTTGAAGGAAGGTCCCGAAGTTTCCCCAGTAACGCATGAAACACAGCACGACCGCCGCACAGATGGCGATGCCGCCCAGCGTGGAGGCAATGCGCATGCCCCACGACGCGCGTTTTTGAGAGATACTCGTGTCGACGTCGAACTGTTGCGCTAGCGCTGTGAGTTGCTCCTGCGACCAATCTTCAAAACGCCGCTGCTGTTCCGGAGACAGATCGAGGACCCGCCGCAGTTCCGGCGTTGCGAGCTCCTGCCGCAATAGGCGAATGCGGTCGGCGGATTGCTGGGCCTCGGACTGACTCTTAAGAGGAGGCCGTCCTCCGATTTCTTCCATTGCCCGATTCTACCTGCTGGCATCCTCGTTGACATGCCCTTCTGCCGGATCTGGCAGGTAGATCTCAGCGGGACGCATTAACGGTCCGGCCGTCCGCCGGCGTGTAAGATCCTGCCGCAGATCGAATGGCGCCGGGAAACTCGCCCCGCGTACTTGATGTTCCTCAGCCAACACAGGGTCATCCGGGAAAGAGCGCTCACGGAGCAACAGGCGTGCGAAGGGCGCGCTCAATGATCATCATGTCGATCGCTTCCTTTCGCGGCTCCAGTCTCAGGCCCAGCTGCCGTTGCAAGGCAGTGAAGATGGAGGCGGAGGTGTCGCTTTCCGTCCCGTAGCGCAAGTCGAAAGCGAATGTGCCTGCGACACCGGTTGCGTCCACGACGGGATGATCCGTCTTCCGCGACAAATTGGCGCAGAATTGCGCCATCGAAGCGCTGTCCAGCCGCACCGTTCCGGAGGCGCTTGCGCCTCCGTGCGGTCCAGGCGCAACCCCGCTTCCTGGTTGGAACAGCAAAGCTCCGGAGACAGGGGCCGATGCCGCGGGCAGCTTCGGCCCGTTCGGCGCAACCGTCAGCGCATAGACCGGCAGCACCTTTTTCTCCCATCGGACCGCAAGTTTCCAGCGTTCCGCCAGCAGCGTCTGCAACGCCGGCCAGACTTCCTCCGGCGCCGCGCCGGGCGCCAGAGTTGCCACAATGTCGTACCTCGGATCTTGCGTCCAGCCGGGCCCGGAGACCTGGTATTCCCTGATGGAATATGCCTGTTGGACGCAGAACGTTAGGCTGACGTTCTTTAAGATCAACTGGACGAGCCCCGCCTTCGCTTGCAGCTTCCCTGAATATGCGCCTCCACTCGAGCGGCTCATCGCGATCGAGACCGTTTCGAACCTGGGAGTCTCCGCCGCGCTTGCCGCACACACAAGTCCAGCGTATAGAATGAACCGTCGCATCATCGAATCTCCGCCGTGGTTCGCCGAACTCTCAGTGCTGGTCGCTTGCCGTCCGGAGGCGGTAGTCGCCGGGAACCTGAAACAGGGCCGGATCGGGCGCAGCCTGTACAAGATCGGCAAGTTCGTAAGTGGTCGTTCCGAACCGCGGGTCGGAATTCGAGCTCTTCAGCAGAACCCGCATATCGTCGGAGTACCAGCGTTCATTGACTACTCTCAAGTCTCGGTTGTTTCCGAACGTGCCGGCGGGGATGGAAACCGTGACGCGCGAGCCCTTCGCCAAAATTCCGTTCGTGAGCTGCGCCGGAAGTTCCTCTTCCGATTGCGTCCCGGATTGCGCGCTGATAAGTCTTGAAGCAGTATCGCCGGCCGAAGCCGCGTGGCCAGCCGTGGAAGTGTGGCGAGTCGAGGATGTAGATGTCCGGCTGCCCGCAACCGCGATCGAATATGTCGTATCGTGGGCCGAAACCGCTGTCTTGGAGTATGTCTTCGATGCCAGATCGAGAGTGTAAGCAAAACCTGCGACGGGATCGAAGATCATAGCCGTCTTTCCATTCCCGGTCCTCATGCGTCCGTACTCGTCGCGTGCGAAGGAGCTGGTTTCGGACTGATCCACACGGCTGCCGTCGGCCAGCACTTGCACGGTGCGGCGGACCTCCGTGGCAGAGAACGGCTTGCCGGTAACGGGACCGGTCTGGCCTTGCGGGAGATTCATCCGCATGGCGATGGGATCGGACCCCGGCGTTGCGATCCAGCCCGTTTGCTGTGCTACCAGCCCGGCGGGAGAAAGAGCGGCCACGGCCGCGAGAATTCGTAGTCCGTTCGTCATTGTTTTACGCTCCTGTAAAATTTTTCACTCCTATAAGCCGGACGGAGCGCATGGGCCCGCCCATCCTGTCCCACCAGAACATCCACCGTTAACGCACCGCCCGCGTCGGGCGCATGAACTTCGAAGCCGGCGGCGATTAAGGCAGTCACCGGCACCTCCATCCGCATCACGGTCGTCTGTTCGTAGGGCGCCAGAGCCGCTACGTACGGAATCGGGAGAAACGGCTCTTCCTCGTGCCTCGGGTGCGCCGGACGCATAACCACCAGGGCGGCCGCAAGGGTCAAGGATAGGAGCAAGCCAGAGACAGCCAGCCGGCGCCAAAACCATACCGCTCCTGTCCGACGAATGTTACGAGCGGCGTACCAGTGCTCGCTCCACCCCTGGGCGGAATCGCGGAATTGCCGGAATGCATTCTCGACATGGTCCACCTCGCCGCGGCACTGCGCGCACTCGGCGACGTGCCGCTGTGCTTCCGGCGTGCGCTCGCCGATGATCCACCGCGATGTTTCTTCAGAAGTCAAATGCCGGCTCATGACACCTTCGTCAACCTTTCCCGCACCGCGTGAACCGCTCGGAACAGATGGACCTTCACCGCAGCGCGGCTGATTCCCGTGACCGCCTCGATCTCCACCGGGTTCATTTCCTCCAGGAAGCGCAGTAAGAACACGGTTCGCTGCCTTTCCGATAGCCCCGCAACCACCTTCCAGATCGCTGCAACCTGCTGGCGCGCCTCGGCGCGCGCCTCGGGCGATGGGGCGCGATCGCGAAGCCACTCGCTCGCCTCGGCAACGTCCACTGCATCGGTCCGCAACCGCTTCCAGAATTGCAGCCGGCTGCTACGGGCAGCGTCGCGGATTAGGTTGACCGCGATCTGCATGAGCCAATTCCGCACGCTGGAGTCGCCCCGAAACTGGCTCCACGCCCGATGTGCTCTGAAGAAGCAGTCCTGAGTCACCGTCTCGGCGAGATCCCGGTCGCGCAGCGATGCGAGAGCAAAGCGGAACACCCGTGACTGATACCTCTGCATGACCGCATCGAAGTTCTGCATCGGCGCGGCATCATCTTCGTGATCCACGGCGATAAACCCCGGTATGTCAGCCAGCGCCATCTGTTAAGTCTAGACGGCGTTTTTGCCGAAGCGGTTAACACGTGGGAGCATCATGCGGCGGGGAATCTACAGGTCTCTTTTGCGGCGAGCCTGTCACCTGATGTAAACAGCAAAGCATAGAACTGGCTCGCGGATTCGCCGCTGGTAGGCTAGCGTTTGTCGATCCCGCGACGCGCGGGTCTGGAGCGGTTTATGGCAGAGATTCGCCGCCGCCGCTTCCATGAACTGATCACGATTCTGAAACTCTTATGAGGGCGGCCTCAACCCTGAAGATGAAAATCAAAGTCGGTGGCAGCGCCGCCGGGCTTCACTTCGCCTCATACACCACCTTTCCTCCGATCACCGTCATCACCGCTTCGATGTCCTTGATCCGATCCTCCGGACACGTCAGGTAATCCCGGTCGAGCACCACCAGGTCCGCCAGTTTCCCCGTCTCCACCGACCCCTTCTGCTTCTCCGCGAATTGCAGATACGCCGCCCAGATCGTGTGCGTCTTCAACGCCTCCGCCCGCGTGATCTTCTCCTCCGGATACAGCACGTCTCCTCGATCCGTC
This sequence comes from uncultured Solibacteraceae bacterium, assembly GCA_964608645.1. Taxonomy (GTDB): domain Bacteria; phylum Acidobacteriota; class Terriglobia; order Bryobacterales; family Bryobacteraceae; genus CAZSQK01. Next base: position 96,410 of record CAZSQK010000019.1, on the reverse strand, counting down.
TTTCGCGCCACCATGATCCACATGCTCAGAAACGGATTGTACGGATTCACCGCCCGATTCTTATCGTGCCCGATCATGTGGTCGCTGCCCGCCGCCACCACGATCCCCGCGTCCAGGTACGACCGCAGCGGAAAGAAATACCGCATCCCCGCATGCCCGAACACCTTCTCCAGCGCCGGCCCGTCGTGGTACAGCCACTGCGACTGTGTGTCCGCCAGAATCCCCATCTTCTTCATCCGCGCGATCGCTTCCGGACTCTGAAAGCTGGCGTGCATCACGAACGAACGCGAGTCGCGGATCGGCCTCGCCCGGTCGAGCTCCGCCAGCGTGTCCAGCCACGTGTCCACCGCTCCCCCGCCCTGATCGTGCGTCGTCAACTGCCATCCCCGGTCCCGCGCCGCCCGCATCACCGCCGTCAGTTTCTCCGGCGCGATGAACAGTTGCCCGCGATCGTCCCCATTGGTCTTCCCGTAAAGCTGCTTGCCGAACGCGCCGTACGGATACCGCTGGTATGCCGTCCCGATCGTCATCCCGCCATCCAGCGTCAGCTTGAACGCGCCGAACTTCAGCCACTCGTCGCCGTCATTGGTGACATATGGCGCCGCCTGAATCGCCGCCATCAACTCCTCCGCCGGCCGCGACGCGTCCGGACGCCATGTCAGCGCCACGCGCAGCGGCAGCCGTCCCGCGTCCTTCAACTTGCGGTAGAGCGCGATCTGATCCGCGTCCACGGCCCGGTCGTTCACCGAGGTCAGCCCCGCCGCCGTATACCGCTTGAGCTGATCCTCGAGCGCCTGCAACCGTTCTCCCTCGCTGAAGCCGGCCGACGCATTGCGCACTCCCTTCAGCAGCCGCTGCGCGTTCTTGAGAATCCCGTTCGGCTCCCCCTTCGCGTCATGGACAATCTCGCCGCCCGGGGGATTCGGCGTGTCCCGCGTGATGCCGCTCACCCGCAACGCCATCGAGTTGGCGATGACCACGTAACTGGCGTCGAACATCACCGGATGGTCCGTCACCACGTCGAGCACGTCGCGCGTCGGCATCTGCATTTCGCTGAGCCGCGTCGGGAAGGTTCGCGGCACGACGATCCATTCGCCCTTCGGCGTCGCGCGCGCCCGTTCCCGCAAGAACGCCTGCACCGCCGGAATCGAGTCCAGCGCCGGCAGAGGCGCGCGAAACTCGCTCAACCCCGCTTCGAGCGCGTGGACGTGGCTGTCGAACAGTCCCGGCAACACCATCCGCCCCTTGAGGTCGATCACGCGGGTCCGCGGCCCGCGCTCCTTCAGGACGTCGGCGTCGCGTCCCACCACCGTGATCCTGCCGTCCTTCACGGCGGCCGCCTGCCGCACCGAAAACTGCGCGTCCACGGTGACGATCCTGCCGTTATGCAGTATCAGGTCGGCGTCCGCCGCGCCTGCGCATGAAACCATCCAGAAAAAAAGGGCCCGCAACATGGCCCCGATTGTATCAGCGCGGCTTATACTCGGAAACGTGCACTGGATTCGCTTGGTGTCCGCGGGACTCGCCCTCGTCACGCTCGGAGCGCCTGTCGGGCGCGCCGGCCCCCTGACGCCCGTCATCGGGACCACCTTCAGCGGCCTGAACTTCAATCAAGGCATCGGCCTGGTTCCTTCCGATATGGCAATGGCCGTCGGACCCACTCAGATCGTCCAGGTCGTCAATGGTGGATATCAGGTCTTCAGCAAGAGTGGCGCGGCACTGTCAATTGCCATCAGCGACCAGGCGTTCTGGAATAACTCCGGCATCGTCGACACGGGCTTCGGCAGGACCAATCCCAACAATCCTCCCGATCTCGTCTTCGACCCCCGCGTGGTCTATGACTCCGGCTCGCAGCGGTTCTTTGTCAGCGAGGAAAACTTCGGCGACTCGACGAGCAACGATATCCTCCTCGGCATTTCCAGGACTTCCAATCCGACCGACGGCTTTCGAGCCCTCGGCTTCGTCGGCGACACCGGGTTTACGAACGGCTTCGCGGATTTCCCCACCCTCGGGCTCGACCAGAATGGCGTCTATATCGGGACCAACAATTTCGACAATTCGAGCAGCGCCAACTCGACCTCGATTTTTTCGTTGCCGAAGGCCGACCTCTTGCTCGCCACCCCCTCGATTGCCAATGGGAGCGAGTTCGTGGGACTGGATCCCTCTGTCTACGGGTTTGTTCCCAATGCCGTGTTGGACTCCGGCGGAGCGCACGGCGCCGTCCTCAGCCTCGGCTTCAACGTAAACGAGGCCACCCTGGCATTTCTTTCCGGAACCTCCGGAGCCTCTCCGACTCTTTCGGGCGCCACGCTCATCAGCGGACTAACCGACGGCGCCACTCTCCCGCCCCGGCAAACCGGGGGTTCGACCGTTACATCGAATATCGATCACCGGTTTTCCGCCACATCCGTGGCGGTCGGCAACCTGCTCTATGCCACGAATTCCATCGGGGACGCGACGCATGACATGATCCACTGGATGATCCTCGACCTCACCACCAGGCTGGTGCTCCAGCAGGGCACGTTCGACGACCCGAATTTCGATTACACCTACCCGTCGATCGCCGCGAACGCCAACGGGGATTTCGTGATCGGCTTCAACCGCTCGGGCCCCACCGACGACATGAGCGCGTATGCCGTCTCCTGCCATTTCGACGGAACCAACGGCGAATGCGGCGCGCCCATCCAACTGGCCCACGGGCTCGCACCGTCGGCCGATGGCCGCTGGGGCGACTATAGCGTGACGACCATCGATCCCAGCAACCCGAATCGCTTTTGGACCGCGTTGGGAGTCACCGCCGCCGACGGCTCGTGGTCGACGCAGATTACCGAGATCCAGCTCGTCCCCGAACCGGCGGCGGCCACCCTGTTCGCCGGAGGCGCCTTGCTCCTCTTCGTGCTGGCGCGGCGCCGCGGCGCCCTACTTCTTCGAGTCCGCGATTAACTGCGCCACCTTCGAATCGGCGCCCACCGGTTCGATGAACACGATCGCCTTGCTGTTCAGGATCATGCGGTCCGGTGAGTGCCACTCCCGCCCGCGTTTGACCAGGATGTTGCTCACCGCCTTCGTCTGCGGATTCACGTTGCTTTGCACGTAGTAGACGTCGCGCAGCACCGGCAGATCCGTGCCAAGCCCCTCCAGTTTCCCGAAGTAAACCGAGCCGTTGGTCAACAGCACGGCGTGATACTGCTTCGCATCGGTGGCAGGGATGGCCCCTCCCTGCTGCCGGCAGCCGCTCGAGAGCGACGCGCACAGGACGACCGTGAGGGCGAGAACTCTGGACATGGCTCGAATCTTAGCACCCGGGGACCGGCTTCACAAAAATCTTCGAGAAATCGTCATCCTCTTTTCAATCACTTACAAGCAACCTCTGCCGCGAGCCGATTCCTCCATGCTAGATTCCTGATTGAAAAGAGCTGCTCGCCGGCCGAGAAGCAGCCGTTCCGGGGCCGCGTTCCGATCCAGAGTTCTCGAGACACGCGATCGGGCTCAAACGCAGGCGCAACGTTCTCAGGCTGCCCTAGTGGCTTGCACTCCACCTCGAGTGGAGACAAGGAGCGCTCCTTGCAGTCCCGGCTCGAAAACGGGCCGTTAACAACCACCGCTGACACCCGTTCCACGTTCGGCCCACCCGTCCCAAAAGCGGACACTTCCTACACCCGTGCCATACTTGTAAGGTGCTGTGCCACAAGCGAATACCATGTGGCCGCGCAAATGCCGGTGCAACTCGCCCCATGCGATCCTCCGACGCCAGACCGACCATCCTGATCGCGGACGACCAGCCCGACGTCCTCGAAGCCCTGCGGTTCCTCGTCAAGGGCGAAGGCTATGCCGCAGAAGCGGTCAACTCTCCCCCAGCCGCCATCGACGCCGTCGAGTCCCGCGACTTCGACGCCGTGCTCATGGACCTGAATTACACCCGCGACACCACCTCCGGCCAGGAAGGCCTGGAGCTCCTCAATCGCATTCAGACTCTCGACACCACCCTGCCCGTCATCGTCATGACCGCGTGGGGTTCGGTCGAACTGGCCGTCGAGGCCATGCGCCGCGGCGCCCGCGATTTCATTCAGAAGCCCTGGGATAACGCGCGCCTCTCCGCCATTCTCAAGACCCAGATCGAGCTCGGCCGCGCCCTCCGCAAAGGACAACGCCTGGAAGCCGAGAATCGCGCCCTGCGCGCCGAGCGATTCCCGCAGCTCATCGCCGGCTCCGCCGCCATGCGTCCGGTGCTCGACGTGATTTCCCGCGTCGGCCCCTCCGACGCCAACGTCCTCATCACCGGCGAGAACGGCACCGGCAAAGGCCTGGTCGCGCAGACCCTGCACTCCGTCTCCCTGCGGTCTACCCGCCCCCTCGTCACGGTCAACACCGGCGGCCTCGCCGAAGGGGTCTTCGAAAGCGAGCTCTTCGGCCACGTCAAAGGCGCCTTTACCGACGCCAAAAGCGATCGCGTCGGCCGTTTCGAAATGGCCGACGGCGGCACCCTCTTCCTCGACGAGATCGCCAACATCTCCCAGGGGCTGCAAGCCAAGCTGCTGCGCACCATCGAGACCGGCGAGTTCGAACGGGTCGGCTCTTCCAAGACCCGCCGCGTCGATGTCCGCGTCTTCTCCGCGACCAATGCCGATCTCAACGTCGCCGTCGCCGAAGCCAAATTCCGTCAGGATCTCCTGTTCCGGCTCAATACCATCGAAATCCGGCTTCCCCCGCTGCGGGACCGCCGCGAGGATCTCCCGCTGCTGGCCGCCCACTTCCTGCGGCAGCACGCCGAACACTACCGCAAGCCGCTCACCGGTTTCGACGAAGGCGCCATCAAAGCCCTCCTCGCCCACTCCTGGCCCGGCAACGTCCGCGAGCTCGATCATGCCGTGGAGCGCGCCGTCCTGATGGCCCAGGGCGAGACGATTCGCGCCGTCGATCTCGGCCTCCGCGTTGGCCGCGAAGGCCCGCCCCGGCTGGAGGAAATGAGTCTCGAGGACGTCGAAGCCCTGCTCATCAAGAAGGCCCTGGCCCGCTTCAACGGCAACGTCAGCCATGCCGCCAACGCCCTCGGTCTCAGCCGCAGCGCTCTCTACCGGCGCTTGCAGAGGTACGGGCTATGAGACCCGCCGTGACGCCCTAGGCGTCCCCCGTCATGCACGCCGAAGAGAAAATCGCGCACATCAGCCACGAAGGACGCATCGTCCTCCTCGCGATCCTGGCGGGCTTGCCCGGTTCGGCCACCGCGCTGTGGATCCTCTGGACCACCGACCACGCCTCCCGCACGCAGTGGACGCTCAGTGTGATCATCGTCGCCGCGTGGATGGGGTTCGCCCTCGCGGTTCGCGAACGCGTGGTGTTCCCCCTGCAGACGCTCTCCAATCTCCTCGGCGCCCTCCGCGAAGGCGACTTCTCCGTGCGCGGCCGCTCCCCCAGGCCAGACGATGCTCTCGGCGAAGTCATGCGCGAAGTCAATACCCTCGGCAGCACCCTGCGCGAACAGCGCCTCGGCGCCATGGAGGCGACCATGCTCCTGCGCACCGTCATGCGCGAGATCGACGTCGCCATCTTCGCCTTCGACGAACACGAACGCCTGCGCCTCGTGAACCGCGCCGGAGAGCGGCTTCTCGCCTCCCCGCCGGAGCGCCTTCTGGGGCAAACCGCCGAGGAACTGGAGCTCGAAGCCTGCCTCGACGGCCCCGCCCAGACCACCATGCAGAAGGTCTTCCCCGGCGGCGCCGGACGCTTCGGCGTGCGCCGCACCCGCATCCGCGAGCGCGGTCTGCCGCTCGAGCTCGTCGTGATCTCCGATCTCACCCAGGCCCTCAGCGAGCAGGAGCTCCAGGCCTGGCAGCGGCTCGTGCGCGTGCTCGGCCACGAGTTGAACAACTCGCTCGCGCCCATCAAGTCCATCGCCGGCAGCCTCGTGAGCATCATCAATCGCGACCCGCTGGCCGAAGACTGGCGCGAAGACATGGTCCGCGGCCTCACCGTCATCACGTCGCGTTCCGAGAGCCTCAGCCGCTTCATCGGCGCCTATGCCCGCCTCGCCAAACTCCCGCGTCCGCAGTTGCAGCCGCTCGACGTGGCCGCCTCCATCGGACGCGCCGTCAGTTTCGAAACCAGGCTGCAAGTGGAGATCGTCCCCGGCCCCGACCTCATCGTGCCCGGCGACCCGGACCAACTGGAACAGGTGCTCATCAACCTGCTCCGCAACGCCGCCGACGCCTCCCTGGTCACGCAGGGCGCGGTGCGCATCGGCTGGCGCCGCGACGGTTCCATGCTGGAGATCTGGATCAAAGACGACGGCCCGGGCCTCTCGGGCACCGCCAACCTGTTCGTCCCGTTCTTCACCACGAAACCCGGCGGATCGGGTATCGGCCTGGTGCTCAGCCGACAGATCGCCGAAGGCCATGGCGGCGCCCTGATGCTCGAAAACCGCGCCGACGGCCAAGGTTGCATCGCACGCCTGCGCCTGCCGGCGCCGGTGGATGCTAACTAAAGACAACTATCTTCTTCGGGACAGACCTGATCCAATAGAGGATTGAAATGAGCGCTCCGACGGTCACTCCACTTGCGCCTCTCGAGCCCGAGTCTCTGGAGCAGACCGGACTCGCGGAGTCTACGGTCGAGCACCTCATCATCAAAATCCTGTATTTCCGCGGAGATCTGTACGGCCAGGACCTCTCGGCAGCCATCGGGCTCAAGTTCAGCGTCATTCAGGATATCGTCGAGTCCCTCAAGATCCGCCATCACGTGCAGATCAAGAAATCCCTCGGCGTCGGCAATGTCGCCGCCCTGTTCGCGCTGACGGAGCCGGGCCGGGCCCGCGCCCGCGAGCACCTCGAGTCGAACCAGTATTCGGGCCCCGCGCCGGTGCCGATCGAGCAGTACGTCAATATGGTCCGTCAGCAGCGCCCCCGCGAAGGCTGGCTCACCAAGGAGGCCCTTTCCAAGGCGTTCAAGGGGATGGTGCTCACCGAGCGCATCCTCGCCCAGATCGGCCCCGCCGTCAGCTCGGCCAACTCCCTGCTGCTTTATGGCAAGCCCGGCGACGGCAAGACGTTCCTCATCGAATCGCTGGCCAATCTCGACACCGCGCCCATTTTTCTGCCCTACGCCATCGAGTGCCAGGGCAACATCGTCCAGTTATACGACCCGATCTACCACCAGCGCGTCGACGCTGAAACCGAGCCGTCGGTCATGGCCGTCTCGCTGGAAAATTCGTACGACCGGCGGTGGGCGAAGTGCAAGCGCCCCTTCATCGTCAGCGGCGGCGAACTGACGATGGACATGCTCGACCTGCGCTACAACCAAACCTCCAAGATCTATGAAGCGCCGTTCCAGTTGAAGGCCAACAACGGCATTTATCTGATCGACGACTTTGGCCGCCAGCGCGCCACTCCGGCGGAGGTGCTCAATCGGTGGATCGTCCCGATGGAGCGCCGCGTCGATTACCTGAGCTTCCTCACCGGCGGCAAAATGACCGCTCCGTTCGACGCGTTCCTGGTCTTCTCGACCAACCTGAACCCGGCCGACCTCGGCGACGAAGCCTTCCTGCGCCGGATCCAGTACAAGATGCTGCTGCGCGGCCCCGCGGAAAACGAATTCGTGCGCATTTTCGAGGCCTTCTGCGCGGCGCGCAAGCTGCCCTATACGCGCGACCTGATCACCCGCTTCATCGACAAGCGCTACCGCCGGACCGGCAAGGTCTTTCGCCGCTGCCACCCGCGCGACGTTCTCTCGCACGCGCTCAACCTGATGCACTTCGAGAAGCTGCCCTTCGCGCTCACCGACGAGCTCCTCGACCGCGCCTACGATAGCTGCTTCCTCCAGGAAAGCCAGGACGAGGCCATCGCCACGCCGACGCCCGCCACCCCGGCCGCCGCCGCCGTGGAGAACCCCATCATGCCGGTGATGGCGCAATCGTGCGCCGACTCCTGGGGCGACGAGGTCGCGCAAATTCCGACGGCGTTCGGCACACTCACCTACCTCTCGGCCTTCCGCAATCGCAAGACCGGCGCGTATCACGACGTGGAATCGGCGCGGCAATATGGCGAAGCCGAGACCGCGCGCGTCCTGCAAAAGCTTCACGCCCGCGCCTTCGCCGATTGGCTCTCCTTGAATCTCGAACAGCAGACGCGGGACGCCGCGCGCTACCTCGGCGCAACCGAAGGGGCCGCAGCCAGGCTCTCCGGCGATTTCCGCGAGTTGACCGGCATGCTCGCCCCCGCCGCCGCCCGCTCCGAAGACGTCCAGCGATTCTCGCAATACCTGGCCGCCATCCTCGACACGCTGCTACCCAAGGCCAGCGAGGCCGCCAAGGTAGAAGCGCCAGTCCCCGCCGGCGCAACCGTCCAGCAGATCGCGTAAGAGGCGTATCATACGATCATGGATGAAGACCGGAACACCCCGGCAACCAAGGGTGATGTTCAAGAGTTGCAAGAGCTCCTTAAGGCAGCCATTCACGACGTGAATGAACGCATCGACATGCTGCACTCTGAGATGCAGCACATGAATCGCGACCTCGTCGAAGGCATGCGCGACATTCAGACCGAAACGCTGAAGGCCCTCTACGGATTCATCGAGACCACCAATATAAAGCTACACGACGGGGAAGTGAGCGACTCGTCCTTGCGCCAGCGCCTCAGTGTGGCGGTGGAATCGCGGCTGACGGATTTGGAGAGGCGGCTGAATCTGCCGCCCCAACAGTAGGACATGCCGGCGGGGCAAGCTGGAAAGCTTGCCCCACCGTGGGGCGTTTACCGTTCGGACTTGAAGTTCAACAGCACCTGCGTCTGGGTCTCGACCGGGACGCCGTTCAGGATCGTCGGCTTATAGATCCAGCTCTTCACCGCGTCGGTGGCGGCCTGCCGCAGCAGCGGATGTCCTTTGATCACCTGAACCGCCTTCACCCGGCCGTCCGTGCCGACCGTCGCCAGCACTTCGACAATCCCTTTCGCGCCCGAATCGCGCGCCAGCTTGGGATAATCCGGATCGCGGCGCTTCAGTAACACCGCCTGCTGAATCTGCCCGCCGACGGAGGCCTTCTGGGCCGGCGCCGGCGCGGCCGGAGCGGGAGCGGGAGCGGAAACCGCGGGAGCAACCGGCGGAGCCGACGGCGGCGGCGCGGACTGAGTCGACATCAGGTTGCCGAGGCTGACGCTGCTCGACGCCGCGGGGGCGTTCAGCACTGGAGCGTCCGGCATTTCCGACGGGCTCGTCGCCCGCAGCCTTTGCGCCAGCGATTCCGCTTTGAACGGCTTCACCGCCTGCGCCAATGCCACTTTCTCTTCGACTTCCTGTGCCGGCGCGGGCGCCTCGGCCGCGGGCGCTCCGGCAGCCTGCGCAGGCGCGGGCGCGGCCGGCGGCGGCGTCTGTGTCTTGGCCTGCTCCGACGGGTCGGGCATCGGCGACGGGCGGGTGCGGAGCACGCGCACCGACTCGCTCAGCGTCTTCGTCTGGTCGGCGCCGGAAACCTCCATGCGGAAGACCACGTCGCTGGTGACCGGCGAATATACGATGCTGCCATTCTTCAACTGCGCGAGATCCATGTCCACGTTCTCGTGCTGCGGTCCATCCGAAATCGAAAGCACCGCGTGGCTGGCGTGCTTGATGACGTCGGCATCGCGGTTCCAGGTGAGGACGATATCGCCTCCGTTGCGATCCACCCGCAGCGCCAACGCTGACGCATCCTGCGGCGTGGGAACGGCCCCGCGGCGGTGGAGGATTCCGGAGGAGAAGAAGAAGCCGACCAACAGCAGGAGCGGCACGACCGCTCCCACTGCCACCCAAAGAAGTTTGCCGGAGCGCGGCTTCGCCACCGCGGCAACCGGCTCGGGTTCGGGCTCGGGTTTTGGTTTGGGTTGAACCTTCGGCTCGGGCGCGGGGGCCTTGGGCGCTTCGGGCGCGGCTTTCGGTTCGGGAGCCGGAATGGGAGCGGCGGCGGCCGGCGGGGCCGGCGAGGCCGGCGGCGGCGCTACGATCGGCGCCTCGACGGCTTCGGATTTTTCGGGAGCGCTCTGTACGGCCGGCGGCAGGTGCGTCTCCGGCGCGATCTCGCGGCGGCTCGCGATCGGCACAATCTGCGCGCGGATCACGGGGCGCGGAGGCGCGGGCGCAGCCGTCACGCTGCGCGGTCCTGCGACGGCGCCGTCATATAGGGCTTCGCCGCGGCGCCCGCCGTCGTGCTGCGAGGAACGGAAGGGGAATTCCAGGCAGCTCGCTTCGGCGTTCAGCTTACCGTTTTCGCGAATGAAAATTCCCGCCATGCTGACCTTCGTGGCCGCCGGGCGGATGAGCAGCGCGATGTGGTGCGGCTCGGTGAAGCGCGACTGGAAGAGCGCCACGTCGTCGGCGTCGAGATAGAGGTTTTTGCGCGTATGGCTGCGATAGAACCCAACAGCGTGCACACCCGAAGCCAGCCGCTGTTCGATGGCGCGATCCAACCGGGCGCGCTCGGCCTCCGCCAGGCGGTATAAAGGACCGCTGCTGTAATCGCACTCGACCGCTTCATAGCTATCGATGGCAACCATCAAGGGCGATCCGGGGGCTGCCGTGCCGAAGAGCAGGCCGCCGATCTCGGAACCGCGCGAGCTTAAAGAACGGAAGCTTTCCACCGCCTCGCGCTCCAACTGGTCGATGACTGCCAGCGGAATGGAAACCGCGACCGGTTTCTCGGGCGGCGCCCACAGGTAGGCCGGCGCGGGTGAGTCGGCTTCAAAGCGTTGGGCGCGAGCGGTCGAATCGATCATGCACTTCCTCCAGATTCACGACGATTTTACTCGTATTTTTCGGGAATTGCATATGAATTTTTGGGGGTATTACCCAAAATTAGTAGACTGAAGACAAGGACCATAACCTTTTGGGTATCAGCCTGTTAACCTTGGATAGTAGTGCGCTACTGCCGGGATTTATTCTAGTAAATCCCTAATTTAATTTTTATAATGGGCCGGTAATGGCAGCTAGAACATGCCTGCTTTGCGGGAAACCGCTGAGCCGGATTTGGGCGGGAACGGGCGAAGACTTTTGTTCCAGGGAACATAGGAACCAGTACCGCCTCCGCCGCGGCATGGATCGGCTACTCGAAGCGGGCAAGGTGGCCAGCGTGATGCGGCGGCGCGAGAGCCCGCGGCAAATCCCGCCCGACACCTTGCGCAGTTTGGGACCAGCCTCGCCCCGCGGATTCCAGGACCCGAAGCCGCCGCGCGATCTGGAAGAGGTGGCGGGATTTGTCGCGCCGCACGTGCGGCCGGTTCTGCAGAATCGCCTCGAGTCGACGTCGCGCTTCCGTACGGCCCCGGCCTATGCCGGCCAGGAAGTTCGCGGCCGCGACGAGGCATCGCGGCCGATGCCCTTTCCGAAGCCGCCCGCGTTGACGCCGCCGATCGCCATCACGATGCCGGCGCACGTGGCGCAGGCGCCCCCTTCCCCGCTATCGCACGCGGCAGCCGACACGCCCTCGAAACGTCTGATGCCGATCCTCGCGTGGCGCACGATCTCGCGCGCCCGCCAGATCCGCGGCCGGGCGCCGGAGGTTGCCGCCGCGGCCCTTGACAGCGCCCCGCCGGTGAGCCGCCTGGCGGCCGCCGCCAAAGGACGGGCGTTGCGTGTGTCGATGTCCGCCGGCTTCCGGATTCCCGATTGGAAGCTGCAGGCGGTGCGCGGCGGCGCGCCGGAAATCGCGGGCATGGTGTGGCCGGGAGTTCGAGAGCTTGCCCCTGCCGGCGCAGCCGGAGCAGCCGGACCGGCCGTTTCCGAAGTCCCGGTCAGCAGACCGCCGATGTGCGTCCCTGCGGCGCCGCCGGCCGATTTCGAGCGTCGTTTCCAGTGGCCGGGCATTCTCGGCATCACCATCCATTTCCTCAATACCGCAAACGGGCAGAGGACCGCATTCGTGCCGTTCGGATCGCCCGATGATTTCTCCGCGAAGGAGCGAAGATGAGCACTATGGCAGTCAAAACCGTTCCCATTGCCGTTGTCAGACAGCCCGAACCGGGAGTTGGCGATTATCTCGCCCGCGCAGTAGCGCTGCACCTCGCCGGCAAACGGGAAGAGGCGCTCAAGCAGCTCCAGCGCGCCCTCTCCGCGAATGAAGCCTCGCCGGAAATCTACCGCGCCATGGGCCACATTCAATTCGAGACGGGCGACTATAAGGAAGCCTCGAAGACCTACCGTCTCCTCACCCAGGTCAAGCCCCAGTATGCGATGGGCTGGTTCAACCTGGCGGTGTCCCTGGAGCGGCTGAGTGCGTGGGAAGACGCCTCGGAGGCCTTCCACAAAGCGGCCAACCTCGACCCCAAGCACCGCGACGCGCACCTCGGGCTGGGCGTCTGCCATCTCCGCCTGGAAGATCCCAAGTCCGCGCTCTACTCCTTCGAGCGCTGCCTCGAGATCGCCCCCGATCTCGAAGAGGCGTCGTTCGGCAAGGCCGCCGCCATGCAGGCGCTGGGACACGCGGACGAGGCCGCCGAAATCTACGAGCACATCCTGACGCGCAACCCGGAGTCCGAGGAGTCGCTCTCCAACCTGGTGCTCATCGGCATGTCGAAGGAAGACTTCGACATGGTCCGCGATTACTCGGAGCGGCTGCTGGACGTGCGTCCGGAATCGAGCGTGGCGCTGGAAGGGCTGGCAGCGTGGTCTTGCGCCGCCGGCGAACACGCCCTCACGGCGAAGTTCTGCACGCTGCTCGTCTCGGCCGTGCCCGGCCATTTCGAGGGGTGGTTCAACCTGGGGCTGGCGCACCAGAAATCGGGACGCTGGCAACAGGCCGCCGAGGCGTACGAGGAGGCGATGAAGCTGCGTCCCCAATCGTGCGAGGCGCACACCAACCTGGGGATCGTGCGGGAACATCTGGGAGACGTCAAAGGCGCGCGGGTCGCGTACGATCGCGCCATTCAGGCGAACCCGGACTCGCTGGCGCCGATCTGGAACATCGCGCTCCTGCTGGAGCACAACGGCCAGGTCGACGAGGCCGAGCGGTGGTATAAGACGGTGCTGGAAAAGGCGCCGAAAGAGGAGGAAGCCCGCTTCCGGCTCGCCTATCTGCGGCTGCGCCGCGAGGATTACCGCGCCGCCGCCGAGGCTTTCGAAGGCTGCCTGCGCTACCGTCCGCAGTGGCCCGAAGCGCAAGCCAACCTGGCGCTGTGTTACAGCGGACTCGGCGAGCGTTCGCAGGCCGAGCGGCTGTATCAGAAGATGCTCGAAGCCGACGAGAAGTCGGTCGACGCCCTGCGCGGTCTGGCCGCGATGGCGATCCACGTATCGGATTTCGACGCCGCCCTGGGGTACCACGTCCGCCTGATCGATCTCGGCGAGCGTTCCGCGGAGGTGCTGTACAATGCCGGCCTGATGTACGAGAAGGCGGGCCAGCAGGAGAAGGCGGCGCGGATGTACCAGGACGCGTTGGCGCAACAGCCCGACATGCCGGAAGCCCTATTGAATCTCGGCCGCATTCTGGACTCGTCGGGCAAACCGAACGAAGCGCGGAACTGCTGGAGCAAAGCGCTCGAAGCGGAACCGGCGCTGGCGCAAGGATACTTCGGCCCGGCGATCGACTAAGAGGCGGGGCTCGGCATCCACCGGCCGCTGACGCTCGATGGTGACGGAATCGTAACCGTCGTAACGGCGAAGACCGCGCGATTCGATTCGTCGAGTGCTGGGTGTCCTACGTGGGGCAGGCGCTCTGGTCGGCAAACTGCGAAAATATGAGTTCGTGCAAACGAAATCGGCTCGCCCGTACTATCACGAGTTCGCTTGGGCCTACGACCTTCTGCAGACCGAAAATGTCCCGGCACGTGTAGACCTAATAGAGACGGTTCTGGCCCAAAACGGAATCGCGGTTGGCTCCAGGGTCCTCGATGCTGGTTGTGGGACAGGCCGCTATGCAGCCGAGCTCGCGATACGTGGGTTCAGGACCTGTGGCGTAGATAGCTCTCCAGAACTGATTGCGGTAGCTAAGGGCCGGAATAACGGCGATGGACGCGTAGCCGAATTTGTGGTTGCGGACCTTCTTACAGTCTCGTTTCACGAAACGTTTGGTTGCGTGCTGTGCCGGGGAGTTCTGAACGACTTGGTTGCAGATGCAAGCCGCCGATCAATTTTCCAGCAATTTGCAACGTGGCTGCAACCCGGTGGCATATTGCTCTTCGATGTGCGGGATTGGGCAAAGAGTGTGGCTCGCTATAGCCAGAATTCTGTTCATCGTCGAACGGTAGATTTGCCACATGGCCGGTTGCGCTTCGAGAGCGAAACCCGGCTAGACCACGAGTCCAGGCGAATGCTCATTCGTGAGCGCTTTCATATGGACCGAGGCGGAGAAACGATCTTGACTGAAAATGAATTCGTAATGCGCCCGTGGACCGCAGATGAAATCGCCGGTTACCTAAACGTGCATCGACTGCAGGAGTTGGGCACTGCCCCAAGTTATGGCGAGAGCGGACAAACTTGGTCCGACCGACTTGTCATTACTGCCCGAAAACGTCGGTGACGCTCGAAGGCACGATCAGGCGTCAGCATACCCGTTCTGCATGCGTGAACGACCCTCCGCATGTGCCCCACGCGTGAGGCCAGCATTCCCAGAACCATGCGCACCGCATGATGCTGGCGAGGGTAATGCCGGGGGACGTCATCTACCAGGGATGGCAATCGATGGGTCGCGGCCGGCATTGGATGCAAGCCCGTGAATTTGCCGCTACCAGAGCTAATTTCCAGCCCGGCATTTCGCGGTGTATCGCCGGCACTACATCGGGTGGGTGGGTATGCCGCAGCCCGCGCATGAGTGATCTATCGAACGTCGCCGCGCAGCCGCGTCACGACGCGGGGATCGACGCCACTTTGATCCTGCCGGCTTTGATGGCGGCGGTAAATGCGTGGTAGTCCCGTTCGGTCTGATTGGCGTACTCGGCGGCGAAAATCGCCAGCGCTTTCGCCAGCTTGAGACCGGAGCCGCAGTACCCGGCGATCCGGCAGGCGTCGCCCGACCGGGCATGGCCGCGCGCCAGCAACTCGCCGGCCACCACCGCCAGACTGTTTAGACCGCCGCCGCGCAGCGTCTCGAGGTCGATGCTGCCCTTGTGGTCGTTGAGCTGGCGGACAAGGAACTCGTGGGACCCGATGGTCGTCCAGCCCAGGAGCAGGTCGGACTGCGGCTGGACGGCGCGCTGTCCGGCGGCCACGCGCATTCCCTGGTGCTGCGCGGGAGCGGGGAGGAATGCCGCGTACGCCGAAGCCACCTCCTGTTTGATCTGCAGGAACATGGGGTCGGTGGGGCCGTTGCCTTCGAAGAGGATCAGGTAATTGCGCAGCCCGACGCTGCCGGTCCCGACCACCTTGAAGCCAACGTCGACGGGGCGGAAGAGATCGAACACGTGACGGCGTTCCGGCGCCAGGGTCTCGCGATAAGCGGCGAGCGAACCGAGAATCTCCTGCGCGGCTTGTCCCCCTATGCGCCAGAAGAAGGGCCGTTGATCGCGAAAACGCGGGACGCCGCGGCGGTCCGGCTCCGTGAGCTTCTTCAGCAGGTCCAGCGGGCGCGCGCGCTCGGACTGGCGCAGCGCGGTATGGACGGGCTCGATGCGCTCCTCGCGATGCACCTGCCGCCTCGCCACGTCGAGCACCGGCTGGCGGGAAAAATCCTGCATGGAGCGGCAATAGCTCTCGACAAACACTTCGGCGGCGCCTCGGCACGCCGCGCGGTTATGCTCGGACTCACGGCCGGCCAGCACCAGACTCGCCGCCATGCGCTTGACGTCCCATTCCCAGGGGCCTTGGATCGTCTCGTCGAAATCGTTCAAGTCGAAGACCAGTTTGCCGTCGGGCGCCGCGAACGACCCCAGATTCTGGACGTGCGCGTCGCCACAGAGTTGGACGGTCAGACCCGCATGCGGCAGCCGGGCCAGGTCCGCGGCCATGATCGACACGGCCCCACGGAAGAACGCGAACGGCGACACTTTCATCCGCGCATACTTGAGGGGCAGGAGTTGCCGGACCCGACCGTTCGCGGAGGCCAGCAGAAGGCCGATGGGATCGAAGCGCCGCTCCTTCGGCTGCAGATTCTCCTGCTGCTGGCGGCTCACAACGGTTCGAAGATTCTTGCCCGCCGCGATCCGCTCCCGGGCGCTTCCATCCGCAATCGATTTCATGGCGACTCCCTTCCAGGTCGATTATGGCAGCCCCGTTGCCTCGGAAGGCGACGGGTGGTATACCGGATGTGCCGATGGACCTCCCGCGTAAGCGGGCGGGTGGGGAGAGGGATGCGGACTCTTTACAAAAAGGTTCCGGTGTTGCGCCGCGACCGGTGCACGGCTTGCGGCCTGTGCGTTTCGGCGTGTCCGCACGACTGTCTGGCGGTGCGCGACGGAGCATCGACACTGGTTCGGGCCGACGCCTGCGCGGGTGAGGGTTTCTGCGCTTCCGTCTGCCAGGACGGCGCAATCCGGATGCAGCGGGCAGCCGCAACAGACCTAGGTCTCAAGCCGCGGAAAATGAGCCGCGGACGACGGGTTCCGACAGCCACCGGCATAGGGTGACCGCCACTTTCTCGACGCAGCGCGAAAGGACCGGCTCCTGGTCGCCGGGCCATAACCCGCTGCTCATCGCGAAGACCAGCGCCTTGGAATCGTTCCACTCCGCGAGAGCGGAACCGATCGCTTCATGGACTTTGAGCTCGGCGCCGGCGCCGACTGCGCCCAGGAAGCGCGTGAATGAGACGAAGTCGAAGGCGAACTCCTCCCTGAGGCAGGAACGCCGGGCGGCGGGTATGACAGCCAGGATTTCGGCGGGACCGGCCTTCGACTCGTCGCAGTAGATCGAGGCGACGCAGCAATCGGATAAGTCGTGCACCAGGACGAAGAACCGGGCGGCGGTCCGGCCCGCGCCACAGTGGACCGCGCCGTACCACGACTTGCCGGAAACGGTCTGCAGCGCATCGAGCAGCCGTTTATCGGAAAGGCTGCGACAGCCCAGCTCGGTGGGACCGTGCCAGGCTTCGCTGGCGGAATCCCACCCGTATAAATGGATGGGTTCGGCGCACGGTGGAGCGTTGGCGGATGGCACGCGAATTTTCTGTAACCGGGGCATTTGAGATATAATACTCTGAAACACTGAAATTGCAACCGGAGTTTTTTGATTTTTTGGGGCTGTTAGAGGGCGGGAAGCCGGCTCCGCACTTCGCGGAACACGTCCTCATACTGCTTTTGCGCCTCGGGGCAGTAGCCGCTCAGGTCGGTCGCGGCGCGCTCTTCGACGAGTTGAAACCGGGCGTGCCAGGAGCGGTCGCGCGTGACGATGACGGGTCCCAGACCGTCCGGGAACTGGTCGGCGGTGATGTCGACGAGCCAGCCGTGCACTTCCAGCCAGGCGTGCCGCTGATCGCCCGGCCGGCCCGCGAGCCGGCGGCCGCCGCACACATACCGCACGCCGCCGACGCCGTTTTCGACGAGGTACCGCCCCAGCAGATTGGTGGCAAACTCGCACATCTCTTTGGGATAGGACTCGAACCTCGCCCGGAGAGCGCCGGACAGGGCTCCGGCGGTTTTCTTAAGGGCTTCCCGGAACTCCGCCGCCACGCGCTGCAAGTCCTCCTGGCCCGGCATGGGATCTAGGCAGCGCATGCTCACCCTGATGCTAGCAGGATGGGTGGGTTCGCTCCATATCAGTTCTCCGTCGGCGCGCGCTCGACGCGGTCGATCACGACGATTTGCATCGGGTGCTTCTGCGCGGCGAGTTTGAGTCCGAGTTGCCGGTCGACGGCTTCGAAGACCGTGTAGCCCACCGGCCGGTCGGAGGCGGCGGGGACGGCGCCATCGGTGGCGGGAGGGCGGTCGCCGCCGGCCATCAGGCGCGCGCGGGGCGCAAAGCTCAGGGTGAAATCGTACGCCCCCTTCAACCCTGTCATGTCGACGACCGGGTGGTCCAGATAGGCGGCCGCGGCATTGCGGAGCCTCTCCGAGAACTGCGCCATGGTCGTGTTCTGGCAGGTGAGGTTGCGCGCGCCATCGGCCGCGCTCTGTTTACAGGTCGAACGGGCCGCCGGATCGGCTTCCTTGAGTTTGAGCTTCCCCACCGTGAGCGCGTACACCGTAACCGGCTGCGCCTCTCTGTGGACCTTGAGACGGAAGCGGTCGGCGAGCAACGATTGGAGCATCGCGCGTAGGGTGTCCACGGAGGCGGTTGGCGCGGTCTTGGCGAGGATATTGAAACGGTCCGTCTCCAGCCATTTCTCGCCACCGCGGACCCAATCGTCCTCGACGTCGTAGGCGAAGGTGATCATCTCCTTCAGCGAAATGGCGCGCGCATTGATCCGGCCATTGGTCATCTGAAAGTCCTCCGTTTCGTCCGGACGGCTTCGTTTGACGTCGGCCACTTCAAATTCAGTAGGCGGGGGCCCGAGTTTCTCGAGCACACCCGGCGGGTTAGGCGCGGGGGTCCGTTCGACGCGCTCGATGGTGACCACGGGCATGGGAGATGTCTGGCGTTCCACCTTGACGCCCAATTGCTTCTCGATGACGTTGAAAAGCGAGAGGGGATTGTTTTCCGAGCCTGGGGGAAGCTGTCCCCGCGGAATGTAGCTCAGAGTGAAATCATACGCGCCTTTCACCTCGCTGCGGTCCAGGACCGGGAGGTTGAAGTATCCGGGCGCGAGCATCTGGAGCCTTTCGGCGAGACCGGCGACGGTCATGTTGCGGCAGGCGACGGTGCGGAGATTCTCTTCGCTGCCGGCCTTGCACTCGGGTTCGCCGTCGGGCGCGGAGGACGCCTTCAGAGAAACGCGCTTCCCGGGAGTCAGCGCGAAGACCGGTTGCGGTTTCTCCTCGCGGCGGATCGCGAGTTGGAAACGCTCCGCCAATAAGCTCTGGAGCATGGTCCGCATGGCGGCGGGCGAGGCGGCGGTGGCGGCCTTCGCGATGACATCGAAGCGGTCGGTGTCCAACCAGTTTGGCCCTCCGGCGACCCGGTCGGGCGGGACGCTGTAAGCGAGCGCGATCAGACGGAGCAGGGAGGTGGCGCGGAACTCCATGCGGCCGCCGGGCAGGAAAGCCCCGCTCTCTGTAGACCCGACCGCGCTGACGTGCGCGTCGGCCGCTTCCCAGGCCGGCGGCTGCGCGAATGACGCCGCGCGAACCAAGACGATCAAAGAGATGGCCCGGAACATGCGTTTCATGACTGCCTGAGACGTCCGGACCGCCCTCGGGGTTTCGGGCCCGTCTGCCCTTTTCCCGGGGCTGCATTTCCGATAGGATTGTCCGTAATGGCGACAGCTATGGACAGCGACGGGATCCTGCCGGTGCTGGGCGGCGTCTTCGGCGCGATCGGGCTGGTGATGTTGGCGGTGGGCGGAATCGTCACCGCGCAGCAGGTCAAGATCGTGAAGAGTTGGCCGCAGGTGGAAGGAACCGTCACGTCGAGCAGGGTCGGCCATTATCAGGGGAGCCGAATGATGTACGACGCGGAAGTGGAATTCCGCTATCGGGTCGCGGGACGCGAGTATGTCAGCGCGGCGCCGGACGACTACTCGTCCTCGAGTTACCGGGAGATGGAACGCCGGGCCGGCGCGTATCCCGAGGGCAGCCGCCACCACATCCGATACAATCCGGAAGATCCGCGCGAGATCCGTTACAGCGCCGGGTACACGGCCGGCTTCTTTTTCCTGCCGCTGATCTTCGGCGGTTTGGGGCTGGTCTTCACAGGAATCGCGGCGCCGATGCTGGTGGTCTGGCTGCGGGGCCGGCGGCGGTCTGCCGCGTTCGGCATTCGGAGTGCAACTAAGCGAGTGTGAAAGCGGCTCTCTTCATCGCGATCCTGACGCTGATGCCCCAGGGGGTTGCCGTGGGCGCGGTCTCGAACCGTGAGAATCATCCCTATCGCCGGAGTTGGAAGCACGAAACGGTCGGTAAAGGCGCATTGGCGCGCGTCGGCGTGCGGGCCGGGGTGGGCCAGATTCGCAACAAGCCGGCCAAATACGGCTCCGGCGCGGCCGGTTTCGGCAAACGACTCGGCGCGGGCTTCGCGACGAACGCGGTCGGCAAGACCGTGGAACACGGATTAGCGGCGAAACTGCATGAGGATCTGCACTACCAGCGGTCGAATAAACACGGTGTGGCGCCGCGGCTGGGGTATGCGCTGAAAAGCACGGTGCTCACACGCAACACCAAGACCGGCAAACGAACTCCCGCAGCCGGGCGAGTGGCCGGACACGCCGCCACCGGCGCGTTCACTCAGGGAGTGCTGGCTGCCGGAAGCGGCGCCTCCACCGCAGGCATCGGGTTGGCCGCCGACGCGGGCGCGAACGTGGTCCGCGAATTCGCGCCGCGCCACCATCATCCTCATAAGAAGAAATAGCGGGCGCCTACGCGCGGACGACACGGTCCAACTCCAGAAACTCCCGAATGTGGGGGTGGTCCGACTTCTCCAGGTCGGCGGACGGGCCGAAGAAGATCACGCTGCCTTCGTATAAGAAGACGACGCGGTCGGCCACCTTGTACATCAGGTCGAGGTCGTGGGTCACGACGACCGAGGTGAGCTTCAACTGGCGCTTGAGGCGCAGCATGAGGTCGCCGAGATGGTCGGACATGATGGGGTCGACCATGGTGGTCGGTTCATCGTAGAGGATGCACTGGGGTTGCGCGGCGAGGGCGCGGGCGATGGCGACGGCTCGTTTGTAGCCGGTCGAGAGGTCCGACGGGTAGGAGTCGCGGGCCTGGGGGATGTCGACCATCTCGAGGAGGCCCTGCACGATCTGCTCCTTATTCTTGGCGTCGTAGTCGGCGCGCAGTTCCAGGGAAAACAGGATGTTCTCGGCGACCGTCAGGGAGTCGAAGAGCGCGCCGGACTGGAAGACCATCGTGACCTTTTTGCGGACACGGCGCATCTCGGGCTCGGAGAAATCGGTGACATCCTCGTGGGCGACGATGACGCGGCCGCTATCCGGCTTCAGAAACCCCATGATATGGGATAGGGTGACCGACTTGCCGACGCCGCTGCGGCCGATGATAGCGACGGTCTCGCCGGGACTGACGTGAAAATTGGAATCGACCAAAACGGGGCGGTCGAACGTCTTATACACGTGCCGGAACTCGATGTAATGCGGGTAGGGGTCACTCTGCGGCATAGCCGGCCCAGTCCTCAGGAGTGTTAACGTTTTGAAATTGCGCCACTTCCCCTACAGGGTACAGGAGGGCGTCGAGCCCCTCCAGAGATGCCGTGACTTTGCGGATACCGCCCCGGAAGGCCTTCTCGACGGATGGGAGCACGCGCCGGTGGTAGACGGCGCAGAGCGGCTCGGGGCGTCCGGAGGGTCCGGCAGGCAGGAGCGCGTCGGCGTCGGAGTCCTCGGCGGCGTCCAGGAGTTCCGCCAGGAAGGCGGGAGTCAGCTCGGGCATATCGCAGGCGGCGACCAGATTCCAGGATGCGCGGGTATGGCGCAGCGCGGTGAGAATGCCGCCGAGAGGGCCTTCGCCGGGGTAGAGATCGGGGATGACAGGCCAGGCGCCGAGCGCGGCCCGGCCCACTACGACGACACTGCCGGCGGCCTGTTCGACGGCGCGGGCGACGGACTCCGCCAGCGCACCACCGCGGAACGGCAGCAACGCTTTGTCGCGGCCCATCCGGGAACTGCGGCCACCCGCCAACACGTAGCCCGCCCGACTCACAGAGACATGATACCATTGGAGTTCGCGCGTTCCAGCAGGTTGAGCTTTACGGGAAAGCAAAACATTTTGATACGTTTTTGTTCTACAATATGGATCGGCGGCCTGTTGGCGGGGGCCGCGCTGTACGGCGCCGACGCGCCGGAGGCTCCAAGGCGGATGACGTCGGTGGTCCGGGCGGACCCGCGGAGCGGCAAGCTGGTGAGAAGCGTGATCGTGTCGCCCAAGACAGTCGGAGAAAAGGCGGTTACCGCCACCCCGGTGGAGTCGCGCGTGCTGACGGCGATTGCGCCTCCCGGCCCGGAGGCGGTCTCCGCAGCGGCGCCGGGCGGGCTCGACGAGGCGGTGGAACAGATCGCCAGCCGGCATTCGCTATTACCCGAACTGCTGCACTCGGTGATTCAGGTGGAGAGCAACTACAATCCCTATGCGGTGTCGCCGAAGGGCGCGCAGGGGTTGATGCAACTGATCCCGGCGACGGCGCGGCGATTCGGCGTCGGCAACCCTTTTAATCCGGTCGAGAACATCGAAGGCGGGGCGCGGTATCTGCGGTACCTGCTGGATCTGTACAACGGCAATTCTCCGCTGGCGCTGGCGGCGTACAACGCGGGCGAGGGAGCGGTGCAGAAGTACGGTGGGGTGCCGCCGTACAAGGAAACGCAAAATTATCTGGTTCTGGTGAAGAAGCATCTGGATCAGGCGGTGGGCGCGAAGAAGGCGAAGCCCACCCCGAAGCCGGCGGCGCCTCGCGACCCGTCGGCCCCGGCGCACATCCAGGAAATCGTGGAAACGGACGGCACGGTCCGGTACGTCTCGCGATAAGGAACGAAAAGGGCCCTGGTATGAAACTGGTTGCGACGCTTGCGATTTCGGTTGCGGTCCTGGCGGCACAATCGTCCCGGCCGGGACTCAACAGCGTCACGGCCGTGCGGCATTGGTCGCTGACCGAGACGACCCGGGTGGCTATCGAGGTTTCGGGCGAGTTTCAGTACCGGACCGACCGGCTGCACAATCCGGAGCGGGTCTATTTCGACATCCTGAACACGCGGCCACACATCGACGCGCGGCGGTTTTACTCCGAAGAGGTCAACGATAAGCTGCTGTTGAAACTTCGGGTTGCAGAAACGATGCCGGGGGTCGCGAGGGTGGTTTTGGACCTCAACGGCGCGGTGGAAGCGACCACCTCCCAGCTCACCAATCCGAATCGGCTGATGATCGAATTGCGCGGGTCGGCGGCGACTGTGTCCCCGGTCACGGCGCCGGCCGTCGAGCCGCTGAGACTGCCGCCCGCGAGCTTGAACCCGGCGATCAAGCCCGATCTCCCAGCGCCCCTGGCCAAACCTCCGGCGAAGATCAAGACGGAATCGGCGGAAGTCGCGGCGCCTCCGGTGGAAGCTCCGGCTACGGCGTCTGTGACGACCGCGCCGGTGACGGCTGCGCCAGCAACACCGTCGCCGAAGACGGAATCGCTGCTGGCGGAGACGAGCAAGGCGGCGCGCCGCACGTCGACGGGAAGCACCTCGCTAGTGCGGGCGCTCGGGTTGAAGCTCGGGCGGGTGGTGATCGACCCGGGACACGGCGGACACGACCAGGGGACGGAAGGGCCAAAGGGGCTGCAGGAGAAGGAACTGGTGCTCGACGTCTCGATGCGGGTCGGGAAACTGATCGAGGAGCGGCTGGGCGCCGAGGTGGTGTACACACGGTCGGACGACACGTTCATCCCGCTCGAGAGCCGCACCGCGATCGCCAACGACAAGAAGGCCGACCTGTTCCTTTCGATCCACGCGAACTCGTCCTCGCTGCCGCGCATCTCCGGGATGGAGACTTACTACCGCAACTTCACGACGTCGAGGGAGTCCCTGGACGTGGCGGCGCGCGAGAACGCGAGCTCGCAGAAGTCGATCGCCGAGCTGGAGACGCTGATCCAGAAGGTGGTGCAGGGGGAGAAGGTCGAGGAATCGCGCGAGTTCGCGGGCCGGATTCAGACCTCGCTGTTCAAGTTCTCGGCGCGCAATTTTCCGGGATTGAAGGACCGCGGCGTGAAGAAGGCGCCGTTCGTGGTGCTGATCGGCGCGAAGATCCCGTCGGTGCTGGTGGAGATCGGATTCCTCAGCAACCCGCGGGAAGAGGCGCTGCTGCGCAAGCCGGATTACCGGCAGAAGCTGGCGGAAGCATTGTTCCGCGGCATCTCGTCATACGCCGACAGTCTGAGCCATTTCCAGGTTGCCAAGGCCGGCAACGAATAAGACCGATGAGGGAGAGGCGGGTTTTCGCCTTCCGGCACGCCGCCGGGGAGGACCTCGGGAATGTCCGGCCGGTGCTCGAAGGACGCGGATTCGCGGTGGAGTGCGTGGATCTGTTCGCCGGCTCGCCGCTGCCGGAGACCGCGGACGCCGCCGGACTGATCTTCATGGGCGGTCCGATGTGCGCGAACGACGATCTGCCGTTTCTCGAGCGTGAGCTCGGCCTGATCCGCAGCGCGGCGGCGCGGCGGCAACCCAGCTTCGGCATCTGCCTGGGCGCGCAGTTGATCGCCAAGGCGCTCGGCGGCAGGGTGTATCGAAGCGCCGCTCCGGAGACCGGCTGGCACGATATCCGTTTGCAGGACGCCTGCAGGTCCGACCCCGTCTTTTCCCGGCTCGATTCCGTCGAGAGCGTCTTTCAGCTCCATGAGGACACGTTCGCTCTTCCGCCCGACGCCACGCTGCTGGCGGGCTCGGAGATTTGTGCGAACCAGGCGTTTCGCCGCGGGGAGTCGGTCTACGGCGTGCAGTTTCACCCGGAGGTGACCCCGGCGATGATCGAGGATTGGGGGAGGGAGCTGAGTCTGCCGCTCGCCGCGCCGCCCGCGGCGTGTGCGCGGCTGGCGCAGACTTGCGAACGCTTACTGGGCGGATGGAGCGAGTTTCTCTGACGATGGGTTTCTATCTCTGGCTCGAGGACGATCTTGCGTGGGCGCAAGGCACATACGAATACCGGCCTATGGGGGCGGCGGTCATCTCGGCGAACGACCTGTTCCGGCGGCGCGATTTCAGCGCGCGGCGGAAGACCGAGCGGCCGGGGAGCGCGTCTTTCGTGGGGCAGTTCGCGTCGATCGGGGACTTGAACGCGCAGTTGCAGAAGCGACGTCCCGGGCGGGGTCAGAAGACGCGGCGGCCGGAGAGGTAGACGGCGACGATCTCGATGGCGGGGGTCAAACGGAACTGGATGAAGTCGGCGCGATCGCCCGCGACGAGGCCTCGCTGCCGCAAGGGAACGGCTCCGGCTTTGGCGGCGTTGACGGCGGCGAGGCGGACGGCGTCGCGCAGGGAGAGGCCGGCCAGGCGCATCAGGTTATCGACGCCGCGATCCATGCGTAAGGCGCTGCCGGCCAGGCGATCGGTTCCGGCGAGCACGACGCGGCCTTCGGCGGTCAATTCGACATCCTGCCCGCCGAGACGATAGAGGCCGGGGGCGGCGCCGGCGGGCGACGAGGCGTCAGTGACGAGCACGGCGCGGTCGAGGGTCTTGGCGCGCAGCGCGACTTTCAGAAAGGCCGCATCGACGTGGATGCCATCGACGATGAAATCGGCCATCAGGCGGTCCTCGGCGAGCTGGTCCCAGAGGTAATTGGGATGCCGCCGGAGCACACTATGCGCGCCGTTGCCGAGGTGGGTGGAAAGGGTGGCGCCGGCTGCCACTGCCGCGGCGATCTGGGCCGTGTCGGCCTGCATGTGGCCGATGGCGGCGACCACCCCCTCGGCGACGATGCGTTCGATGTAGCGCGGCGCCTCGGGCCATTCGGGAGAGAGGGTCACGATGCGGATGCGCCCGCCGGTGGCGTCCTGCCAGCGGTGGAACTCCTCGAGATCGGGCGGGCGCACCCATTGGCGCGGGTGGGCGCCGCGCGGACCCTCTTCCGGACAGATGTGCGGGCCTTCCACGTGGAAACCGTCGATGGCGTCGCCATGGTCGAGCGTGTCCTTGGCGCGCGCGAGGTTGCGGAGGGCGGACACCATATCGGCGGGCGGGCCGGTGATGACGGTCGGATAGAAGCGGGTGACTCCGGTGGCGAAGAGGGCGCGGAGCGAGCGGGCGATGTCCTGGTGCGGGATCGCGGGATGGTTGAAGTCGACGGCGTCGAAGCCGTTGACCTGAAGGTCGACGAAGCCGGGGGCGAGGTAGAGATCGCCGGGGGCGCCGGACGCGGGCGCGACGGAGACGATGGAATCGTCAAAGGCGATTTCGACAGGGGCGGCGGATTCGACGTCGATGCCGGAACAGGTCATGGGGCAAATGATTTATTCACAAGTTTGCCACAAAGCGCGCTGCGTAAGTCGCTGTGGGGACGCGGGAAGAAACTTGTTGAAAAGCGGAAGATCGCTCTGGCGCGGGAGGCGCGGCCGCGTTACAAAAGGAGAGTCCATTAGATGGTTGCGCGGCCGGATGGCAAATCTCGGGGGAGGTGGTCATCCCGGTCGCGCACACCTTCTCACCACTAGACGGCCTGCGCGGCGTGAACCGGCGAGAGCCAGCCGTGCTCATCGGGCCGGGTTCCGTTGATCACTCCGAAAAAGGCATGCTGGAGCTTCTCGGCGATGGGGCCGCGCTTGCCTTTGCCGATAGGGATACGGTCGATGGAGCGGATGGGTGTGATCTCGGCGGCGGTGCCGGAGAAGAAGACTTCATCGGCGATGTAGAGCATCTCGCGCGGGACGATGGTTTCGACCACGGGGATGCCGAGGCTCGCGGCGAGTTGGAGAATGCAGTCACGGGTGATGCCGGGGAGCACGGAGGCGCCGAGCGGCGGTGTGTGTATCCTGCCGTCGCGGACCACGAAGATGTTTTCGCCGGAGCCTTCGCTGACATAGCCGTTGGTGTCGAGCGCGATTCCCTCGGTATAGCCGTTGGTGACAGCTTCCATCTTGATGAGCTGCGAGTTCATGTAATTGCCGCCGGCCTTGGCAAGGGCGGGAAGAGTGTTGGGCGCCATGCGATTCCAACTCGACACGCAGACATCGACGCCTTCGGCCAGGGCCTCCTCGCCGAGATACTTGCCCCACTCCCAGCAACCGATGTAGATGTGGATCGGATTCTTCAACGGATTGACGCCGATTTCGCCATAGCCGCGGAAGGCGATGGGGCGGATATAGCAGGCGTCCATCTTATTGACGCGGACGAGTTCCAGCATCGCCTCACCCAGTTGCGCCGCCGAAAAGCCAAGGTCTTCCATGCGATAGATTTTGGCGGAATCGACCATGCGGCGGACGTGTTCGCGGAGGCGGAAGATGGCCGGACCGGCGGGAGTGGCGTAGCATCGGATGCCCTCGAAAACGGAGCTTCCGTAGCTGACCACATGGGACAGGACATGAATGGTGGCGTCCTCCCAGCGGATGAAGCGGCCGTTATGCCAGATTTTTTCAGTGGGCGTCAACATACCGTTAGTATAGCGGGAGGACGGCGCAGTCGCAGGGGGAGTAGGATAGAGCTAGATGACGCTGGACGAGCGGTTGGACAAGTTGACCGAGCGGCACGAGGCTCTCACCCAGACGGTGGAGATTCTCGCTGGCATGCAACGCCAGAACGAAGAGCGGTTCCGCCAGAACGAAGACCGGTTCCGGCAGAACGAGGAACGGTTCCGGCAGAACGAAGTGCGCATGGGGCAAATGATGGACGCGATGAACCGGCTGGACGATCTCGACGACCGGTCCTGACGTTCTTACGGCGCGCTGTCCGCGCTGCGCCTCGCCCGCTCCCGCAGTTCCCCGATATTCACTCCGGTGAGCGCGGTCGCCAGCGCGCCGCCGATCAATAGCGGCAGGGTGAGCGTTCCGAACAGAATAATCGAAAACGTCTTAGCGTCGGTGGTGCGGACGTCGAACAGGCGGAGCGCCATCACGGTCGCGAAATTGACGACTCCAATGTTGCCGGGGGCGTTCGGAATGACCGTGGCAAAACGGACGATGGTCAGCACGCCGGCGGCCACCCAGAACGAGAAATCGGTCTTGAAAGCCTTCATCAAGGCGTAGACCGAGAACATCTGCAGCGCGAGATATAGGATGCTGATCAGCACGGTCAGGGTGAGGGTGCGGCGATTCCCCATGAGATGCAGACCTTCGACCACGTGGCGGAAGGTGGCGGTAGAGCGGCTCTCGTTGATATCGGGGTTCGCCTCGCGCTTGCGCGAAACCAGCACGACCACGGCGATGGTGCCGATCACGAGAAGCGCGCCGACGATCTGCACGAGGATCGTGAGGTCCTCGGGAATGCCCTTCACGAGCGTCGCGGTGATGATGAAGGCGATCAGCAGCCAGAAGCCGTCGATCACGCGCTCGACGGCGGCGGAAGCGAACCCAAGGGACAGGCGGAGGTTGTTCCAATGGGTGAGAAGGTAACAGCGGATCAACTCGCCGACGCGCAGGGGGAGCACTTCATTCGCAAAGAGCCCGATGTAAATGGCCTGCACGGTGCGCCAGAAGCGCAGCCGCGCGACGGGCGTGAGCAGCATGTTCCAGCGCCAGCCGTGGACGATGTACACGACGAGGTCGCTGGCCACTGCGATGCCGATCCATTTCCAGTCGAGGTCCTGGATGGCCTCCTTCAACTCGCGGAGAGGGTAGTCATGGAGCACCCAGAAGAGGCAGGCGGCGGAGGTCGTGTAGCCCAGCGCTTGCGGCAGCCACGACGGGAATTTCCGTCGCGAGGGACTGAGGGGCGGATCGATTGCGCTCACTTGCGCCACACGATCTTATGATATCGTGGCGGCGCCGCCGGACGCTTCCCGCGTCGAAAGATAGCGTTCGCGGCACTTGCGAATCAGCTCGCGGGCTTCGCGCGGACCGCGCCAGCCGCGCATTTCGGTGCGTTTATTCTCGAGCTCCTTGTAGATCTTGAAAAAGTGTTCGATCTCGCGCAGGTTGTGCGGGAAGACCTGGTCGATGGTGTGGATCTGGTCGAAGCGCGGGTTGCGGTTGGGGACGGCCAGAATCTTCTGGTCGGGCTCTTCCTGGTCGACCATTTCGAGCATTCCGACGGGGCGAACGGAGAGGAGCACGCCCGGGAAACTGGGCTCGTCGACGAGCACGAGGACGTCGAGCGGGTCGCTGTCCTCGGCGAGGGTGCCGGGGACGAAGCCGTAGTCGCCGGGATAGTGCATCGGGGAGTAGAGGGAGCGGTCGAGGCGAAAGACTCCGAGCTGGCCATCGTACTCGTACTTGTTGCTGGAGTTCTTGGGGATCTCCACGATCATGCGGACAATCTCGGGGCAGTCGGGCCCCGGGTCCATGTCGTACAGGCGCTTTTCCACCCTGTTATCGTAACAGCGCATGCGCGGTCATCACGATGGAGATGCCGACCAGCGACGAGATTACTTTCATGGCGGTCCAGGACTTGAGGGTCTGCGGGACGGTCATGCCGAAGTACTGATTGACCATCCAGAAGCCGGAGTCGTTGACGTGCGAGAAGGCGGTGCCGCCGCAACACAGGGCGACCACCAGGACCTCGGGACTATAGCCGGGGATGCCTTTGACGATGGGGGCGACGATGCCGGCGGCGGTGATGATCGCGACGGTCGCGGAGCCCTGCGCGATGCGCATCGCCACGGCGACGAGGTAGACGACGATCAGCGGGGAGATGGAGGAGGTGATGAGAACTTTGCCGAGGTAGGGGCCGGCGCCGGAATCCACGATGATCTGCTTGAAGGCTCCGCCGCCGCCCATGATGCAGAGGAGGGCGCCCATGGGGGCGAGCGATTCGGTAGCCATTTTGGCGGCTTTCTCGCGGGTGACGCCGCGGCGGACGCCGAAGAAATAGATCGCCACGAGGGCGGTGATGGCAAGCGCCGTGAAGGGATGTCCGATGAAGACGGCGACACCGCGAAAGGGAATGTCGCGGAGGCTCGCGAGGGTCGAGCCGAAGATGAGGATGACGGGGAGGATGAGGAGCAGGATCACGATGGGAATGGGGGGCGCGGATCGCCCGGCGGAGGAGGCGAGGCTCTCATCGGCGAGTTTCGGAACGGGAATGAAGAGGCGTTTGGCGATCCAGTTTCCGTAGAAGATGCCGGCTACGATCGTCATGGGGAGGGCGGTCGCGAGACCGTAGAGGATCGTCTGGCCGAGGTTGCTGCCGAGCAGTTGGGAGGCGGCGGCGGGGGCGGGATGCGGCGGGACGAGCGAATGCACGACGGTTAGCGCGGCGAGCATGGGAAGTCCGTAGAAGAGCATGGAGCGCTTGGTTTCGCGCGCGAGATTCCACACGAGGGGCGCGAGGATGACGACGCCGACCTCGAAGAAGATGGGGATGCCGACGAGAAAGGCGGAGAACAGCATCGCCCAGGCGGCGCGCCGGGGGCCGAATTTCACGAGCAACCAGTCGGCGAGGGCGCGTCCGCCGCCGGAGTGTTCGAGGAAGCGGCCGATCATCGCGCCGAGGCCCACCACGACGGCAATGAAGCCGAGAGCTTCTCCGAAGCCCGATTGGATGGACTTGAGGACTTTATCGGGGGGCATGCCGGCGGAGAGGCCCAAGGCCATGGCAGTGAGGATCAGGCCCAGGAACGCATGGAGCTTGACGACCAGGATCAGAAAGAGGAGGAGCGCGATCGAAGCGGCCGTGAGGAGGATGAGGGTACTGCCATTTGCAGGCATGAACCGACATTCTACACTGTGGGGAACTGACGGGCGGGCGAGCGATCCACCAAGAACCCTGCAAAATGTTTTGATTCTTGATTTGTTCGGAACCATACCTCGATACAGAAGTAAATCAGGTATTTACTTGAAGGCTGGTTAATAAGTGCACTACGATGCCATTGGAGGGCGTTATTACCCAATTGAATTGGTGGCGGCCCGACTGGGAGCCGGAGAACGGCATTCTCGACAAAGCGCGCCGGCTCCAACTGGAGTTGTGGCGGCGCCGGCTGGCTGAGGCGCAAGTCCACCATCAGGAAGCCCTTGGGGAACTGACGAGGACGATCGAGGCCAACGGTTTAGGGGAGGCCGCGCCGCATCCCGACGCCTGGAAGGGTGTGTTGGAAGCGCGCGTCGCGGAGTCCGACGCCTTGTCCGTCTACATCGAGGCGTTGCGCGTGTATTCCGCCCTCGCCGAGCGCGCGGCTTCGGCCGCCCGGGCCTGAAGGCGATCCACTCTTTTCACAGCGCCGTCAAAGAGATTGGCGGTGGTGGCGCGGCGCGCTCCAGCCGGCGGCACGTCCCAAGTGCAGTGCGGCGAACGCCGCGAGCGCGGAAAGGGAGATCGTCAAGAGGTTGATGGCGAAGCTCAGGAGGCGCGGGTAGAGAATCCCGGGCGATGGCGGGCCCAGGACCAATGCGGCGCCGAACCAGACCGGGAAAATGGCGAATTGAACGGCGGCGGCGACGCCGATCAAATAACGCCTGCCGGTGTCATCCGCGTTCGACAGTCCGGCTGTAATCCCAAGGACGGCCGATACGGCAAAGCTGGTGAGCGGACTTTTGAATCCCGCATAGCGGATCGGTCCGCCTTCGATCCAGGCCACGGCGGCTCCGGCGGCAAGCGCGAGGACGGTGCTCACGAGAAGCGCGCGCAGTCCCTGCCAAATCAGGCGGCGCTCGCGGACCCAGAGGCCGAAGCTCACCGCCAGCACCGGGGCGAGAAACGGCAGGAACAGCGCGGCTGTCACGATGGCGACGGAGCTGTTTTCGATGACGCCGGTGGCGAGCAGGATTGCGCCGGCGGCGGCGCGCGCGGCATAACTCGTGGTGACATGGCTCAATTGCCAGAGATCCTGAATGACATCCGGGAACGGCTCGCTCATGGGGCAGGTGAGGCTGGACGCCGGTTCATGGCTCACGATGGCTCTCACTTCGCGGGAACTGACGGTCAAATCGGCTGTAGCGAGCGCGGGAGAACGCAACAGGGCATCGACAAAGGCGCGCGCCTTGGGGGTCGAGGTTTCCGCGCTGAGGAGGCGACGCTGCACGCCGGGGCCATGAACGAAGACTTCGCTGACGCTCACCCGGTCGATGCCCGCGGCGTGGGCGAGGCGAGCCACCTCCGGGACGCAGTCGGGGGGAACGGTGGCGCGAATTTCATGCATCGGAAAACTCCTGATTATGTTAAAGGTGGTTTCAGATATGTCGGATCTGACCACCCTTCCTCACCAGCTTGACACCAAGAAATGTGTCTGCCGGGCGATCATCGAAACTCCGAAAGGATCACGCAACAAGTTCGATTATGACCCGGACTCGGGACTCTTCATGCTAGGCGGGCTATTGCCAGAGGGGATGATGTTTCCGTTCGATTTTGGCTTCATCCCTTCCACCCTCGGAGAGGATGGCGACCCGCTGGACATTCTCGTCCTGATGGACGCGCCGGCGCACGTGGGCTGCCTGATCGACGTGCGCATCATCGGCATCATCCAGGCGGAACAGACGGAGGACGGGAAGACAGAGACCAACGACCGGCTACTCGGAGCCGCGGTGCATTCCTACGATCACGAAGACCTGAAATCGATGGACGACGTCAGTAAGACCATGCTATCCCAAGTCGAGGAATTCTTCATTTCCTATAACAAGCAGCGCGGGAAGAAATTCACAGTCACGGGAACCGGCGGGCCGAAGAAGGCGATGAAATTTCTGGCGCGCGGCATCAAGGCTCACCGGAAACGAGAGAAAGGAAGCTGAGACATCCCGATGCGCTTTTTCCTGGCGGCGGTGCTGGCATGCTCGGCGGCGGCGCAGCAGCGATCGGAGTATCGCGGATTCTGGGTGGACACGTTCAATACGGCGCTGAACAACCACTTCGATGTGGCGGCGGCCGTGCAGAACGCCAGGAGCGCGGGGGCGAACCAGGTTTACGCGCAGGTGCGCCGGCGCGGCGACTCGTGGTACCTCGACTCCGCCGAGCCCAGGCCGGACTTCGTCGAGATCGCGCCCGGCTTCGACCCGCTGCAGGATCTGATTCAGGAGGCGCACGCGAACGGAATCGAGGTCCACGCGTTCGTGATCGCCGGAGCGGTGTGGAACAAGAATCCGGCGTTTCCGGCCAGCGCGACGCTGGGGCCGCCTCTCGATCCGAACCACGTGTTCAACCGGCACGGCGGCTTCGACGCGGCACGCGGGACGATCGCGGCGGGACCCGAAAACTGGCTGACGCGCACGCTGCTCCCCGACGCGGCGGGTTCGATCGGGTTCCAGGGGCACCGGTTCGGGAACGACTTCTGGCTCGACTTCGGCCATCCGGACGCGGCGGCGTATACGGTCGATGTGTTGATGCGGCTGGTGCGCGGGTACAACATCGACGGCCTGCATCTCGACCGCATTCGCTATCCGGAACTCACGGCCAGCGGGCAGACGGCGGCGTCGGGGGCCAATATCGGATACAACCCGGTGAGCGTGGCGCGGTTCCAGAAGCATTACGGGGTGGCGGCGATTCCCGCGCCCGGCGACGCGCTTTGGGCGCAGTGGCGGCGCGACCAGGTGACCAACGTCGTGCGCCGGATCTATCTGAACGCGGTAGCGCTGCGGCCGGACTTGAAGATCTCGGCCGCGCTGATCGCATTCGGCGGGGGGCCCACGGCCGAGACGGATTGGCGCAACGCCGAGGCCTACTGGCGGGTGTACCAGGATTGGCGCGCCTGGACCGAGGAGGGCATCCTGGACGTGGCGATCCCGATGGACTATAAGCGGGATCACGTCGCGGCGGAAAAGACGATGTTCGACCAGTGGAGCGAATGGACAAAGAACCACCAGTACAATCGCGCGGCGATGGTCGGGCTCGGGGTGTATCTGAATTTGATTGACGGGTCGATCGCGCAGACGCGGCGGGCGCTGGCAGCGTCGGCCGCGGGGCAACGCGCGGTGGGGGTGAATTTCTATTCGATGGCGAATCCGAGCGCGTCGGGAACGTTCGCCGACTTCGTGGCGGGACTGACCGGGTCGGTATTCGCGGAGCGGGCGCTGACACCGGCGCTGCCCTGGAAGGCGACGCCCAGGAACGGGCACCTGATGGGCCTGGCGCACGGGCTGGATACGGTAGCAGTGGCAATCGAGAACACCGCGACGGGGAGCGTGCGGACGGCGGTCACCGACGGCGGAGGCTTTTACGGCGCGGTGGATCTGGCGCCGGGCGAATACACCGTGAGGGCGACGGCGGGCGGCGCGGAGTACGAGGGCAGAGCGACGGTGGCGGCCGGGCGGGTCGCGGTGGCGGACTTGCGGCCGCGGGATCCGCGGCAGAGACGGCGCCGCTGAGCTACGCGCCCATGCGAAGCGATTTGACTCGATCGCGAAGCTGGGCGGCCTTTTCGAATTCGAATTTGCGGGCGGCTTCGCGCATCCGCTCCTCCAATTCACCGATGAAGCGCGCGCGCTGCTCGGGAGTGAGGTTGTCGACCTCTTCGTCGACTTCGAGCGGCACGGTCACGTAGTCGCCTTCGGCGATCGCCACGAGGCTCATATCGATGGGCTTTATGATCGATTGCGGCGTAATGTGGTTCCGCTCGTTGTACTCGACCTGGGTCTGGCGGCGGCGGGATGTTTCGTCGATCGCCTTGCGCATGCTGTCGGTCATGACATCGGCATAGAGGATCGCGTGGCCGTTGACGTGGCGCGCGGCGCGACCGATGGTCTGGATCAGGGAGCCCGCGGAACGGAGGAACCCTTCCTTGTCGGCATCGAGGATAGCGACGAGGGAGACTTCGGGCAAATCGAGGCCTTCGCGCAAGAGGTTGATGCCGATCAGCACGTCGTGCTCGCCGCGGCGGAGGTCGCGGAGGATTTTGAGACGGTCGAGGGTGCTGACCTCGGAATGCAGGTAATTGCAGCGGACGCCGACTTCGGAGTAATACTCGGCAAGGTCCTCGGCCATGCGCTTGGTGAGGGTGGTGACGAGGATGCGTTCGTTGGCTTCGGCGCGGCGGCGGATCTCGCCGAGCAGGTCGTCCACCTGACCTTTGACGGGGCGGATCTCGACGCTGGGGTCGATGAGGCCCGTCGGGCGGATGATCTGTTCGACGACGACGCCGGCGGCTTTGGTCAACTCGTAGGGGCCAGGTGTGGCGGAGACGTAGACGAGCTGATTGACGCGATGCTCGAACTCGTCGAAGGTGAGCGGGCGGTTGTCGAGCGCGCTGGGGAGACGGAAGCCGTGGCCGACCAGCACCTCCTTGCGGGAGCGGTCGCCGTGATACATGCCGTGGAGCTGGGGGACGGTCTGGTGGCTCTCGTCGAGAAACATGATGGAATCGTGCGGCAGGTAGTCGAGAAGGGTGGGCGGGGCTTCACCGGGGAGACGGCCGGAGAAGTGGCGCGAGTAATTCTCGATACCGTGGCAGTAGCCGATCTCCTTGATCATTTCGAGGTCGAACATGGTGCGCTGGTAAAGGCGCTGGGCCTCGATCAGCTTGCCCTGCCGCTCCAACTCTTTGTGCCACCATTCGAGCTCGGCGCGGATGCTCTCGCGGGCGTCGTTCTTGGTTTCCTCCGACATGACGTAGTGCGTCTTGGGATAGATGGGGAGGCGAATGTAGGTCTGGCGGACCTGGCCGAGGAGCGGGTCGATTTGCGAGAGGCCCTCGACTTCATCGCCCCATAGCTCGATGCGGTAGGCGTAATCGTCGTACGTCGGATAGATTTCGATGACGTCGCCGCGGACGCGAAAGGCGCCGCGGCGGAAGTCGCCGTCGTTGCGCTCATAGAGGATCTCGACGAGTTTGGAGACGATCTGGTCGCGGGAGATCTTCTGGCCCTTTTCGAGCATCAGCAACATGCCGTAATAGGCTTCGGGAGAGCCGAGGCCGTAGATGCAGCTCACGCTGGCGACGATGACGCAGTCGCGGCGCTCGAAGAGGGACTTGGTGGCGGCGAGGCGCAGCTTGTCGAGCTCGTCGTTGATGGTGGCTTCCTTCTCGATGTAGACGTCACTCGACGGGATGTAGGCTTCGGGCTGGTAGTAATCGTAATAGCTGACGAAGTACTCGACGGCGTTATCGGGGAAGAACGATTTGAATTCGTGGTAGAGCTGGGCGGCGAGGGTCTTGTTGTGGGCGAGGACGAGCGCGGGACGGCCGATGGCCTCGATCACTTTGGCCATCGTGAAGGTTTTGCCCGAACCGGTGACGCCGAGGAGGACCTGGTGCTGTTCGCCATCGCGGATGCCGCGCGTCAGCTCCGCGATGGCGGTTTCCTGATCGCCCTTGGGACGGTAATTGACGGCCAGCCGGAAGCCCATATTTTCCAGGGTAGCAGCGGGCGTCCGGACGGCGCTACGCGCCACTCACGACAGCGCATTCCGCAGTATTTCCAGGTCGTCCCCGTCGTTGTAGAAGTGCGGGGAGACGCGCAGCCTGCCGTGCCGCGCCGACACCAGGATGCGGCGCTCCTGGAGCGACCGCGCCAATGCGGCGGAATCCCGGCCGGGGAGGACCGCCGTCACAATTTGCGATTCGTCCGCGTTCACCTGCGCTACCAGGCCACGCAACATCGCTCTGGCCTGCCCGGCCAGCTCCAGCACGCGCGCTTCGATCGCCGCCGGCCCCAAGTTGCAACATCAGGTCAATCACGGCTCCCATTCCATAAAGCGACGAAAAAGGCAGCATTCCGCCTTCGTATTTCTCGGCAGACTGCGCGAAGACAGGCTCGCCATGGTTCAAGGAGTTTACGGACCTCCAATCCCGGTCGCTCCGCCAGCCCACCACCGTCGCCGGCAGCCGCTCGCGCAGCTCCGGATCGACATAGAGGAAGCCGGCGCCGTTCGCCGACAGCATCCACTTATATGCGTCGACACACAGCGCCGAGGGCCGCACCTGTTCGATGTCGAATTGCAGGGCGCCGACGCTCTGCGAGCCGTCCACATAAAGCAAGACGCCGCGCTCCCGCAGAAACCGCGAGATCTCCGCGAGTGGCGGGCGGACGCCGGTGGCATAGTTGACCGTGCTCAGGACTACGAGGCGGGTCCGTTCGTTTACCGATTCATAGAACTCGGACCACGCCACCGCGCGCAATCGCGCGCCGAAGCGCGCCAGCCCCGCCGAAGCATAGAGCTGATTCGGGAACTCGTCCGCGAGCGTGAGCAGCTCGTCCCCGGGCTGCCAGGAAAGCCCCTGAAGAAGAGCGGCAAGTCCCGTCGCGGCGTTGATGACGAATGCGATGTCCGAGGCCTGACAATGGACCAGCCGCGCGCACGATTCACGGATGGCGTCCATGTCGTCGAACCAGGCGAGGTAGTCGCCGCACGCGAATTCGTCGCGCCGCGCCAGGTGATGGCACATCGCCGCCGCGGCCCTCCGCGGGATCTGTCCATAGGTCGCCGTATTCAGATACGTCCAATTCGCCAGCGCCGGGAATTCGTCGCGCAGCCCCTTCCAATCGGGCATGGTTGTCGGCATTTCTCTGGTCCTCAGTTTCCGGTGGGAATGATGCCGGCGTTCTCGACCATGAGAATCACGGTCCGCTCGGGCGCGCGGGTGCGGTGCGTGACTCCCTTGGGGACGACGAACCCTTGCCGGGGGGCCAGTTGGACCGTCCGCTCCTGCAGGTCAATGAAGAGGGTTCCCTCCACGACATAGAAGAACTCGTCGTCGTCATCGTGCTTGTGCCAATGGTATTCTCCCTGTACGACGCCCAACCGCACGACGGAAGCGTTCACCTGGCAGAGTGTCTGGTTGTACCATTTGTAATCGCACGCGCCGGCAAGGGACTCTTCATCAATCACCTCGAGCGGCCCGTAAAGAACGTTCAGCCGCGTCTCGTACGTGTAGGTTTCGGGCTCGTTCATGGCCTCATCTCCCGCATTCCTCCGCGATGCGGCGTATGGCCGCAAGGCTGATCTCGACATCTTCTTCCGTGGTTGCCCACGAGGAAACGCTGATCCGCATGACGGGACGCCCCTGCCATTCGGAGCCGCCGCACCAGCAGGCGCCGCCGGCTTGCACTTTCGCGATCACGGCGCGGGTCACCGCCGGGTCGCCGAACGAGACCAGCACCTGGTTGATGACCACCTCGTTCAGGATTTCATATCCGGCCGCACGCAACCCGTCTGCGAATCGCCGGGCATGCCGGCACGTGCGTTCCACCAACTCCGCCAGACCGCGGCGGCCCAACGATCGCAATGTGGCCCACAACTCCACGCCGCGCGCGCGGCGGGACATCTCCGGAGTGTAGTCGGAGGGTTCGCGCAATGCGCCCGGAGTGAAATATGCCGCCGAAATCGACATCGCTGCGCGCATGGCGGCGGCATCCCGCACAATCGCGATTCCGCAGTCGTAACCGACGTTCGGCCACTTATGAC
This sequence comes from uncultured Solibacteraceae bacterium, assembly GCA_964608645.1. Taxonomy (GTDB): domain Bacteria; phylum Acidobacteriota; class Terriglobia; order Bryobacterales; family Bryobacteraceae; genus CAZSQK01. The sequence continues at coordinate 58,536 of CAZSQK010000019.1, read as the reverse complement.
CGTCGGTGGCCCAGGAGTCCGCCGAGTCGAAACCTTCCGTAAGGTGACGATACCGCGGCGATGCCGCAGCCCACAATCCGAACGCGCCATCCACGTGAACCCACGCGCCCGCCTCGCGGGCTCGACGGCAAATCGCCGGGGCCGGATCGAACGCGCCGCTGTTCACATTGCCCGCCTGGATGCACACGACGGTTCGGCCGTCGAGATCCGGCAGACAGTCGACTCGCATCCTTCCATGCTCATCCGCGGGCACGCGAATCACGCGCTTTCTGCCGAGCCCCAACAGGCCGAGCGCCTTCAACAACGACGCATGGACCTGGTCACCGACCACTACAGTCAGAGCGGGCGCTCCGAACAGCCCGTCGTTCTCGACGTCCCATCCGCCGCGCTGCAACAGAGTGTGGCGGGCGGCGGCAAGCCCTGTAAGATTCGCCATGCTGGCACCGGTCACGACCGATCCGCCGCACTCCGAGGGGAGTCCCAAGACGTCGCGGACCCAACCGAGCGCCACATCCTCCAGGGCAACGGCCGTGGGCGACATCACCCGCAGCGCCGCATTCTGATCCCAGGCGCTGGCGATCCACGTCGCGGCTACCGAGACCGGCAGCGCCCCTCCATTGACGAATCCGAAGAATCGCCCGCCGGCGGTGGCCACGGTAGCGGGCGAGCCAACCCGGTCCAACAGGTTCAGCACGGAAAGAGCATCGTTCGGCGCTTCGGGCAGGGGCTCGTCGAATTGCGCCAGGTCGAGCACCGCCGATGGAGACGGGGCGACCTGGCGGCCGCCGACGGTCTGCAGATATGCCAGAGCCTTGGCCGCCGCGAGTCCCAGAACTTCGAGGCCGTTGGCAGTGGCGGTGTTTTCCATGCCTCTCAGTCTGGCCCAAAGTGGACTTGAAAAAAAGAGCCACTTCCCTCAAAATTGGACTGCCATGGATGTTCAGGAACTGATACCCCACCTCGGAGTCTGGTCTACAGGCTCTGGCCGGCTCCAGCAGAAGCTCGCTCGAGGGCTGGCGGATTGCATCCGGAAGGGCGCTGTCCATCCGGGCGTCCGGCTGCCTTCGGAACGGTCCCTGGCGCAGGCGCTCTCGGTGAGCCGGACCACGGTCGTGGCTGCTTATGATGCGCTGCGGGAATCCGGCTGGGTGGAGAGCCGCAGCGGGAGCGGCACGTGGATCTGCGAGACTTCGCCGGCGGTGGCGGCCGCGCGGGCCGCCTCGCATGCCGGCGCGTTGGCGGCGAGCCCGCTGCTGGGGCTGCTCGCGCACTGCGGTAGCGAGGATGTCATCGATCTTGCGATGGGCTCTCCCCTGCCCTTGCGCGAGCTGCCTTTGGATCTATTCACGCTGCCGCCTGACGAATACGCAGCGCTGGTACACGACCGGCTCTATTACCCGCTGGGGCTGCCCGCGGCCCGGCAGGCGGTGGCGAGTTATTACTCCAAATCGGGTCTCGCGACCAAGCCGGAACAAATCCTGATCACCAACGGCGCGCAGCACGCGATTGCGCTGTGCGCGGCGCTCTACCTGCAGCGAGGCGATTCGGTGCTGGTGGAAGATCCCGCGTATTTCGGCGCATTGGACGCTTTCCGCGTGGCGGGGGCGCGGGTATCGCCGCTGCCCGTGGAAGCCGGCGGCGTGCCCACCGGCGTGCTGCGCGACCGCATCATCGCCACCGGCGCGCGCCTGGTGTATATGACTCCCACGTTTCAGAACCCGACGGGGGCGGTGATGCCCGTATCCGCGCGCAAGGAAGTGGCGCGGATCGCGTCGGAACTGGCGATTCCCGTCATCGATGACGGCGTTCTCGCGGAACTGGCGCTGGACGGCCCCGTGCCGCCGTGGATCGCGAGCTATGCTCCCTCCGCGCCCATGCTGACGATCGGATCGCTGAGCAAACTGGCGTGGCCGGGATTGCGGGCGGGCTGGGTGCGAGGACCGGAGCCGATCATCGAACGGCTGGCCCGTCTCAAGAGCGCCAACGATCTCGGGTCGCCTCTTTTGACGCAGGCGATTGCGGTGCGTCTACTCGGCGTCATGGATCGAATCCGCGACCTGCGGCGCCGCCAACTGAAACCGCGGCGCGATCTGATGGCCGGGCTGCTCCGCGAATCGCTTCCGGATTGGGAGTTTCGGCTGCCGCCGGGCGGGCTGTTTCTATGGGTGAGACTGCCCACGGGAGATTCGCGCGAGTTCGCCCAGGTGGCGTTGCGGCACGGAGCGTTGATTCTGCCCGGCCCGGCTATGTCCGCCACGGAACAGCACGCACCCTTGATCCGGCTTCCGTTCCTGGCCGAGGAAGAGACGCTGCGCGCCGGGGTCCGGCGGCTTACTGCCGCATGGCGCGATTATCGGTTCGGCGGCCACGGCGACCGGCGGCCGAACGTCGCGATGGTGTGACGGCAGGGCGCGCTATTTCGCGGGCTTCTTATCCGGCGCGACGAATTTGAAAGGCGAAATCAAACGAAAGCGTTGCGGCGGCGGCTCGCATCGCTTGATGGAGAGCGACTTCGGGCCGGGGTACCCGGCAACGCAATAGGAATGGGTGAGCTTCGCCTGGTTCGCTCCGGGCGCCCCGGAGGAGAGGATCATCTCCGGCGGGAATCTCTTTGGCTGAAGCCGGATCTGCTCGTCCGTGGGGCGCTCTGGACGGGACGATTGCGCCGACAGATGGGCGGCAGGAAAGGCAACGCAGAGAAGGACAAGAAATCTCTTCATAAGGATGTGCCTCATCGGACTTGTACCACCTGCGTGCGTCGTTGTCCAGGGGCGACGCGCCATCGAATGAGATGGGGTAGTCTCTGAGGGATAGGAGTAGGGGATGACCGCAGCCGATTTTCGGAGGATTGCGCTGAGCCTGGAGGGCGTGGAAGAGAGCGAGCACGCGGGGTTGCCCGCCTTTCGCGTGGGGAAGCACCGATTTGCTTCGCTGGCCTCGCAGGCGGAGGGTTACGGAAATCTGACGCTTTCGCTGGAGCAACAGGCGTCATTCGTAGAGGAGGCGCCCGAGATTTTCCTGCCCATTCCGGGCGGGTTTGGGAGGATGGGACATACGCATATCCGCCTCGCCGCGGCGAACGAGGACGTGCTGACCGGCGCCCTGCGGGCGGCGTGGAAACTGAGGGTCGAGAAGAACGCAAAGAAACGCGGGAAGCGATAAGCTATCGGGCGGCGGACGCCGCTTGCGCGCGCGCCGGCAGGGCGGCGCCTTTGACGATCAGCCACAGACCGAGCGGCACTTCGAAGGCGAGCATGGGCAGCCACATGATCGACGCGATTGGGCCGCGGAGGAATCCTCCCGCCTGCAAGGGAAGGCCGACCACGAGCAGAGCCGACGCGGCGACGCCGAGCCAAGCCAGCGGTCTGAAGATCATCCGGCCACGCAGGAGAAGGTAAGAGAAGAGGGTGCTGCCCACGGCGAAGAAGGTCGCGGTGACAGCCACGTCGCTCCTGAGAAGGTACGCGCCGAGCGCCTGCGCGCCGGCGCCCGGCGCGTTCGCTCCGCCCGATGAAGCGAGCCCGAGCAGCGCCAGCGTGTTGGGGATGGAGGATCCGGCGATCACACCCTCGGCGACGCGACAGGTCAGGGCCAACATGGCGAGATCGGGATCCTGCTCGCGCGTAATGGCGTAGAGTGTCACAGCCAGGACCAGGGCTGCGAAGGACTGGAACAGGCCGAGCACGACGACAACACCAATCTCCGCCGGGTGTTGGGCGACGGCCGCGAGTTTCGCCGCAATTCCTTCGCCGGCGGTCGCCCGGCTGAACACGACCAGACTGGCGATGCCGGCCGCGATGTAGGCGAGGAACGTGGTTCCGGCGATCTTCGAGTTCGTGGCGCGAGTCATATCCGTCGAAGCCCCCTCCTTTCTATTCGCATTGCAGGCCGATGTCAATGCGATTCCGGCGATCGACAAATGGTAGCCTGCGTGCCATCCGTTAGGCAGGCCGAGGATCCCACGATGAAGGGGAACGAGTTCCGCCGCTGCCGTGTGGTGAGCTGTGTCGTTGCGACCCGGCTTCTGCTCCTTGTGACCGCAGGCCTGTGGGCAACCGGCGATCTGGCGGGGCAACTCGTGGTGGACACGGTCGCCGGCGGCACGATTCGCTCCGGCGTGGCGGCCCAGGACGTGGCGCTATCCGATATCCAGGGAATCGCGGTGGACGCCGAGGGTGGCTTGGTGGTTTGCGAGTGGACCAGGAATGTCATCCAGCGGATCCGATCGAATGGCATCATCGAAACGATCGCCGGCAACGGCTCGAACGGGTATTCCGGGGATGGCGGGCCGGCGGTGGACGCTACGGTCAATTGGCCGATGTCTCCGCATTTCGATGGGCGAGGGAACCTCTACTTCGACGATTCCCTCAACCACCGGATCCGGAGAATTGACGGGAATGGTGTGATTACCACCGTAGCCGGCGATGGGATTCCGCCGGCGCGGGGTATGGATTTAGAGGGGCCGGCGCTGGAGCGCTCGATCTTCGCGGATCGCGGCATCACGGCGGGCAGGGACGGAACCGTCTACTTCACGACCAGCTCTTTCGTGCTGCGCGTCACGACGAGCGGCCGAATCGAGAAGATCGCGGGTGTGGCCCACGACTTCTGCCCGAGCTGCTGGGGCGGCGATGGCGGACCTGCGCTGGCAGCGCAACTGGCGGGGCCGGGCCCCGTCGCGCTCGACGGCGCCGGCAACGTGTACGTGGTGGATAGCGGCCGGCGCATCCGGCGGATTGGGGTAGATGGCGTTATCGCGGCATTCGCGGGTTACGGAGCGGCTACCGGCGCGCCGGCACCCGATGGAACGGCGGCGATGGATGCGGGTTTTGCGGGAATCACCGACCTCGCGATCGACGCGGCGGGAAATGTGTACCTGGTCGAAACGGGGGACGGGCAAGCCCAAGTGCGCCGGATCGACACGCGGGGAATCCTGAGCACACTGGCGAGCGGCCGCGGAGGCGTCGGCGCGGCCACCTCAAATGGGCTGGTGTGGCTGGCCGTGGACGGGACGCGCCTGGCGGCATTTGCGGGGCTGACCCAGGTAACGCGGGTCACCCAGCAAGGGACGCTCCTGCCGGCCGGCGGCGCCAGCCCCAAGCCAGCTCCCGACGGAACGCCGGCGAGGAACGCGTGGTTTCTAAGCCCGTCGGCGATCAGCGTGAACCGCGCCGGAGATTTGTACCTTGCGGAGGCGGCCGTCTGCCTGATCCGCAAGATCGGCGCCAACGGGGTTCTGTCGACGCTGGCCGGAACGGGGGTTTGCGGGAACGCGACATACGGACACCCGGCCACGACGCAGGATCTGGCTCCGCCGAAGAGGATCCTGGCCGACAGCCAGGGCAACGTGCACATGGTGGACGTATACGGAAACGCGTACGTCATCACAGCGGATGGCAAAGTGGCGCCGAGTTCGCTGCCAAACGGGCAGGGAGCGGCCGCCATCGACTCCAAAGACCGGATTCACATCGCCTCGGGAGGCTCGCTGGTGCGGGTTTGGCCGAACGGAAAGCTGGAGACAATCTTAGCGCTGCCGCTGCAGCCGCCGGGAATCAGCGACCTGAAATCCGTCAACGGCTTTGGTGTGGATCCGGCCGGCGTCGTGTACTTCTCGGGCTCGATCGTGCCCCCAGACAAATCCTCTTCCCACGATCAAGTGTTTCGCGTGAACGACGATGGCACGGTCACCAAGGCTTCGAATCTGCTGCCATCGCGGAGCGGAACTTCGATCGCGGTGGACCGGAGCGGCGGGATATGGCGGACCACATATCCGTGGATCTCGGCCGTCCACGATACGAACGAAGACAGCGTAGGGCGCTCCGACTGGGGATATTCGGGCGATGGCGGCCCGGCGCAGTCAGCGCGCTTCAACATCGCAACGGCTGTCACAGCGCCGAACGGAGACTTCTACCTGCTGGAGGGGGACCGCGTGCGGAGGCTAACCGGGATGGCGGCGGAAGCAGGCCCGGTTATCAGTGGTGTTGTGAATGCATTGAGCTATCGCGGGGGCGCCCTCGCGCCGGGCGAGTTGCTGGCGATCTTCGGTTCGAATTTCGGGGGGACCTCGCTCCAGACTTACGCGGCGGAGAATAACCACGTTCCGCCGGTGATCGGCCGCGTCAAGGTGCTGTTCAACGGCACACCGGGAGCGCTCACAGCGATGACGGCCACCCAGATTAATGTGTTCGTCCCTTACCTCAATACGACTCCGCCGGGCAGCCCTGTACAAGTTACGGTGCAGGTGGACGGCGTGGAATCGGCCCCGGTGACGCTGGCGCTGGCCAAGGCGGCACCGGGGATCGCGAGCGCGGACCAGAGCGGCACGGGACAGGCAGCGGTCCTCAATCAGGATGGGTCGCGCAATTCCAGCACAAACCCGGCGGCGCGCGGGTCGATCGTTTCTCTCTTCGGGACGGGAGAGGGGCTGACGTCGCCGCAACTGATCGTGGGAGACTTCAACATCTCGACGCCGTTTCCAGCTCCCGTGGCGTCCGTACAGGTGACGATCGACGACCAACAGGCGGAAGCCGCCTATGCGGGGGCGGCGCCGCTTCTGCCGGCCGGGGTGTGGCAGATCAATGCACGAATTCCGGTGGCGGCGAGCGCGGGAAATGTGCCGGTGGCTGTCGTCATCGGCGGAATCAGCACACAGCAGCAGGTGACCATCGCGGTGAAATAGCACGCGGGAGTCCCGAATTGGCCGCTAGGCTCGCCGGCTTCGAGCAGCAGGCGCGTACTCTCCAGACACCCACGGCGGCGGCATACATGAGGGGCGAGTTGCCGCGGATGGGCAGATAGAGGCTGACTTCGGCCGGGACCCTGGTCCCAAAGCCCGCGACTCCCGCGGAGGCCGGTTTAACGCAGCTTAACAGTTCGATCAGCTATCATGTGGTTCACTACGAAAATCTGGACACCATGACCGCGCCCTCACGCCATTTCCCCCTTCTGCTTGCGCTGTTCCTCGGCAGCGGCTGCTCCGCGCTGATCTACGAGATCGTCTGGTACCACATGCTGCAGCTCAATATCGGATCGACGGCGGTCTCGCTGGGCGTGCTGCTGGCGACATATATGGGCGGATTGTGCATCGGCAGCGCGGGGCTGGCGCGGGTACGGGCGGCGGGGGGGCATCCGTTACGACTGTATGCGTTCCTCGAATTCGGGATCGCCGCGTTCGCCATCCTGGTGCTGGGGCTGATGCCGTTCGTGGGGCGCGCCTATGCGGTGGGCGCCGAGCACGGACTGCCGAGCATGCTGTTGCGGGCGCTGCTGGCGGCGATTTGCCTGCTCCCGCCGACGATTCTGATGGGCGCGTCGCTGCCGGCGGCGTCCCGGTGGATCGAGGCGACTCCGGAGGGACGGTCGCGGGTTGGGCTGCTGTACGGCGCGAACACGATCGGCGCGGTGCTGGGGTGCCTCACGGCGGGATTCTACCTGCTGCGGATTTTCAACGTGCAGGTCGCGACGTTCGCGGCGGCGGCGCTGAATATCGTGGTGGCGCTCGTGAGCCTGTGGTTGGCGAAGACGGCGCCGGAGATGCCCGTCGAAGCTCCGGCGGAGAAGCGCGCGGCGGCCGGGACGCCTTGGGCCGTGTACGCGACGATCGGCATCTCGGGCGCGGGGGCGCTGGGGGCGGAAGTCGTCTGGACGCGCCTGATGGGAATGCTGCTGGGCTCGACGGTGTACGTGTTTTCGATCATCCTGGCGGTGTTTCTGGCCGGACTGGCGATCGGCAGCGCGCTGGGATCGTGGACGGCGAAGGCGCTGCGCGATGCGGATCGCGCGCGGCTGGCGCTCGCCTGGTGCCAGCTTCTACTGGTTTGCGGGATCGCCTGGAGCGCGATGATGATCGCGAACTCGCTGCCGTATTGGCCGGTGGATCCGAACCTGAGCTCGAGCAACTGGTTTACGTTCCAGCTCGACGTGGTTCGTTGTCTGTGGGCGATCCTGCCACCGACCATTTTGTGGGGCGCGAGCTTCCCGCTGGCGCTGGCGGCGGCGGCCGAAGGGGGCGACGATCCGGCGCGGCTGGTCGGCGGGGTATATGCGGCGAACACGCTGGGAGCGATCGTGGGGGCGCTTGGCGTCAGCCTGGTTCTGACGCCGTGGATCGGGACGCAGGACACGCAGAAGCTGCTGCTGATCGTTTCGGCGGCGGGCGCGTGGTTCGTGCTGGCGCCGCGGTACCGGGAGAAATCGGTGGCGCTGACGCTGGCGGCGTCGCTGGCGCTCGTGGCGGTTCTCGTGCCGAGGATCGACGCGATTCCGCCGGAGGTGATCGCTTTCGGACGGCGCATCGCGACCAATGCCGGGAAGGCGCGCATCCTGGAGGTGAAGGAGGGGCGGAACTCGTCGGCGGTGATCTCGCAATGGGAGGACGGCGCGATGCAGATCGACGTCAACGGCCACGTGGAAGCGACGAACGAGCCGTTCGACATGAAGCTGCAACGGATGGTGGGGCACCTGGCCGCCCTGATTCATCCGAATCCGCGGAAGGTTCTCGGGATCGGGTTCGGCGCGGGCGTTTCCGCGGGGACGTTCACACGATACGCGAGCGTCGACAGCATCACGGTCTGCGAGATCGAGCCGGTGATTCCGCCGCTTTCGACGAAGTATTTCGCCAAACAGGATTACGACGTGCTGCACAATGCGCGCACGCGGATCGTGTTCGACGACGCGCGGCATTACATGATGACGACGCCGAACATGTACGACATCATCGCGTCGGACCCGCTGGACGTTTTCGTGAAGGGGACGGCGGCGCTGTATTCGAAGGAGTACTTCGAAGCGGTGAAGCGGCACCTCAATCCGGGCGGGATGTTTACGTTGTACGTGCCGCTGTACGAGAGCGATTTCCGGACGGTGAAGAGCGAGCTGGCGACGTTTTTCGAGGCGTTTCCGCACGCGACGGTCTGGGCGAATACAGTGGATGGGCAGGGCTACGATATGGTGTTCATGGGACACCTGGACACGGCGAAGATCGATATCGAGGCGGCCGAGGAGCGGCTGCACCGCCCGGAGTTCGCGCCGGTGGCGGAGTCGCTGCGGGAGATCGGAGCGAGCTCGGCGATGGATCTGTTTTCGACGTATATGGGGCAGCAGTCGGATCTCGGGGCGTGGGTGGCGGGGGCGGAGATCAATCGCGACCGGGATCTGCGGCTGCAATACCTTGGCGGGTGGGGGATCAACTCGAACCTGGCGGATCCGATTTACCGCGAGATGATCCGCTACCGGAAGCTGTCGGAGCATCCGTTCGCGGGAGGCGAGGCGCAGGTGCGCCGGCTGTTAACGCTCATTGCGGGGGCGCAGTAGAGCGGCGGCGCCGCAGCCAGTGGAGCAGGTAGTCCACCAGCGCGTATGGCGCGAGCCCGGCGGCCAGTTCGATCCGCGACACAATCGCGCCCCACACGCCGGGAATGCCATGCGGCCCGGCGAGCGCGACATTCAGCATCGCCAGGACCATCCAACACAGGTACATCGGCACGATGAGCACGCGCATGGGAATGGCGAGGGCGCGGGCCACCTCGACTCTGCCCGCACGATCGAACGCGGCCACCAGTAGGAAGAGGGCGAGGGTGAGGATGCCGAGCAGGAGGAATAAATGCCGGCGAAAGAGGTAACGCACCTTGGCGGCCACACCATTATTGAAGCACGGGCGGCCCGAGTTTGCCGTCTTCGGCGGCCTCCAGGTATTGGCGAAGATTACCGGCGTGCAGCAGATGGGTCACAACCAGAAACAGACCCATCTTGAAGAGAAGCGCCACCAGGTAGGTGTAAACCTGCCACTCGGGCGGAAGCTTGAAGAAGAAGACGTAGATCATCTGGATCAGCGCATATCCATAGAGCGGCGCGAGCATCCAGCGCGGGACCTTCATCCAGTGGCTGTCGAACCGGCCGACGAGGAAGGCGATGGCGAGGCCGTCGTAGATGCCGAGAAACGCGAGGCCGAACTCGTTGATCCCCCAGAGATGGAGCCGGCCGGCGACGGCGAGGAGGGTCACGCCGGCGCCGATGCCCCAGACGGTCCCGACAGCCCTGCGGAAGGCGGCGTTGCGCTCGGGGTCGGTGGGGACATTGACACTGGGCTTGTCCAGCACGAAGAAACACCAGAAGAGGGGGAAGGCGGTCAGGCAATTGAGGACGTCCGCCACGGGGTAGGGATTCGAGCCCGACGCGGCATGGATCCAGAGCCAGCAATAGAGCGCGAGCCAGCTAGCCCAGGCCCATCGCCAACCCGCGATGAATTGGGCGAGACACTTGCGAGCAATGGGATGGTCGCGCTCGGCGCTGGCCTGGGGCTTGAGGAAGGGCGTGAATTGCGCCGCCAGCAGCAGGGCCGCGATGGCGGCGTGGGCGAGGTGCAGGATCGCGGGAACCGGCGGCGCCTCGCCCGCGGCGGCGGCGCCGGAGACAAAGGAGGCGCCGATTGCGGTCAGAAGCATGTAGCACAGGCGCAGCGCGACGGTGGTGGCGACTGTGGAGAGGACGGAGCGCCCCAAATCCGTCAGCAGCGCCGGACTGCGGTGGGGAAGGGGGCGGTCGAGGGCTGCGTACGGAACGGACTCGGGACCGGGCACCGCTTCGGCGCCGGCTTCCCTGCCCCATGCATGCAAGACCGCGCGGGCGCGCTCGCGCTGTTCGGGAACGGCGAGCGCCTGACGTAACGAATCGGCGTTCATGAGGAGATCGAAGAGATCCTGGTCGGCGGCGGCTGCTTCGAAGAGCGCACGCTGCTCCTCGGGATTGAGCTCGCCGGCGCTGTAGCCGAGCAGCAGGGCGTCGGCATCGAAGCGGTCGGGCTGGCTCATAGAATGCCGCCTGCGGCGCGCAGCAACGCTTTATGGCATCGCTTGGTCATTTCGTAGATATTCCCGGAGATGCCCAGGAGAATGCGGATCTCGGCGTATTCCTTCTGCTCGATCAGTTTCAGCCGGAGCAGTTCGCGGCAGCGCGGCGAGAGTTGGAGCATGGCGCGGAGGAGGTGGCTGGTGGATTCGCGGGCGGCAGTCTGTTCGAAGAGGGCGTCGGCGCGCGGGGGATCGGGATGGGCCGACGCATCCCGGCGCTCCCGGTCGCGGAGGAACTGCGCGATCTTGTGGCGCGCGGTTCCGACGGCGATGGCGGCCATTTCGCCCAACTCGCGCTTTTCGGGGTACTGCTCCCAGAGGACGATCACGCAGCTTTGGGCAATATCCTCGGCTTCGGCAAAATCCGCGCGGTGGGGCGCGAGGCGGCGGAGGGCAAAGCCGAGAATGCGGCGGCGGAGAATTTCGAGGTTCTCGTGGTACTGTTTCTCCCCAAAATCCTCCTCGCGCGCCGGAAGCATTGCGCCTCATTGTAGCCCCAGCGCGGCGAAAAATAAATATTCGCGCGGTGTGAGATCAGGGCGCCGGCGAACGATGTAGAGACATGAGTCTGTTCGCGACGAAATCCGTGGGCCGCATTCTGTCGGAAGCGGAGGGGGGCGGCCACCAATTGAAGCGCACGCTGGGCGCGGCGCAACTGATCGCGCTGGGAATCGGCGCCATCATCGGCGCGGGATTGTTTTCGATGACCGGGCTGGCGGCGGCGCAAAATGCGGGTCCAGCGGTCGTGCTCTCGATGGCGATCGCGGCCGTGGGGTGCGGGCTGGCGGGGCTGTGCTACAGCGAATTCGCGTGCATGATCCCGGTGTCGGGAAGCGCGTACACTTACGCCTACGCCACGATGGGCGAATGGATCGCATGGATCATCGGGTGGGACCTGGTGATCGAGTATGCGATCGGCGCCGCAACGGTGTCGATCAGCTGGTCGGCGTACGTGGTGTCGCTGCTGCACACGTTTCACATCGACCTGCCGCCGCGGTGGATCGCCGGGCCGTTCGAAGCGGTGGTTCTGCCGGACGGCATGGCCGCGCCAGGATATGCCAACATTCCGGCGGTGCTGGTGGTCTTCGCGATCTCGATGCTGCTGATGCTGGGCATTCAGGAATCGGCGCGGGTGAACGGGGCGATCGTGCTGATCAAGCTGGCGGTGGTGGTGGTCTTCATCGGGGCGGGATGGTCGTATATCCACCCCGCGAACTACCATCCGTTTCTGCCGCCGAACACTGGGGCGTTCGGGTCATTCGGCGTCAGCGGGCTGATGATGGGCGCGGGCACGATCTTCTTCGCGTATATCGGGTTCGACGCAGTGTCGACGGCGGCGCAGGAATGCCGGAACCCGCAGAGAGATATGCCGATCGGCATGCTCGGCTCGCTGGCCCTGTGCACGGTTCTCTACATCTCGTTCGCCCTGGTTCTGACGGGGATCGTTCCCTACACGAAGCTCGGCGTGGCGGCGCCGGTGGCGCTGGCGATCGACCAGACGCCATATGTGTGGATGAACAATATGGTGAAGTTCGGGATCGTCTGCGGGTTCACGTCGGTGATCCTGGTGATGCTGTTGGGGCAATCGCGGGTGTTCTATTCGATGTCGCGCGACGGGCTGGTTCCCAAGGTCTTTGCGGAGATTCATCCGCGTTTTCAGACGCCGTGGCGATCGAACCTGCTGTTCTTTTGCTTCGTGGCGCCGTTTTCGGCGTTTCTGCCGCTGAGCATCGTGGGCCGGATGACGAGCATCGGGACGCTGTTCGCGTTTGTGATTGTGTGCGCCGGAGTCTGGATCATGCGGGTGAAGAATCCGGGGCAAGCGCGGCCGTTCCGGACGCCGTGGGTGCCGGTGGTTCCGCTTATGGGGATGATCGCCAACTTCGCGATGATGTACTCGCTGGGGTGGTCGAACTGGCTGCGGCTGATCGCGTGGCTGGTATTCGGGCAGGCGATCTACTTCGCCTACAGCCGCCGGCACAGCCGATTGCGGCAGGAACGCAAGTGAGCGGCCGATGTGTGCGCCTGCCAACCGGTGTACCAGTCTTCCGAATACCCAAGACCCCCGGCGAAGGGTTACTTTGGAGAGATGAGGCGTTGGCTGATCGCATGCTTGGCATTGGCAACGGCCGCGCCCGCGCAGGAGATTCGCACGACGCGGGTGGCATCCGGCATCGCGGCGCCAACCGATATCCAGAGCGCCAATGACGGGTCGGGCCGGTTGTTCCTGGTGCAACAAAACGGGCTGGTGCGCCTGTTGCGCGACGGCTCCGTGACCGCTCAGCCGTTCCTCGATATCCGTGGGAAGACCCGCGGCGGCGGAGAGCGCGGGCTCCTCGGCCTCGCCTTCCCGCCGGGTTTCGCGCAGAAGCAGCGTTTCTACGTGGACTACACGGATCTCAACGGCGACACCATCATCGCGCAGTATCGGGTGTCGTCGAATGCGGACGTGGCCGACGCCGCGAGCGAGATCGTGCTGCTGAAGATCGCCCAGCCCTTCGACAATCACAACGGGGGACAGGCGCGGTTCGGTCCGGACGGCTATCTCTACATCGGGATGGGCGACGGGGGGTCGGGCGGCGATCCGATGGGGAACGGGCAGAATCGGGGAGTCCTGCTGGGAAAGCTGTTGCGCGTGGATGTCGAGAGCGACCCGGGACGGCTGCACACACCTCCCGATAATCCGCTGGTGACGGTGGCAGGCGCGCGACCGGAGATCTGGGCGCTGGGACTGCGCAATCCCTGGCGATTCTCCTTCGACCGGGCGACCGGCGATCTGTGGATCGCGGACGTGGGTCAGGATTCCTATGAAGAGGTGGACTTCCAGCCCGCCGCCAGCCGTGGCGGCGAGAATTATGGGTGGAATGCGATGGAGGGCGCGCACTGCTACGTGACGAACTGCAATCCGCAGGGACTGACGCTTCCCGTGGCGGAATACGCGCATACCGACGGTTGTGCGATCACCGGCGGGTTCGTCTACCGTGGCCGATCGTCACCGGGGTTGCGGGGGTTGTATCTGTATGGCGATTACTGCAGCGGCCGCATCTGGGGGATCGAGCGGCAAGGCGCGGCATGGACCAGCCGGCTCCTGCTGGCCACCGGCTTCAACATCACCACGTTCGGAGAGGATGAGGCCGGCGAGATTTTTGTGGCGGACGCGGCTACGGGGTCGATTCATCATATCGAGGGGAGCACGGCGCCGCGGCTCGGCGCGGCGGGAGTGGTGACCGCGGCGAGTTTCGTCCCGGGTATGACAGCGGGATCGCTGGAGACCGCTTTCGCCGCCGGGGTCCTGGACGATCCGGGGGTGGTGACGGCGGCGGGGATTCCGGTTGCGACCTCGCTCGGCGGAATCTCGGTCACGGTCAATGGCGTGGCCGCGCCGATTCTTGCGATCGCGAATCAGAACGGACAGGAGCAGATCAATTTCCAGGCGCCGTTTGAAATTCGGGGACGGCCGAGCGCCCAGGTGGTGGTGACGCGCAACGGCCAGTCGAGCGCCCCTGTGAATGTGGCCGTGATGGAGGTGCTGCCCGGGATTTACACGCTCGACGGCGCGAACGCGGTGGCGGTGCACAACGCGGATTTCTCGCTGGTCACGCCGGGGCGGCCGCTGGTAGCCGGGGAGTTCGCTTTTGTGTATGCGAGCGGCCTGGGGCAGGCGGCCAACGAGCCGGCGACCGGAGCGGCGTCTCCCGAATCGGCGCCCGTAGGCGCGGCGGTGCGGGTTATTCTCGGCGGGATTCCATGCGAGGTACAGTTTGCCGGACTGGCGCCGGGACTGGTCGGCGTCTACCAGGTGAATTTCCGCGTGCCGGCAGGTGTGGCCAGCGGGGCGCAGGACATGACTATCCTGGTGGCGGGTTCGACGAGTCCGACGGTCCGGGCGCCGGTCCGATAGTTCGCATTCAGGCGTCGCGGGGGCGGACGTAGTAGTCGAGGGCGGCTTCTCCGGCGAGGCCGGGAGGCTCGGCGGAAGCGTCGGGATGCGTGCGGCGGAAGCGGTCGAGCAGGAGAGTTTCCAAGCGACGCACAAGGTCAGGGCGGCGGGGCGCGAGATCGTGGAATTCGCCCGGGTCGGATTTCAGGTCGTACAAACGCCGCCATCGGCCATCGACGGGTTGCGCCGGGCGGTACCAGTCGAGGCGGCGGCCCGAACAGTAGATGAACTTGTAGCGATCGGTGCGGACATACGCCTGCTCGGTTTCCAGATACTCGCTGAAGACATGATCGCGGGGGCTGGTCACACCGCGATGTTCCAGGTAGGGACGCAAGGTGCGGCCGTGCTGGACAGGCAGGGAGTCGACTTCCAACATATCGAGGATGGTAGCCGAAACGTCCACGTGTTCGGTGAAGTTGCGGATCACGGAAGGGCGGATTCGCCCCGGCCAGCGCATCATCAGGGGAACGCGCAAGGCGGGGTCGTAGCCGATGTGTTTCTCGAAGCGGCCGTGCTGGCCGAGGGAATATCCGTGGTCGGCGGTATACACGAGGAACGTATTCCGGTCGAGACCCAGGGCGGCGAGTTTCTGCAGCAGGGCGCCGATGTTGCGGTCGAGGAACCGCACGGAGGTGTAATACGACGCAATGATGCCGCGTTTGTCGGCATCGGTGAGGTCGTTGAAGACCGCGGGGACCTGGGCGGCATCCTCGGGGCCGAGAGGGGGCGGCGGGAAAGCGGCCGGGTCGAAATGGCCGCGATCCTCCAGCGGGAAATCGTAAGGGGAGTGCGGCTCCATGAAGCTGACCCATAACGCGAAGGACCGGCCATCGCGCTGCCGCTCCTCGAGGTACCGCGCGGCCTGGCCGGCGAGGAATGTGCCCTTCATATCCTCGTCGTAGCGGGGGAAGGGCAGTTTGTCGGCGTTCAGCCAGATGCGTGCAGGGTCCACGAAGGGCTTCCAGGGGGGCTTCACGGCGATGCCGGCAGGCGCGGGCCGGGCGGGAGCGCGCTGGTTCCATGCGCGGTTGATGGCGTCCTCGGTCATGCAGGTATCGAAGCCGAACAGCCCGGCGCGGCCGGGACGGTTGAAATGCATCTTGCCGAAAACGGCCGTGTCGTAGCCGGCGGCGTGCAACTGGCGGGAGAGGGTGGGTTTGTCTTCGGCGAGAGGAGTGCTCAGGAGGGTCACGCCGCTGGCGTGCGGCAACTGGCCGGTGAATAGCGATTGCCGCGACGGCGTGCAGATCGGCGAGTTGCAGTAGTGGCGGGTGAAACGCACGCTCTCCGAGGCGAGGCGATCGAGGTGCGGCGTCTCGGCCTGTCGATTGCCGTCGCAGCCGAGGACATATCCGGCATGGTCGTCGGCCAGCAGGAAAATGAAGTTCGGACGTTGCGCGGCCCGCAGCGCGGCGGCTCCTGCGACGCCGGCGAGCACGGACCTCCTGGTCACCATGAGGGTCACTGTATCAGACGGACCCGGATATCATGACCCTATGCTGAAGTGGCTGGTCGCCGGGGTCGGCGACATTTCGACGAAGCGGGTGATACCGGCGATTCTGGCGGAGCCGCGCAGCCGGCTGCTGGGAATCGTCACGCGCGACCCGGCGAAAGCGGAGAAGTATGGCGTGCCAGGCTGGACCAGCCTGGATACGGCGCTGGCGGAATGCGACGCAGACGCCGTGTACGTGGCTACGCCGGTCTTTCTGCACGCGCCGCAGACGATTGCGGCGCTACGGGCAGGGCGGCATGTCCTCTGCGAGAAACCGATGGCGCTGACCTGTGAGGAGGCCGCTGCGATGCAGTCTGCCGCCGACGAGAGCGGCCGCGTCCTGGGAATCGCTTACTACCGCCGTATG
Organism: uncultured Solibacteraceae bacterium; assembly: GCA_964608645.1. Lineage (GTDB taxonomy): Bacteria > Acidobacteriota > Terriglobia > Bryobacterales > Bryobacteraceae > CAZSQK01. The sequence continues at coordinate 41,896 of CAZSQK010000019.1, read as the reverse complement.
TATCCGAAGGTGGAGCGGGCGCGCGAACTGATCGCGGCGGGAGCGATCGGGCGACCTGTAGTTGCGGAGGCGACGGCGCACGACTGGTTCTATCCCGCAGACGGTTTCCGGGGGTGGCTGATCGACCCGGTGAAGGCCGGGGGCGGTCCGCTGTACGACATCGGATGCCATCGGATCGACCTGCTGAATTACTTCTTCGGACGGCCCGTGCGCGCCGCCGGGCAACTCTCGACGCTGGTGCAACCGACCGCGGTGGAGGACAATGCGTCGGTGCTGATCGAGTACGATTCGGGCGTGCGCGCGCTGGTGGATGTGCGGTGGCATTCGCGGGTGACGCGCGACGAGTTTCGGATTCGCGGCACAGAGGGCGAGTTGGACCTTTCGCCGTTGAACGCTCCGGATCTGAAGTATCCGGCCGGCGCGGAACGGCTACCCGCTCATGGCAATCTGCATTACCCGTGCGTGGAGGATTTTGTGAGCGCGGCGATCGAAGGACGGGCGCCTCGTTCGAGCGGCCTGACCGCGATGGCAACCCAGGCAGTGCTGGAGCAGGCGCGTGGTTGAACCTATTAGCGCTAAAATGTCTGCGATGAGAACCGCCACGCTGCTGCTACTCTCCGTCTTCCTGCTGCCGGGACAGGTCAAGATCGGTCCCGGACGCGAGAAGATCGCGATTGAGATCAATGGGAAGCCGTTCACCGACTTCTATGTTGCGGGCCCCGAAGTCGCGAAACCATATCTGTGGCCGTTGCGCGCGGCGACCGGCACGTATGTGACGCGCATGTGGCCCATGGAGAAGGTGGAGGAAGAGGCGAGCATCGCGCGGCCCGATCACCCTCATCAGCGCGGCCTGTGGTTCGCGCATGCCAAAGTCAACGATCTCGATTTCTGGAATATCGCGCCGCTGGACCAAAAACCATACAACCAACCCGACCGGGGCAAGATCGTGCTGAACAAGCTCGGCGATGTGAAGAGCGGGAAAGACAAAGGATCGATTGCGGCGACGTTCGATTGGAAAGATCACGACGGCAAGACGCTGCTCACCGAATCGCGCGTGACGACGTTCTATGCGGACATGGATGCGCGCGTGTTCGATCTCGACATCACGTTGACGGCGGTGTCGAAGGTGACATTCGGCGACGAGAAGGATGGCGTCCTCGGCATCCGAATGCGTCCGGTGCTGCAGGAAGACAAGGGGACTGGGCGCCTTACCAACGCGGAAGGGCTGGCGGGCGAGAAGGCGGTATGGGGCAAACCGTCGAAGTGGTGCGATTACTCAGGCGACATTCATGGAGAGAAGGTCGGGATCGCGATCCTGGATAATCCGGCGAACCCACGGCATCCGGTGCGGTGGCACGCGCGCGCGTATGGCCTGTTCGCGGCGAACCCGTTCGGGCAGGCAGTCTTCGAGAAGGGACAACCCGAGGCGCCAATGACACTCGAGCCAGGCAAGACGCTACGCTACCGGTATCGGATCATCATTCACGCGGGCGACGTGAAGACGGCCGATATCGCGGGGCAGTGGGCGAAGTATACGAAGTAGGGATTATTCTTTGAGCTTCGGGAAGAGGACGCGGTCGAGGATCTTGCGCGTCAGCTCATCCATCGACAGGTACTGATCGGCGGCGACGTCGAGATAGAACAGCCGATCGCCGGGCAGCACACCGATGCGGACGGCGAGGGACGTCCCTTCGCGCCGCACCTGAAAGCCGGGGAGCTCCGGGTCGGCGACGACCTCGACACGGTTCCCCGCGGCGCTGACGACGAGTTGCAGGTTCGCCTCGGCGAGGGCGACCGCCTCCGACCCGAACGCGCGGGCATACGCGTCGACACAGTTCGTGAGGCTGCCGCGAAGCTCCTCCAAGGCGCGGGGGAGCCTTTCCAGGATCTGGGACTCCCGCTCGCGGCGGTCCTTCTCCTCGGTAATGCGCATCTCCAGCCACTGAAAAGACATCGAACTGCCAATTATAGGGCAAGCGCGGCGCGGCACACGGTGGACCAGAGACTCCGTTTGATATAGTGACGGTGATTTTATGCTGTCACGATTCGTTTTGCTATCACTCGCCGTCCCTCTATTCGCGGGCGACTGGTTGACGTACGGGCACGATCCGCAACGCACGGGCTGGGCCTTCGAGGAGACCAAGCTCACACCGGAGAACGTCTCCAAACTAGGGCTCGCCTGGAAGGCAAAGCTCAAGAACGAGGCTTATAGTCTGTCTGCCCTGACGGCGCCGGTGATCGCCAGCGGCATTTCGACAAATAAGGGCGTGCGGAGCGTGGTGTACGTCGCGGGGATTAAAGGGACGGTGTTCGCGCTCGACGCGGAGACCGGCGAGCAGCTCTGGGATCGGGAATTCAGGTACTCCGTGGAACCGGGCAAGGCGCGCTATCAGGGCACGTTCCTCTGCCCCAACGGCATCACCGCGACGCCCGTAATCGATAAGACCACCAATCTGCTGTACGTGATTGCGGGCAACGGGTCGCTGTACGGGCTCGATCTGGGCAGCGGCACGATCCGCTACGGTCCGGTGCAATTCGTCGCGCCGTATTCGAAGAACTGGAGCCTCAGCATCGTCGACGGCGTGCTCTATACGACCCTGGCGCAGGGCTGCGGCGGCGGGCTCTCCGGATTTTATTCCGTCGATCTGAAGGACCGCCACCATCCGGTGATCCAGCAGATGCTGCTGTCGAACACCGACACGGCGGGCATCTGGGGGCGCGGCGGACCGATCATCGGCACCAACGGCCGGATCTATGGCGGCACGGCGGACGGCGTTTTCGACCCGGCCGCCGGCGACTATTCGAACACCGAAATCGCGGTGTCGCTCAAGGACCTGAAGCTGCTCGATTACTATTTGCCGCTCAACTGGCAGTACATCCGGCGCAAGGACTTCGACCTCGGCTCGTCGAGTCCGGTGTTTTTCGGGTGGAAGAACCGCAATCTGCTGGCGGCGGGCGCGAAGGAGTCGGTCCTCTATCTGCTCGACGCGGACAATCTGGGCGGCAGCGATCATCAGACGACGGTGTACACGAGCCCGCGGCTCGGAAACGACCAGCAGGAGTGCTGCTCGGGCTTGGGGATCTGGGGCGGGATCTCGATGACACGCGACCTCGACGGGCAGACGTGGCTGATCGTGCCGATGGGCGGTCCGCCGGCCAAGGACGGCCCAAAATTCCCGATCTCCAACGGCGCCACGCCGCATGGGAGCCTGATGGCGTTGAAGGTCGTGGCGGATGCGAAGGGGAATCCCATTCTGGAGCCGGTGTGGATCTCGGGCGATTTCGACTTGCCCGATCCGGCGGTGATCGCGAACGGGGTGGTGTTCGCGATGGGGACGGGGTCGAACGAGGTGCAACGCGGCGGCGAGCAGGTGCGGGTGAAGTCGAACCACCCGGCAGTGTTGAAGGCGCTCGACCTAAGGACGGGGAAGGAGCTGTTCAACAGCGGCAGCTCGATCGAGTCCTGGGTGCACTTCAGCGGACTGGCGATATCGGACGGGCGGGTCTTCGCCGTCGATCACGATTCCAACGTGTACTCGTTCGCGGTCAAGCAGTGAAGGGCCGGGTCAGTTTCCGCGCCCGCGGCCTCCGGCGGCGGGGACGGTATTCAGATTGACGGTGAAGTAAGGGACGCCCGCGTCGATCATCTGTTTATTGAGCTTCGGAACTTCGTCCCATAAGCCGTTGACTTCCGCGACGCCGCTCTTCAACTGGGCAGCCGCGTCGTCGAGATCGGCGAGCTGACGAGAGGTGGGGGCAGCAGAGTAGCCGTCGAGCGTAGACATCAGGCGCGAGATCTTCTGTGTGACCGGCGGAGGCGTGTAGGGCGGCGGCGGGCCGGCCGTTCCACCGGCGCCACGGCCGCCGCCGGCGGTCTCGAACTTCGCGGCGGCCTTCTTGACCCTGGCGAGGAGATCCTCGGCGGACTTTTTGACGGCATCCGGAACTGCCGGCGCGTTGGGCTGCTTCCAACTGTCGGTGAGGCTCGTCAGGGCCGTGTTCATGGCGACGGCGCGGCGGCGGGCAGCATCGGCGTCCTTGGTCATCGTGACCAGGGTCTCGACAGCCTTGCGGCGTTTGGCGCGATCGTCGCTGGACAATTGCACGCGGGGGTCGTCTTCGACTTTGAACGTGCGGGAATCGGTCTTGCCGTTGGCGGAAATGGTGACCTTATATTCGCCCGGGTCGACCAATGCGCCGCGGGCAGGACCGCCGAAGCGTCCGCCGCCGCCACCGCCACCACCACCGGCCGCGCCGGGGGCGCCGAATTCGGTGGCGATCTCGCCACCTTCGTTCTGGCCGGCCGGAGGAGTCGTCGACTCGGCTTCCGTGACCGGAGGAGGAACCACACCCTCGCCAGCAGCGCCGGCGCCACCGCGGCCGCCGCCACGCCCTCCACGTCCGCCACCGCCTGCCGCGGCGCCGCCGCCTCCACGTCCGCCTCCGAAGGCCGGGGGAATGGGGGCGTCATAGCGGAGGTCCCAGGTCGTCCGATTGATCACGCCGGCCTCCGCACGCGTGTTCAACTGGCGCACTCGCGCGCCGGATGGATCGGCCACGGTGATTTGCACGGGGCCGGCCGTCTTCGCATAGTAATCGAGCACCATTCCGGTAGGGGCGTTGGGCGCGAAGTAGAGGCTGGACCCGAGGAAGCCGCGATAGTTCGCCATTCTCCACTCGATGGCGGGGCGCGTGTCGAACAGCTTGAGGTCCGCCGTCAGCGTTTCCCGATTCAGCTCTTCGAGCGCGGCGATGTTGTCCATGATGTAAATCGAGCGGCCGTGGGTCGCCAGGATCAGGTCGTGGTCGCGGGGGTGAATCTGGATATCGAACACGGGGACGGTGGGAAGGCCGTTCTTCAATTTGGTCCAGCTTCCGCCGCGGTCGAAGGTCACGTAGGCGCCGAACTCCGTGCCCGCGAACAGCAGGTTCGGATTGACGGGATCCTCGCGAACCACGTGCACCGTGCCGGCCTCCGGCGGGATGCCGGAGTTGATGCGCGCGAAGGAATCGCCGAAGTTCTTCGTCATGAAGATGTAGACGCCATAGTCGGCGCTGCGGTGATTATCGAAGGTAATGTACGCCGTGCCCTCTTCCTTGTGGGAGGCTTCGATGCGGCTGACGTAGCCGCCTTTGGGCGCGCCGGAGACGTGCGCGATCACATTGGTCCAGGTCTTGCCGCCATCGCGCGAGATCTGGACGTTGCCATCGTCGGTGCCGGCCCAGAGAACGCCGGCCTTGACCGGCGATTCGGCGATCGCGGTGATACACGGCCATGCCACGACGCCATCGTGCCGCGAGAGGATTTTCTCATCGATGGTCTTGCCCATGATCGTCTGTTGGTTGCGTTCCGCCTTCGTGGTCAGGTCCTCGCCGAGGCGGACCCATGTGTCGCCGCGGTCGATGGATTTGAAGAGGTGGTTGCCGCCATAGTAGATCGTTTTCGGATCGTGCGGCGAGATCATGAGCGGGGAGTTCCACTGGAACCGGTAGCGCGGGGCATCGTCGGTGTCTTCCTGCGGGCGGATCGATTTCGACTCGCTGGTGCGCAGGTCGCGGCGCGAGAGGTTGCCGTCCTGAGATTCGGCGTAGATGATGTTGGGATCGCTGGGATCGATGCGGTTATAGAAACCGTCGCCGCCCTGGACCGTGAACCAGTCCTCGTTCCCGATGCCTCCCTGCTGGGTAGTGGAACTGGGTCCGCACCAGGAGTAATTGTCCTGCAAGCCGCCGCACACATGATAGGGCTTCTGGAAGTCGTAGGCGACCTCGTAAAACTGCGCCAGGGGAATGTTGTTGTGATGCGCCCAGTGGCGGCCGCTGTCGAACGTGGACCAGACACCGCCGTCGCAGCCGATGACGAGATGATCGGAATTGGAGGGGTCGATCCAGATGCCGTGGACGTCGCTGTGCACATCGCGGAATCGCGTCTGGTCGAAGGTGCGGCCGGCGTCCTGCGACATGTAGATGTTGACGCCGCCGAGCCAGAGCTTGTTTTCGTTGTTGGGGTCGACGCGAATCTGGCTGAAGTACGAGGGCCGCGGATTGGTGTCGCTCATGCGCGACCAGGTGGCGCCCTTGTCCTCGGAGCGGTAGACGCCGCCGAGCGTGCCGTGCTCGACGAGCGCGTAGACGATGTTGGTGTTCTTGCGATAGATATCGATGGCGCATCGCCCCATGTCGCCGGTTGCTGGCAGACCGCGGCCGACGACACCCGCGCCCGCGCCGACGCCGAGTTTCGTCCAATGAGAGCCGCCGTCGGTGGAGCGGTAGAGGCCGCTGCCGGGGCCGCCGCCGTTGTAGCCGAAGACGGTGCGCCGCCGCTGATATGCCGCCGCGTAGAGAATGTTCGGGCTCTGCGAATCGATTGCGATATCGGAGACGCCGGTGTCGGCGTCGATGACGAGTGTCTGAGTCCAGGTGGCGCCGCCGTCGGAGCTCTTGTAGACGCCGCGCTCCTTGTTGGGGCCCCACAGATCGCCCATTGCCGCGACGTACACGATGTCGGGATTCGTCGGGTAGACGACGATGCGGCCGATGTGGTGCGTCTCCTTGAGTCCGAGGTGCGTCCAGGTCGCGCCGCCATCCATCGACTTATAGACGCCATTGCCCCAGGACGAGCTCTGCCGGTTGTTCGGCTCGCCGGTGCCGGCATAGAGGATCGAGGGATTGGACGGGGCGAGCGCCAGGTCGCCGATCGACGGGTTGGACTGATCGTCGAAGACCGGGGTCCAGCTCTGGCCGCCGTTGACGGTCTTGAAGATGCCGCCGGCGGCCGCGCCCACATACATGACGCGGGGATCGGACTCGACAATCGCGAGATCGTCGACGCGGCCTCCCATGGTCGCGGGCCCGATGGCGCGGAAGCGAAGGTTCTTCAGGGCGGCGTCGAAGTTCGGCTGCGCGAACAGCGATCCCGCGAGGCACAAGCACACTCCCACACGTAGCTTCATTTGGTGAGATTGTACACGACTTCGGGGTCAGTGCGTCATCGCGTAGACGAGGTAATTGAGGCCGTAGCGATAGGCGAGCGCGGTCATCGGCTCGGGGTAAATGGGCGAGTCGGCGTACTCCCAGGCGTCGCCGACGTCGGTATTAAAGTTGACGGCCACGACCATGCGATTGCGATCATCATGGATGGCGCGCCAGGCGGGCGACGTGCCTTCAGGCTGCTGGACCGCGATCCCGCCGTCCGGACCCCTTCGCAGATGGCGCGTTCCCGGTATCCAGGTAAGGTCCTTCTGCTCGATGTCATACAGGACGTGCATGACGGAATCGGAGAGGGCAATGTCGGTGATGGGCTTGCCTGGGAAGACGCGATCCATGGTGAGGCGGAAGACCTCCCACTGCTCGGGGCCCCAGAAATCGTCGACGACCAGAAAACCGCCGCGCAGCAGGTACTCGCGGAGGCGGGCGATCTCCGGCTCGGTGAGACCCCACCACCCGGTTTGAGTCGCATAGATCCAGGGATTATCGAAGAGATACCGGTCGGTCAGCCGGAAATGCAGCGGCTCGCCGATATCGATGCGGGAGAGGCGCTGCACACCCATGGTGAAGTGCTCGTCGGAATCGGGCCAATCGACCATCCACCAGCCGTCGCCGGTGGCGGCGCGGGAGGCGTACCCGAAACGCCTGTGAAATTGCGGGAGATCGGTGTATTCCATGCGGACGAAGTGGAACTCGCCGGCGGCGGGGAAGGACGGACGCGGCCCCTCACGCTCGCGCTGGAAACCGAATCTCTGCGCGAAGGCGGCGACGGCAATCAAGAGGAATATGCTGGCCCAGCCACGGCCCATGTGCAGTCATTGTACCCTCGAAGAGGAACATGAATCACCTTCTTCAGTTTGTATTGTTGGGGCTCGCCGCCGGAGTGCTGAGCGGGCTTTTGGGCATTGGCGGGGCCATCATCATCATCCCGTCGCTGGTGTATATTTTCGGCTTCCCGCAACATCGGGCGGAAGGGACGACTCTCGCGCTCATGATCCCGCCGATCGGGATTCTGGCCGTGATCCCCTTCTTCAGACGCGGGCTGGTGGATGTTCAGGCGGCGGCGCTCATCTGTCTGGGCTTCTTAATCGGAGGATTCCTCGGCGGCAAGATCGCCGTCGGACTCTCGGGACCGGTGCTGCAAAAGGTATTCGCCGTGCTGCTGCTGGGGATCGCCGCGAAAATGCTGTTTAAGTGAGCGCGGGAGTCCGGATGGCAATTTCGATTTGGGGCGCGCTCAGCAGCGTGTTGTGTATGAGGCAGGATTTCACGGCGCGCTGCAGGCCCGCTTCGCTCTTGGCGTCGACTTCCACGCCCGAGAGCTCGATCCGGAATGAGGCCAGCCGCGCGGGCTGGAGAGCCTTCTCCGCGCTGACGCGCACGGTCAGACCTTCGACCGGCAGATTCCGCGCCTTCAGGTACTGTGCGGCGTAATGCCCGCCGCAAGCGGCTAACGCGGCGAGGAGAAACTCGGGAGGGGTCATCCCGGCATCGGCGCCGCCGTTTTCCGCCGGCTGATCGCATCGCACCCGGTGATTGCGGGCCGCGATCTCGAAACTGACCCCGCCCGTGTATTGCGCAGTGGCTTCCATAACTATAATGATGCCTGATTATCCGAATCGTTACAGGCGATTTTCGACTACCAGCGGCATAGGGATTTCCCGGCCGGCGGCGTCCACTACCGTCATCTTTTGCGGGGCCATCGGAGTGATGCGCATCGTCTGGCCTTCGATCTCGACGACGAGAAAGTGACGGACCGCGGCCCATCCTTCGATGTGGGAGCGCGCCATGTTGGGCACGACGTTGCCCGAACGCAGTTCGCCCCCGGCGCCGCTGACGACGTAGCGGACGCCGCCCGTCGGCTCGCTGAGGTCGCTGAATTGGAAGTTGTGCTCGTGGCCGGTAAACACCACCTTGACACCGCTCTTCTGGAAGAGATCGACCCAGTGACGAAGCACGGCGAAACTGGCGCCATGGCCGGGGCCGGCATTGAACGGGGGGTGGTGGAAGAACGGGATCTTCCATGGGGCCTTGGACTCCGCGATCACCGTGGCCAGCCATCGCGACTGATCGCCGTCAGGCGCGTAGGCCGGCGCGGGATGCCCCGCCGCGCTGTTTTCGGTGCTATCCAGGGCGAAGAAGTCGGCCAGGCCGCCCATGTCGAAGCGGTACCAGCGCGCGGGACGATTCCCGGGAAAGAAGAAATTGTCGAGGTAGGCGGCGAGATCGGCGCGGTTTTCCGACGCGTTGCCGTCGTGATTCCCGAGCGACGGGCAAAAGGGGATCTGCTGCAGGAGGTCGTGATACGGCTGGAAGAATTTGGCGTCCCAGTCGCGGTCCTGCGCGCCGGAGCCGCGGATCATGTAACCCAGGTTCACGTCCGCATAGATGTTGTCTCCGACGGTCAGGACGAAGCGGGGCGGATTGGCGGTCTGCGCGCGCTTTTGAAACTCGGCGGCCATGAGAGCCGCAACGGCTCGCTGTCCGGCGCCGGCATCGCCGTAATCGCCGATGACGAAGAACGTGAGGCTGGTCGTGTGCGCCGGCCAGGTGCGGACGACACTGCCGCCCGCGCGGCGTCCATCGATATCGACCTCGTAGGGGTACGAGGTGTCGGGCTTTAGATCTTTCACCTCGATCCAGTTATGCGGCGTGGCGAGGGTCCGGCCCGCAATCTTGACCTGGGCGGCGCCAATGGGCGTGGAGTCGCGCCCGATGGTGTTGACGCCGCCGCTGGTCGTTCCCCACGCAATCAGCACGGAGGTGTCCGTGATCTGCCCTATATAGGTATAGACCGACTGCCCGAACCCCACCAGCGCGCAGAGGAGCGCGGCCGCCAGAGAGCGGACGGCAGGCCTTACCATGTCCGGTCGATGCCCACCACCGTTCCGCCCCGCAGGTAGACTGTCACGGTCTTGCGCGGATCGTCCGCGCGAATGTCCGCCGCCAGATACTCCGAGCTCGTCCGAGGAACATCCAGGCCTGAAGCGTTCGGGATCGGCGACTTCCGATTTGCGGCGTTATCGAATTCCGACCATGTAATCGAATAGGAGCGCGCATCGTGGAACCCGTATTTCACGGCCAGGTCTTCGAAGGCGAGTTTGCCGCCGGCGACGGTGAACCGATCGAGAGGCAGCACGTCATTGAGGAATGCGCGGCCGATCCGGTTGCGCCGTTCGATGAGGCAGCGCACGGTCCATTCCACCGCGCGGCGGTCGCTGTACTGGCCGGTCTCAACGACCGCGCGGATGGCTTCGTCGCTGATCGACATCAGCTTCGCGGCGGCCCAATACGTGTCGCCGGGCGTGCGCTCGTCGAATGCAGGGTTCGGATAGTTGTTGCGCCAGGTCTCCGGATCGAAGGTCGCATATTCCAGATGTCCGACCTCCGGGATGTGCGGGTAACGGGCGCGCATCCAGCCGGGCACATACATGCCGAGCGTAAGGAACTGCCACGCGGCGGGTTTGAAATCGTACAGGTACACATTGCCCGCGCGCGGGCTTTTCGCCTCGAAGCTATCGCTGCCCAGGATGGCGCCGAAATCGATCAGGAAGTGCTTGATATAGCGGACGCCCCCCTCTTCCACGATGCTGTCGAGCGAGTTGATGGACTTCGAATCGGTGTGGTTCAGCCAGGCGGCAAAGACATACAAGCCCCGCAGGTCTCGGCGCTTCTCGTGGTCGACGATGTCATTGGGATCGTCTTTGCGCGTGCCGTAATAGCGGAACGGGCCGAGGATCTCACCCGGAATGGAGAGGCTCGCGAGACAACGGTAGCGTCCCTCTTTGTCGCGGGGCGCCTTTTGCAGGACAGCATCGATGTCGTCCGGGCTCATGGGCCGATCGCGGCCCACCGGATTGCGGAACTTCGATTTTGCATCGAGGGCGAGCTGTCCTCGCGTGAAGCACACGATGTAATTCTCGGGGACGTTGTACCCGAGGGCGTAGAAGAACTTACTGCCGATGACATCGGCGGCGCTGGCCATTTCCGGATTGCTCTTCGGATCGAATTTGAGGAAGTAGCGGCGCCCGGCGGAGTCGCGAATGACGAGCCCGGGGGTGATCCCCTCGTTCTTGCCGGAGACCACGGTCCACGGCTTATCCATCGCGGGCGCATGCGACGTTCCCGGGCCGCGGACGAGCTCCTCCAGCGACAAGGAGCGATTGGTATACCAGGCGTTGTCGGCGACTTCGCCGAGAGTGTTGACAGCCTGTGACGGCGTCTGCGTGTGGGTTTTTTTCAGCTCTCTGCCGGGCTCGAAAAAGGTGTCCTGGAAGAAGTCGTAGTACTCATTGATGGGCCGATTGAACGCCTTGTCGACGGCAAGGGGGGCGGGCTCGCGCGGAAGCGGATCGTCCGGGTAGAACCTCTGGGCGCACAGGGGAAGCATGAGAAGCAGGAACAGCCCTAGAAGACGTTGTTGAACTTGACCCATATTTGAAAACCCTCGCGGCTGAATCCGGTGTCGATGCGCAGGAAGACGTCGTTGCGGACGTTGAAGCGGAAGCCGAAGCCGGCATCCGCCTTCAACTCTCGATAATTAATCCGATGCCAGTCATGGAAGACCTGGCCGCCATCGACGAACAACGCCATGTCGAGGCCGCTGAACACTTCCCAGCGATACTCGCCGTTCAAAATGACCGCGTTGTTGTCGTAGAAGCGGAAGGGGCGGAAGCCGCGCAGGTCCTCGGAGCCGCCGAGGGTCGGCTGCAGGTAAAAGGGCACGAGATTTCCGCTATGCGGAGCGGCCGCCTCGACTTTGCCGCGCAGCGCGATCACGCGCCGCTGGTTGAAAAAGGGAATGTACTGCTGCGCCTCGAGGTCGACACGATCGAACGAGTACCGGCCGCGCCGGATATCGGAGAAGCTGGCATATTGGGCGATGTAATTGCCGCCGCGGCGCGGACCGCCGGGGTTGTCGCGCCAGTCGTACTGCACGAAGCCGCCGCCTTCCAGGAAGTCGGTCTGGAACTGGATGCCGGGGGTAGTGGTCTCGTTGTAGAGGCTTCCTGCCGACGCGAAGCGGTTGTCATGGCCGCGGAAGACATTGGTTAAGAGGTAACGCCCCAGCCCACCGATGCGCAAGCCGTGAACGGGCTGCACACCCATCATTGTCTGGAAGGAAGTGTCTTCCAGCCCCCAACTGCTGCGGCCCAATTTGGCGGAATTCGAGCCTGGGCCGTAGTAATCGATGTGCGGGTAATTACGGTGCAGGGCATACCAGTTGACGAAAACATGATCGTTGGCGAGTCGGGGCAGATTCAACTCCGCGTCCATCAGGTAAAACTTCTGCAACGAGGCGCGGGCGGAGGCGCGGACGGCGACCTGACCGCGCAGCAGATCGTGGCGGTCATACTCGGGGCCTACGGCGAATCCCGAACCCGTGATCAGGCCGCCCATGTGCGCGCGGAAACCCGCGATGCCGGCGGTGATGCGCTCGACGATCTTCTTTTCCTTGATGACGTTGAGGGCGTGTTCGAGGCCGGACGGCGTGTCCGGCTCCAGTTGCGCCGCCTTTTGCTGCCGCAGCTGTTCGATTTGTCCCGCGCGGGTTGCGGGCGCGATCATACGGTCGGCGTCCGGCGACTGTCCGCGCGCGCACGCCGCGACGGCGCACAACAGAATCGACACTCGTGCCTGATTTGCTCCCACCGGGTTTTCCTTAAGCAAGGTGGGTTCCAACCTGAAGAGCGAACGGTCCGCGCACGCTCACTGGCGCGGCGGATGCATGCCGGTAAACGGAGGTACCCAAATGAACTGGGACATGGTAGAAGGCAACTGGAAGCAGATGAAAGGCAAGATGCGCGAGAAATGGGGCAAGCTCACCGATGACGATTGGGACACCGTCGCCGGAAAGAAGGACCAATTCCTCGGCAAGCTGCAGGAACGCTATGGCTATTCCCGTGACCAGGCTGAAAAGGATCTTTCGGACTGGGAGAAGGCCAACGAGAAGACCTCGAAGGTAGCGTAACGCCATCATCCCCCCGGGGCGGACGCCCTGTCCGCCCCCCCATCCTTCCTGTATTCGTGCTTTAATCTAGGAAATCGTCAACGGGGTCGAGCGCGCGCAGGTGTAGTGCGCCGCTACTTCACGTCAGGAGAAGGCACATGTTCGGAAGGTTGGTATCGATGGGAGTTCTGGCGGTTGTCCTGGCCTCGGCGCAACGCGGCGGTGGAGGCGGCGGCGGGGGCGACGAAATGGGCGGCATGGGCGGCGGCGGCGGCCGCGCGGGCGGCGGCGACATGGGCGCCACGATGAGCGCCATGACGCGCAAGCCCACCAAAGCCGAGCAGATGGCCGACAAGTTGAAACTCTCGAAGGAACAGCGCGAAGAGGCGGTGACGATTCTCTCGGCGGCGCTGGAGAGGTCGGGTTCGGTCCGCGCCGAGATGGACGACCGCCGGGCAAAAATCGCCGGGGCGCTGATCGACGGCAAGACGGGCGACGAATTGTCCAAGCTGACGGCGGACTATGCGGAAGTCGCTGCGAAGATGACGAAGGTCGAGGCGGACGCATTCGCCAAAATCTACGCGCTCCTCAAGCCCAACCAGCAGGGCAAGGCGGACCAGGCGTTCGAGTTGATGGCCGGAATCTTCAGCGGCTCGGGCGGCGGTGGCCGGGGCGCGGGCGGCGGCCAGGGACGCGGCATGGGCGGCAACGGACGCAGCGGACGCGGCGGCAGGTAAGAGGGGACCCGGATGAAACTGAAACTGTTAACGATTGGAATTCTGCTGGCGAGCCTCGCCTCGGCCCAGCGCGGCGGCGGCGGTGGCGGCGGCCGTGGCGGCGGCAACGCCGGCGGCGGCGGTATCCAGATGATGCCGGCGGCCAAGAACCATCTGGAGCGGATGACAGAGGCTCTGCAACTGTCGAAAGAGCAGAAGAAAGACGTCAAGAGCCTCATGGACGAGGCCCAGAAAGAGGCCGCCCCGCTCAAAGATCAAATGGTGAAGAGCCGGGGGCAAATCGAGGCGTCAATCGCGGCGGGCAAGCAGGACGATATCGATAAGGCCGTCAAGAGCCATGCCGACCTGGAGGCGCAAATGGCGACAATCGAGATGAAGGCGTTCGCCGGGATTTACAAACTGCTGGAGGCGGATCAGCGCCAGAAATCGCGTGCGGTTTTCGTCATGATGCCCGGGATCTTCAAGGCTAAGAACTGGGTAGACGCCGAATAGGCTACACCCACAGGAGCGGTTGGCGGACGGGCCAATTGCGCAGAACTTCCTCGACAGTCGGGTCGGAGTCGAGCTTGCGCCACGTCGCGAGGTACTCGGGCTTATCGAGCGCGAGCCCGGCAAACAGCAGGCTCGGTTGCCGGACCGGCCAGTCGTCGAAGTACATTACGTCTGGCGGCTTGTCCCACTTCTTCTTGTCGGCGATGAACGGGTGCATCCAGGCGACCGCCTTCGCCATGCCCCGGCCATCGGGCAGTTGCCACGTCCAGAGATTGTCTTCTTTGGTGGTGAGCGTCTGGACCAGAATGGCCATGGCATCGAGGTTGAAGAGCGAATAGCCGTAGGGCTTGGTGCGGCGCAACTCCTCGGGGAAGCTGCCATCGGGCGCTTCCTGGTTCGGGATCAGCACGGTTTTGTACCGATTGCGGCAATAACCGGTCTGTTCCGCGTTCCCGGTCAGTTGCGCGAACGCCGCGACCTGCGTGCACCAGCAGGTTCCATGGTTGTTCTTGGCGTCGCGCTCGGCGATGCCGTAGGGATGGGTGGTCATCCATCCGGTGTACGCGGCGAACCACTGCTTCACGCCGTCGAGATCCGCCGGGGCGAGATCGAGCTGCCATGCGGCGCGCGCGACTTCGACGAAGTGCAGAGTGTCGATGATGCCGGTTCCCCGCCCCGTAAAGCGCCCTTTGATCGCCTGCGCATATTGCAGGTTGGGGTTCATGCGCGTGGCATCGTCGATGAACCAGGCGCGGAGATGCCGGGCGGCGTGCGCGGAGTACTTCTTGTCTTTCGTCAGCTTGTAGGCCGCGGCCATGGCCGGAACAATCAGGCTGAGGCGGATCATGGCCTTGCGGTGTTCGACGAAGTTGTCCGGGTTGGTCATCCCATCGCGCTGGATGTACGGACCCTCGGGATTCCTGGGGTCGGGCCACCAGTAATCGCCTTCGGAGAAGAAATCGTGTTTGCCGCCGGCGCTGCGGGGCGAACTGGCGGCGGTCACTGTCACGGGAGCGTCGGCAAGATAGCGGGTGGCGGCTTTGAGGACGCGGGGGCGCTCCAGGGCCGCGAGGTCGAACGGGGGAGCCGCGAAAGCAAAGCGCCGAGCCGGGAGGAGGCTCAGCGCTTTCAGGAAGGTTCGTCGCTGCATGGAACCGACATTCTAGCGCGAACGAAGTCCTATTCGCCGGGAACGGCGCTCAGCGTGCGATAGGGCTTGCCGACCTCCTGCGCGTCGACGACGGCGACCGCCGCGACGTGCACGATATCGTTGACCTCGGAGCCGCGCTGCAAGACGTGCACCGGCTTGGAAAGGCCGGTGAGCAGCGGCCCGATCAGTTCGGCGCCGCCGATCCTTTGCAGCAGTTTGTAGGCGATGTTGCCCGCTTCCAGGTTGGGGAACACGAGCACGTTGGCGCCGCCTTTCAGAGTGCTGAACGGGTACGTCTCGTCGATGATGTGCGGGACGACGGCGGTGTCGGCCTGCATTTCGCCATCGATCATCAGTTCGGGAGCGCGCTGACGGACCAGGTCCACGGCGCGGCGGACTTTGTCGGCGAGAGGATGCCGCGTGCTGCCGAAATTCGAGAAGGAGAGCATCGCCACGCGAGGCTCCTGGCTGAACCGCCGCGCCTTCTCCGAGGCCATGATCGCGATCTCGGCCAAATCTTCCGCCGTCGGCTCGATGTTGACGGTGGCATCGGCGAGGAAGTAAATGTCGCCCTTGGGGGTGATCAGCACATAGACGCCGGCCACCTTACGCAGTTCGCGCCGGACTTCGATGACCTGAAGGGCGGGGCGGATCGTGTCCGGATAGTGCGTGGTGAGGCCGCCGATGAGGCCGTCGGCATCGCCGAGGCGGACCATGAGACTGCCGAAGGTCACCGGATTGAGGACGAGCTGTTCGGCCTCATTGCGCGCCACGCCTTTGCGCTGCCGAATGCTGTAAAACTCCTCGGCGTACACCTGGAGGCGCGCGAACTTCGCGGGCTCGACGATCTCGATGCCGTTGAGGTGCAGCCGGAGTTCGGCCGCCTTGGCGCGAATGTGATCCTCGCGGCCGAGGAGAATCGGGGTAGCGATTTTCTCGTCGAGCAGGATCTGGCAGGCGCGAAGGATCTTGGCCTCTTCGCCCTCGGTAAAGACGATGCGCTTGGGGTCCTTCTTCGCCTTGTTGATCATGCCCCGCATGACTTCATGCGCCTTGCCGAGCCGTTTTTCGAGTTCCTCGGCGTATTGCTTGAGATCCACCGGCGTCTGCGCGACACCGGTTTCCATTGCCGCCTGGGCGACGGCCGTGGCCTCCCAGATCAGGACGCGGGGGTCGAACGGCTTGGGAATGATGTAATCGCGGCCGAACTCCAGGCGGTCGATCCCATAGGCGCGGAGGACCGAATCGGGAACATCTTCCTTGGCGAGGCCGGCAAGAGCGCGCGTGGCGGCGAGCTTCATCTCGTCATTGATGGTGGTGGCGCGGACGTCGAGGGCGCCGCGGAAGATGAACGGGAAGCCGAGGACGTTGTTGACCTGGTTCGGATAATCGGAGCGGCCGGTGGCGACGATGGCGTCGGGCCGGGCGGCGAGCGCCACGTCGTATGCGATTTCGGGATCGGGATTGGCGAGCGCGAAGATCACCGGATTCGGCGCCATTCCCTTCACCATCTCGGGGGTGACCGCGCCGGCGCTGGAGAGTCCGAAGAAAACGTCCGTGCCGACCAGAGCTTCGGCGAGCGTCCGCGCCGTGGTGGGCGATGCGAACCGGGCTTTATACTCGTTCATGCCGGCGGTGCGGCCTTCGTAGATGACGCCCTTGGTGTCGCACATGACGATGTTCTCGCGCGGCACCCCGAGACGGCAGTAGTGCGCGGCGCAGGAGATGGCGCTGGCGCCGGCGCCGTTGAAAACCACCTTGATCTGATCGATGCGCTTGCCGACGAGCTCGATCGCGTTGAGCAAGCCGGCGCCGGAGATGATCGCGGTGCCATGCTGATCGTCATGGAAGACAGGGATTTTCATGGTCTTGCGGAGGGTTTCCTCGATGTAGAAGCACTCCGGGGCCTTGATGTCTTCCAGGTTGATCCCGCCGAAGGTGGGCTCGAGGATCTGGCAGGTGCGGATGATCTCGTCGGGATTCTCGGTGGCGAGCTCGATATCGAAGACGTCGATATCGGCGAAGCGCTTAAAGAGGACGGCTTTCCCTTCCATCACCGGCTTGCCGGCGAGGGCGCCGATGTTGCCGAGTCCGAGGACGGCGGTGCCATTGCTGACGACGCCGACGAGGTTTCCCTTGGCGGTGTACTGATAGGCGAGGCTGGGGTCGCGCTCGATCTCCAGGCACGGGACGGCGACACCGGGAGTATAGGCAAGGCTGAGGTCGCGCTGGGTCCGGCAAGGCTTGGTGGGTATCACCGACAACTTGCCGGCGGGAGCTGAGGAGTGGTACTCCAGAGCATCTTCGGGACGAATCTTCATAAATATCCGTGACTACTCGACTTCCTGGCGCCATCGGAGCGCCTGCTATGGCTTAAGGCGTTAACAGATTTCACCCATCCGTAAGGGATCTACAACAGGCGCCGTGGGTCTAGCGCTCGTCGACGCGACCGCCGCCCCTCGGCACGGCTGGTTTTCACCGCCTGCCAATGCGCGTTGAAGCTCCGGACAAGCACCCATGATGTCATCCAACGCGACTTTATTGTAGCGCCGTAACAGAGGATGCGTCTTGCGGTGGCACATGCTCGAGTTGGCGGTCGACGGCATCGGTGCCGGGCTCCTCCGGCGGTGAACGTGCTCTAATAACAGGAATATGCTGACCCGCCGAGGATTTGTCGCCGGCTCCGCGGCGATTGCCGGAAGGTTGTTCGCCGCTCCCGCGGACTCCCGAACACCGTCGCCGGAACTGGAGAAGTTGGGGGATGTGGCGCTGCGGGAGGCACAGAAGCGCAAGGCGACCTACTGCGACATCCGGATCGTGCGCCTGCGCGATCAGCGGATCGGATTGCGGCTCTCGCCGGAACGGGGAACGAACCGGACGCTGGCGGTGCCGAATGTGGCGGAGGACGCCAGTTTCGGATTCGGCGTCCGCGTCATTGTGGATGGCGCGTGGGGGTTCGCGGCGTCGCCGGTCGTGACACCGGAGGAGATCGCGCGCATCACGGGCGAGGCGGCGATCATCGCCAAGGCTAATGCTACGATTCAGCCGAAGCGGGTGGTGCTGGCGCCGGTCAAGGCCTATCGCGACCGGTGGGAGACGCCGCATACGCAGGACCCGCTCGGCATCCCGGTCGGGGAGAAGATCGACTTGCTGCGCGGCGCGGCGGAAGAGATCAAAAAGAATGCCCACGTGTTCAGCGGGACGGCGACGCTCAACCTGCGGAGCGAGGACAAGTACTTCGCATCCTCGGAAGGCTCCTCGATCCAGCAACTCATCCTGCAGATTTACGGCAATCTCAACGCCACGGCGGTGGATCGCGAGAACAACATCTCGCGCAGCCGCACCTACGCCCCGACACAGGCGTCGGCGGGGTGGGAGTATGTGCCGGAGATGAACCTCGGCGAGAATGCGCAGCGGATCCGGGAGGAGGTGGTCGAGCACCTCGCGGCGCCCGCGGTGACGGCCGGGAAGAAAGACCTTCTCCTGATGCCCAGCCACCTCTGTCTCACGATTCACGAGAGCGTGGCGCATCCCACCGAACTCGACCGGGCGCTCGGGTATGAGGCCAATTACGCGGGCACGAGCTACATCACGCGGGACAAGATCGGCAAGCGGATCGCGAGCGAGCACTGCACGTTCATCGGCGACCGCACTTCGCCGCGCGCCCTGGGCACCACGGGATACGACGACGACGGGGTGAAAGCCACGCAGTTCACCATCATCGACCGCGGCATATTCCGCAACTACCAGACGACGCGCGAGCAGGCGCACCTGATGGGAGATAAGGAATCGCACGGCTGCTGCCAGGCGGATTCCTGGGCCACCGTGCCCTTCCAGCGGATGCCGAACGTGTGGCTCAAAGCCGGACCGCGGGAGACGACGGTGGAGAGCCTGATTTCCGGGATCGACGACGGCGTGCTCATCGACGGCACGGGGAATTATTCGATCGACCAGCAGCGCTACAATTTCCAGTTCGGCGGAGACGCGTTCTGGGAGATCAAGGGCGGAAAGAAGCGCGGCATGATCTCGCGCGTGGCGTATCAGGGCCGCACGCCCGATTTCTGGCAGGCGTGCGATGGCGTGGCGGGGCAGGCCTATTGGCGGCAGTTCGGCCTGACGGGCGACGCGAAGGGCGAGCCGACCCAGATCAACTCCATCAGCCACGGCTGCTCGCCCACGCGGTTCCGACAGGTCAACGTTCTGCTCACGGACTAAACCATGATGACGCGCGACGAAGCACAAAAGCTGGCGGCGAAGACGATCGGGTATGCGAAGGCACCGGAGTGCCAGGTGACAATTACGGCGTCCGAGCAGGCCTACACACGATTTGCGAACAACGGGATTACGACGGCGTCGTTCAACCTGCGCCACACCGTGTCGATCGCGGTGACGCAGGACGGGCGCACCGGCACGTATGCGGTGAACGATCTCGACGACCCTTCGCTGCGGGCCGCGGCGGCCAAGGCGGAAGAACTGGCCGCCATCGCGCCGCCGAATCCCGAACGGCTGCCGGCGCTCGGGCCGCAGGAGTATCCGGAGACGCGGGATTACGACGAATCGACGGCCGTAGCGCGGGCGCCCGAAATGATCCCGCACGTGAAGCGGATCATCGACACGGCGTTGAAGCAGAAGCTGGTGGCGGCGGGCCTGGTAGAGCGCTCGCATCGGGTGACGGCGATTGCCAATAAGGCCGGCCTCTTCGGGTTCCACCGATCGGCCGATTCCCAGCTCACGACGACGGTTCGCATGCCGGACGGGTCGAGCTCGGGATGGGCGGGGCAGCCTTCGACGAAGCTGGCGGCGATCGACAGCGCCCACCTGGCCGCCACGGCGAGCGAGAAGTGCCTGCGCTGGCGCAATCCGCAGAAACTGGCGCCGGGCAACTATACGGTCGTGCTGGAGCCGACAGCGGCGGGAGACCTGGTGCGGCTCATGGCGGGCGGATTCTCGGCGCGGGACACGGATGAGGGCCGGACGTTTCTGAGCAAGCGGGGCGGCGGGACCCTGGTCGGCGAGAAGCTGTTCCCGGAATTCATCACGCTGCGGACGGATCCATTCGATGCGCGGCAGCCCTCGTCGCCCTGGACCGCGGATTTTCTGCCGACGCGGGCGATCACGTGGGTCGATCGGGGTGTCGTGACGAATCTGGCGTACGACCGGTATTGGTCGACCAAGACCGGGAAGGCAGCGACACCGGGGAGCTTCGGCGGCGGCCGCGGCGGAGGCGGAGGCGGCGGGGGCTTCGGCGCGGCTCCGCTGAGCCTGGCGCTGGAGGGAACGGCGGCCCCGGTGGAGGAGCTGATTGCGTCGGTGGAGCGCGGCTTGCTCATCACGCATTTCTGGTATATCCGCGCGGTAAATCCGCAAACGCTGCAACAGACCGGCCTCACGCGCGACGGCGTGTTTCTGATCGAGAACGGAAAAATCGCGGCGCCGGTGATGAACTTCCGGTTCCTGGAGAGTCCGGTGCGGTTGCTGAAGAACACGCGAAAGCTCGGCGCGGCCGTGCGCGTGCGTGGCTTGGAAGGCGGGATGATGATCGCGCCCGTTCTGGTGGCGGCGGACTTCCCTTTGCCGTCGATTTCGGACGCGGTCTGAGGCCTTCCGTTTTATTCGTGCCGGAGGGCTACGACGGGGTCCACCGCGGCCGCGCGGTGGGCGGGGATCCATGCCGCCAAAATCGCCGTGGCGAAAAGAGCCATCGATACCTCCGCGTACACGAGTGGGTCGGTGGGACTCGCACCATAGACAAGGCTGGCCATCACGCGCGATAGCGCGAGCGAGCCGGCGATCCCCAACGCGATGCCGAGGGCGGCCAGTGTCGCGGCCTCGCTCGCGACCATCCGCACAACGGCGGGCCGCTCGGCGCCGAGCGCCATACGAACGCCGATCTCGTGCGTGCGGCGCGTCACGGTGAAGGACAGCACTCCGTAGATCCCCACAATCGCGAGGACGAAGGCGAGACCGGCGAACACGGCGATCAGGACCGCGGTGAGGCGCTTCTGGATCAGGCGGCCGGCTGCGATGTCCAACATGTCACCGACCTTGGGCGTGCCGAACGCGCGGGCAATGGCAGGGGCCATGGAGCGCGGAGCGCGAATGGCGAGGGTCATCGAACGCTGGGGCTCCTGGATATATGGGAAGTACACTTCGAGCAGGCCTGCTTCCGTTGCATTGTGGATGCGCACATCGGCGGCGACTCCGGCGACCTCGTACGGTCCGACGTGTTTGCCAAGGGCATCCTGTCCTGGCCAGAAGCGGCGAGCCATGGTCTCGTTGACGATCACTCCGGAGCGGTCCTGCGGGGTGAAGGCGCGGCCGCGGCGCAAGGGAATCCCCATCGTGCGAAAGTAGTCGGCTTCCACGAAGCGATGCCATAAGATAGGCAGGTCTTGGGGGCGTGCGACCTGCAGACCCTCGATGCGCATGCTCATCGACCGGTAATCGCCATCGAGCGGCAGGTTGGAGGCGAGGGTGGCCGCAATCACGCCGGGGATCGCGCGAGCCCTCTCGAGAGCCGTCTCATACGGCGGCGCCACGCTGACCGTGAGCAAACCGTCGACGTGAAAGCCCGGAGCGGTGTCGCGGAGATAGAAGAAGCTGCGAATGAGCATGGTGGCGCCGATCAGGAGGATCAGCGCGAGTGCGGTTTCCGACACCACCAGAGTGTTCCACACGCGCCTGCCGCGGCTCGTGCCGGTGCGGCGCTCCTGGACGCGAAGCGGCGCCGCCGAGAGCGCCGGGACCATGCCAAATAGGACGCTGGTCGCCATCGCGATGAGTGCGGTAAACGCCAGCACACCGCCATCGATGCGGGTGGCCAGCAGCACATTGGGCAGGCGTTCGTTGTCGAGCGAGGGGATCAGGCGCATCGACAACGCGGCCAGCAGCAAACCGGCGGCTGCCCCGGCGGCGCCGAGGAGGAGGCTCTCGGTCAGGAACTGGCGGATCAGGCGGCCGCGAGGCGCGCCCAGTGCGGCGCGGATCGCGACCTCTTGACGGCGGGCGCTGGAACGCGCGAGCAACAGGCTGGCGACGTTCGCGCAGGCGATCAGCAGCACCAGGGCGACGGCCCCGAGCAGCACCAGCAGGCTCAGGCGGAAGTCGCGGATCATGGATTCGCGCAACGTCCAGACGCGGGCCTTCCAGCCCGAATTGCGGACGTCGCGGCGAGACTCGATGCCGTCGAGGTCGGCCTGCGCTTGCGCCACCGTAACGCCTGGCTTCAGACGGGCGTAGATGGTGACCGGCAAGTAGCCTTTGGACGCCGTGTCTTTGCGCATCGCGGTATAAAGCTGGGCGGGCTTGCCGTCGATTTGGAAGCCGCGGGGCATCACACCGGCGACGGTGTAGGTATCGCCGTCGAGCTTGAGGGTCCTGCCGGTGATGGCGGGATCGCGGGCGAATTGCCGCGACCAAAGCTCGTGGCTGACGAGCACGAGATTCGGCGCGCCGGGCTGGTCGTCCGCGGCGGTGAAGGCGCGCCCGAGCGCCGGCTGGACGCCGAGCGTGGGGAAGAAACCACCAGTTACGCGCCAGTGGGGAAGCTTTTGTCCGTCGAGATCCGCTACACCCGACCACGAGGCAGCGGTCGAATCGAATGCCCGCGCCTGGTCTTTCCAGACGCCGTAAACGCTGTAGGACGGCTGAATCGGGGGGATATTGAACTTCGGGTTGTAGGCGTGGATGGCGACCAGACGGCTCGCATCACGAACGGGCAGGGGGCGGAGGAGGGCCGCATAGACGACGCTGAAGATCGCCGAATTCGCGCCGATGCCGAGCGCGAGGGCGATGAGAGCCACGGCGGTCAATCCCGGCGTGCGGCGGAGCGTGCGGGCGGCATAGCGAAGGTCGTTCATAGGAGTTTGAAACCAAAAAGTCCGAAATGGTTTCCAAACATTGGTATGAAACGCATTGGCATCGTGGCGCGAATCGTTTTGGCGGTGGTGTTGGCACAGTTGGGCTGGACATGGCTCCAGCGGCATGACGCCGATCTCCGCATCCGGCGTCTTCTGGAAGGCCGGCGCGCGACGGCCCGAATCGCCGCTCCTGACGACGGCGCGGTCAAGATCGTGCAGTTTTACGCGCGCGCCGCCGATATTGTCGACGGAGAGCGCAACGTCATCTGTTATGGAGTTCGCAACGCCAAGACGCTGCGGTTAGAACCGCCCGTGGAGAATTTGCCGCCCGCCCTGGTGCGGTGCTTCTGGGTGGGGCCGCGGTCGGACACTACGTACCGGCTGGTGGCCGAGGGCTTCGACGGCCGCACGGACGAAGCGTCCTTCGAGATCAAGGTGCGGCCCGCGCCGCCGGTGTTCCGCCTGATGGCTGTCAGCGACAAGGCGATTCCGCAGGGCGAGGTCGTGACCGTGTGTTACGGGGTCGAACACGCGACAGGCGTTCGGCTGGATCCGATCGGCTGGAAACTGCCGGCCGTCCCGAAGAATTGCATCCGTTTTTACCCGAAGCAGACGTTGGATTACACGTTGGTCGCGTCCGGGGCCGCGGGGCTGGAGGAGCGGGAGAGGTTTCGGGTGGCGGTGAAATAGCCTAGACGTCACACAGCGCGACGGCCTGTCTGAGCCCCTCCGCGGGGTCGCGGGTGGGGATGAACTCCTGGCCGACATACCCGGTGTAGCCGATCTCGACCAGCGTCCGCATGACGGCCGGGTAGTGGATCTCCTGACAATCGTCCAACTCGGCGCGGCCGGGCACGCCGGCGGTATGAATATGGCCGAGGAGATCGCGATACTGGCGCAGGCGGCGGATGATGTCGCCGTTCATGATGGCGACGTGGTAGATGTCGAACAGCAGCTTGGCGTGGGATGATCCGACTTCGCGGATGATGTCGGCGCAATAATCGATGTCATCGCCCTGGTAGCCGGGATGGCCTTTCATCGGGTGCGAATCGTCGCGTGTGTTGAGGTGCTCCATGCAGACGGTGACCCCCCGGGATTCGCCGTAGCGCGCCAGCTCGCGCAGTCCCTTGACGGTGTTGGCCGCGCCTTCGCCGCGCGGAATTTCGCCGGCGGACGGGTCGGCGGCGTCGCGCCACTTATAGCCAGTGAACGCGATGACGTTCCGAACGCCGTGATCGGCGCAGGTGTCGATGCTCTTCTTGGTCGTCGCGATGACCTCTTCCTGATAGCGCGGATTGTTGAGCCCTTTGGCGAAGACCGGGTCGGGCATTCCGTTGAGGGCGATTGCGATATCTAGGCCGTACCCGCGAATCGCCGGCCAGTCCTCCACTGGCGCCAGTTCCACGCTGCGGCATCCGAGAGAGCAGGCGGTCTCGCAGACGCGATGAATGTCCCACTGCCATTCGGTGGCGTTCAGACACCAGTAAGCGAGGGATTGCCGGATGCGTCCGTTCGTTGGCACGGGGGTATTATAGCGCTGGGGAGTCGACATGATGCGTCTACGGCTGTATCTGGTTGGGTTCATCATCGTGGCGGGCGCGCTTGCCTGGGCGGCCAGCCGTCCCGCGGACATCGCCTTCGAGCGGCAGATGATCGACGCGGGCGCGAGCGAGCCGGCGGCCGTCGCGGATATCAACGGCGACGGAAAGCCGGACATCGTCTCGGGCGAATACTGGTACGAGGGGCCGAAGTGGATCAAGCACCGGTTCCGCGAGATCGACTTCACCAATAATTACATCGACGATTTCAGCGATTTGCCGATGGACGTGAACGGCGACGGCCGCATCGACGTGGTGAGCTGCTCGTGGTTCGGCAAGCGCGTCTGGTGGAGCGAGAATCCGGGCAGGACGGGCGCGCTGTGGAAGGACCATGCCATCGAGACGCGCTTCAACGTCGAGTTCGCGTTTCTGGTGGATCTCGACAACGACGGCAAGGCGCGCGAGGTGCTTCCGGAATTCGGCAACGCCAATGCGCCGCTCACCTGGTACGAGGCGCGCAACGGCGAGTTCGTGGCGCATCCGGTGGCCGATCATTCCTTCGGCCACGGCATCGGCGCGGGCGACGTCAATCATGACGGCCGAAACGACATTCTGACGCCAACCGGCTGGTTCGAGGCGCCCGCCGACCCGCGCAGCGGCGTCTGGAAGTTCCATGCCGATTTCCAACTCGGCGAGGTCGGCTTCATTCATGTGCTGGACGTGAACGGCGACGGACGTCCCGACATCGTCACGTCAATGGCGCATAACTATGGCGTCTTCTGGCTGGAGCAGACCGCGCAAGGCGGGTGGACGAAGCACATGATCGACGACAGCTGGTCGCAACCGCATTCCCTCGTGCTGGCGGATGTCAACGGGGACGGTCAACTCGATCTAGTGACGGGCAAACGTTTCATGGCGCACAACGGGCGCGATCCGGGGGAACGCGAGCCACTGGGAATCTACTGGTACGAGCACTTCAAGACACCGGCGGGCGCGATCGAGTGGGTGAAGCACATCATCGACTACGGCTCGCGGGCGGGCGGCGGTATGCAGGTCACGGTCGCGAGCGTCGAAGGGAAAAGCTACCCGGAAGTGATCGTCGGAGGCAAGTCGGGGCTCTTCCTGTTCCGCCGCGCGGCGAAATAAGAGCGGGCGCTACGACTGCCAGGCGCCGCTTTCCAACACATCCTTGGCCACGGCGGCGGTGTTGGCGTGAATCGTAATGGTGTCCTCGACGCTCTGGGCGTAACCGCCGGCGAGGACAACCGCGACCGGGACGCGGTGACTGAGCGCGCTCCAGATCACGAGCCGGTCGCGCTCGCGCAAACCATCGAGGGTCAACGAGAGACCGCCCAACTGGTCTTCGCAGTAAGGGTCCGCCCCGGCCACATAAATCACCAGCTCCGGGTGGAACATCGTCATCGCAGCGCGATAGCCATTGCCGAGGCGATGCAAGTACTCGGTGTCGCCAATACCGTCGGCAAGGTGGATGTCGAGGCTCGAAAGCGGCTTTTGCGACGGGTAGTTGTTCAACTGGTGAATGGAGAGCGTGAAAACGGATGGATCGCCGGCGAAGATCGCGGCGGTGCCATTGCCGTGATGGACGTCGCAATCCACAACCATGGCGCGGCGGATGGCGCCGTCGCGCTGCAGGCGGCGAATCGCGACGGCGATATCGTTGACGGCGCAGAAACCCTCGCCATGGCCTGGAAAGGCGTGGTGGAAACCGCCGCCGATATTGAACCCGACGCCGCATTCGAGCGCCAGGCGGGCGGCGAGGATCGTGCCGCCGGCGGCCAGCCAGAAAGCGTCCACCATGGGACGCGAATAAGGAATCTCGAGGCGCAGGATGTCCTGGTAGGTGAGGGCTCCGCTGCGCAGTTTGGCGATCCACGCGGCGTCGTGCACAAGCAGGAGATCCTCATCCCTGGCGGGTTCGGGCGCCACGAAATCCTCGGCCGCCGCAAAACGGGTGCGGACCAGGCGGTCCCGCAACCACTGGTACTTCTTGGAGGGAAAGACGTGTTCGCCGAGGTGCAGGTCGTACCGTTCGTGAAAGACCAGGCGGTACGGCAGCATGGCCTCACCCTCGCTCCGATTGCAGCGCGGTGACGATCGCCACGTAATAGATATCTTCGGCCGAGCACCCCCGCGAGAGATCGTTGGCGGGCTTGGCAAGCCCTTGCATGAAGGGTCCGATAGCCATCGCGCCGCCCAGGCGCTCCACCAGCTTGTAGCCGATATTCGCCGAGGCGAGGTTGGGGAAGACCAACGTGTTGGCGCGGCCGGCGACTTTGGATCCGGGCGCTTTGGATTGGCCGACCACGGCGGAAACGGCCGCATCCGCCTGCAACTCGCCATCGACGTTGAGCTCGGGCGCGCGCGCCTGCACGATGCGCAGCGCTTCCACCACCTTGTCGACGTCGGGGTGCTTGCCGCTGCCCTTGGTGGAGAAGCTGAGCAGCGCCACGGCGGGTTCGGTGTCGATGAGGACGCGGGTGCTCTGCGCGGTGGCAATGGCGATATCGGCGAGCTGCATCGGGGTCGGATCGATGACGACGGCGCAGTCCGCGAACGCCATCAGTCCATTGTGCCCGAGAGAGCGATCCTGCAGCGCCATAATGAAGACGCTCGAGACCAGCCGGGCGCGCGGGTCCGGCCCGACGCAGTGCAGCGCGGCGCGGACGGTCTCCGCGGTGCTGTTGACCGCTCCCCCGACGCTGCCATCGGCGTCGCCCGCGCCGACCATCAGGGAAGCAAAGTAGAGAGGCTGGCGCGCCACACCGGCCGCTTCGACCTGGGTGATACCTTTGGCGCGGCGCCGCTCATAGTAAAGCGCGGCATATTTGCCGGCGAGGGGCGAACTGCCAGGGTCGACAAACGTGACACCCTCGATGTTGGCAACGGGCTTGCCGACCAGCACCGGTTTGACAAGCCCTTCCCGCGCCAGACGGGCGGCCGCCTCGAGGACGCGCGGGTCGTTGCCTTCCGGGAAAGCGATCGTCTTCTTGAGCCTGCGCGCGCGATCGATGAGGCCCGACATGAACTGTCGTGCGGATTCAGGGATAGCCATCAGAGAGAAACCTGAGTGTAACAGAGAGGCGCGATCGCTCAATCGCCGAGGAACTTCCCGATCGGACGCAGCCCTTTGACATTGTCGCAGACAGCCTTCAGGCCGGCGGTCAGGGGAATCGCCAGAAGCAGGCCGGGAGCGTCCCAGAGGAAGCCCCAAAGCATCAGGGAAAACGTCACAACGAGCGGATTCAAATGGACGCGGGAACCGACGATTTTCGGATATAGCAGGTTCAGCGCGATCAGGTGCAACATCGCCACCACAGCCACCACCAGAACGTAGGTCGAGAATTTATTGACCCCCAGGGCGGCGAATAGCGGGGGAACCAGCGCCAGAGGCATGCCGACGTATGGCACCAGGCTCATGAACCCGCTGAACGGCCCCACCAGCAGCGGATACGGCAGCCGCATCAGCCAGAACGCCACCGAACTGAGCACGGCCAGCAAGAGCCCCAGCAGGAAGTTGCCGACGACAAAAGCGCGCACCATTTCCGCAATTCCCTCCAGGCTGCGCGCGGCAATCAGGCGATCCTCGCCGTGGAAGAACTGGAGGAAGCTGCGGTTGATGTGGTCCCGCCAGCTCAGCATGAAATAGACCAGGAAGGGGATGAAGGAGACCATCAGCAGAATCTGGTAGAAGGAGCTGAGGCGCGAGTAAATGTAATCGCCGATGGGCGTGCCGTCTTCATGAATGCGGACTTCGGGGATCGCCGCCACGCCGGTGGGAGGAGGCGGCGGGTCCACACGTTTGCTGCGCCGGTTGGCCGCGGCCTGCTGCTGGCGCAACCGCTCCGCTTCCTGCTGCTGTCGCTGCCGGGCCGGCACCACCATCTGGAGGGTTCGCTCCTCGGCGCCCTGGACCTTCTGGCGGATTTCGTCGACGATGTCGCC
Organism: uncultured Solibacteraceae bacterium; assembly: GCA_964608645.1. Taxonomy (GTDB): domain Bacteria; phylum Acidobacteriota; class Terriglobia; order Bryobacterales; family Bryobacteraceae; genus CAZSQK01. Next base: position 13,220 of record CAZSQK010000019.1, on the reverse strand, counting down.
GATTCGCTCGCCGTACTTCGGGAGGTCGCCATAAATCGCGGACACCTGCGAATAGGCGCCCATGCCGATCACATACAGGAACAGCAGCGCAATGGTGCAGACGACGAAACTGGCGAGGCTGCGCGGGAAGCGAATCCGCATCAGGAGCGCCACGAAAGGCTCGAGGATGAACGCGATGATCATCGCGATCAGGGACGTGATGAAGAAAACGCGGCCAAAGTAGAGGATGGCGATCACCGCCGCGAAGCCAATCACGGGCAGAGCGAGGGTCCGCGCCTCGCGAACGGCCTCCGCAGCGCCTGCGCTTAATGGTTTGGTTATGAGAGCCACGACCCCGCCACAATCCTTGTCTCGAATGTAACATGGCCCCGTCTATAATGGACTTGAACTTGACGCTCCCGCTTTCCCGCATCCTGGCACTCGATCTCGGCAAGAAACGAATCGGACTGGCCCTCAGCGACCCCCTCCGCATCACGGCGCAGGGGCTGCCGAACCTGGTCCGCACCAACAATCGCGCCGACCTGGCGGCGCTGGGCGACCTGGCTCGGGAGCATGGCGTGGGCCTCATCCTGCTGGGAAATCCGATCAACATGCGCGGCGCCGAAGGCCGGCAATCGGGCTGGGTGCGCGAGTTTGCCGCCGCCATCGAGAGCCGGCTCGGATTGCCGGTCCGCTTATGGGACGAGCGGCTCACCTCGGTGGAAGCGGGGCGGGTGCTGCGCTCGAGCGGCATCAGCATCGAAAAACGCGCCGCCGCCGTCGATAAACTTTCGGCCGTGATTCTGCTGCAGAGCTATCTGGATTCCCTATGAAATTCGTGCGCCGTCTCTTCTTTCTCGCCGTCGCCGCCGGCGTGTTTCTCGTGTACCGCGCCCTGTCGCCGTACCAGGGGTTTCAGGGAGAGGTCTTCATCGATATCCCGCGCGGCACGTCGACGGACGGGATCGCGGCGCTGCTGGCGGATGGCGGGGTGGTGCGCAGCCGCTACGATTTTCTGCTGGCGCGGCTGACGGAGCGCGGCCGTAAACTGCAGGCCGGCGAGTATCGCTTCAACCATGCGGCATCGCCTATCGAGGTGTTCGACCGTCTGGCGCGCGGGGACGTATTCGCGTTCGAACTGGTGGTGCCGGAGGGCAAGAACATGTTCGATATCGCGGCTTCGGTCGAGCAACTGGGGCTGTTTCCAGGCTCCGAGTTCTTGAAAGCGGCGCGGGATCCATCGATGATCCACGACCTCGACCCGGCGGCGCCGACGCTCGAAGGCTACCTGTTTCCGAACACCTACAAGCTTAGCCGCCACACGACTCCCGATCGGCTGTGCCGGATCATGACCGGCAAATTCCGCGAGGTGTGGCGCGGACTCAAGACCGGCGCGGACACGCACCGTACGGTCACCCTGGCATCGCTGGTGGAAAAGGAAGGCAAGCTGCCAGAAGAGAGACCGCAGATCGCGGCGGTGTTTCAGAACCGGCTCCGAATCGGGATGAAGCTCGATTGCGATCCGACGACAATTTATGCGGCCGTTCTGGCCGGGCGGTACAACGGCGTGATCCACCGTTCCGATCTGGACAGCGAGGACCCTTACAACACGTATCGCCACACGGGGTTGCCGCCGGGACCGATTGCCAATCCGGGGCTGGCCTCCCTGGAAGCGGCGCTGCATCCTTCGGAATCCAGCGCTTTGTACTTCGTGGCGCGGCCGGACGGGTCGGGAGGGCACCAGTTCTCGAGCAATATCGCCGACCACGAAGCCGCCACGGCGAGATACCGGAACGGGAAAAAGCAGTAGCGGCCTATTCGCACGTTATCCGCACGGGCCAGGGCGACGACCGCACGCCGGCGCACTCGACGATCAGCCCGCCCGTCTCTACTCCTTCCGGTACGGCGGCGTTCACCTGGCGCAAGCCCGCCCCGTCGGGCGCGCCGACGTATTCGACGCGCAGCGGCGTCTCCCCGAGCATCACGCGCGTGTTGGCGCGATCGGCATTCGCGGGCAAGCCTTGGACCCAGCAGCTCACAAAGGAGCCGGCCGCGACCTCGGCGGGCTTCCACGTGCGGCCGTCGCAGGCGCCAGTGATCGCGAGGCGGTCCACCGCCGGCTTCAGATCGACGGCGATGCGGCACGGCGAGCCGAAGCCGCTGGCGGCGAAGCGAAGGCGGACATCGTGCCAGCCCGCGGCCAGTCCCGGAGGCAGTCGAAAGTTCGCCATCCAACCGCCGCCGGGCGCGGACCGCAGGTAGAGCGCGGGGACTCCGTAGCCGCCGGCTTCGAGGCGCAGCTCTTCGCGAGCAGGCTCGCGAGAGGCGGTAAACCAGCAGGAGAGGTACTCTTCTTTGCGCGTCGAGAAGTTGATTCCGAGAGTGCGGTTATTCATCACCGCGGTCAACTCAGGGGCTTGCTCCGTCGGATTGGCGGGCGCCTGCTCCCAATGCCGGAAACAGGCGACACCGGCGGTGAAGCCCGCCGCGTGCATCAGTTCGACGCGCGCGAAACCCGCGGCGCGGCACATCGCCATCAGGCACGCGACAGAAGGGCCGAACCAGTTGTCCAATTGGTTGCCGAGCTCATCGGTCTCGTAAAACTCCAGAGCCGGCATTTCGGCGGTATGGTCGCGCCACGTCTCGGCGTCGGTGACAAAGGACTCGACAATCGCGGTGTCTGTCGTCAGGGCGCAGACGATCTCCAGCGCCAGCAGCGGATGCTTGAGATGGTAGAGAACACCCAGGAAGAATACGAAATCGAAGGATCCGAGTTGCGCCTCGGGCAGTTCGAAGAAATCGAGGATCCGATAGTCGACCTGGGAGGCGAGAGCGCGGTGAATCCGCCGGAACGTGTCCAGTTCCACGCAATCGATAGCCACGACCGCGGCGCCGCGGCGCTCGGCCTCGAAGCTGAACCAGCCGTCCCATGCGCCGACGTCGAGCACGCGCCGGCCGCGCAGGTCGGCGGGAAGAGGAAAGCGCGCCCATCGCCGGGTCAGAATTTCAAGAGTATTGTGCCCTTCGATGCGGGTTCCGTCCGGCAGCTCGAAGCTATGGTACCAGCCCTTTTCAACGAGTTCCTGGCTGAAATCACGGCCCCGGCGGGGCTGGCGCGGAGGAGTCATCCCTCCTGATTGTCGCTTACCCGCCGGGTCGTCCGCTCTAACCGGCGGTGGCGCTTTGCGTGGCGGGCTTGTAGCCGCAGGTGGTCGCCTTACGCATCGCCTCCACACCTTCTTCCACGGCGAGCAACGGAGTAGTCTTCACGGTCTTGCACGCGCCGCCGGCCAGAATCGCCATGGAGAAGGCGGCCGCGGTCACCGCGTCGGGCATGTCGATTACGCCGATAATGTCATAGTCGCCGAATGCCATATAAAACTTCTCGGCGCGGCCGCCGAGCGCCTCGATTGCCGGGCGAACTGCCTCGTCCCGGTTCTGCGGGTTCTTGACCAGGGCCGCCCAAGCTTCCGTTGTATAAGCCACCTGCAATAGAAAGAGTGCCATTGTTTCTCCTTTCCGCTCCTCCGAGCGTCAGGAATCCAGACTATTCCCCACCGGGTCCGACTTCAATAGGGCAAAGTGCGTTTCCTTACATCCTCGCAGACGAACTTCGGCCCCCGCCGTGCAAATGGGAATTGCGAGGATCTTGGGCTATGAAGAAGACTCTTCTGACCGCAGTTCTGTCGACCGGCATGCTGTTTAGCACGGCTACTCCGAGTGTCGCGGCGACCTACCATACGTATCACGGCCGCACCCGTGCACAGTATATCCGCCACAAGAGGCATATGAACACGGCCAAACGGGTGGGGATCGGCGCGGCGGGTGGAGCGGCGATCGGCGCCTTGGCGGGAGGCGGCAAAGGCGCCGGTATCGGAGCCATTGCCGGCGCCGGCGCGGGTTTGCTATACGACAACCACCAAAAGCACCACGGACGGAACTAGGAAATCCCCCAAAACGACGGCCGGCCGACGGCCAGCGAGTGCGTGGCACCCGCGGGCGGAAGATCGAATCTAAATGTCGGCTTCGTCCAGGACGCGGTAGGCGCAGCGGCCGATGCGGCGGCGGGTCCATTCGCCGCCGTCGTTGCTCCGATCGTGAGCGAGCGCTTCGCGGAATTGCAAACCAAGCAGATAACCGTCTCCGGTAGGCGAGCAGCGCCGCACATGGACGAAGCCCATCAGGCCCAGTTCACCGATGCGAAGGAACGCCAGAGTGCCGGCCGCCAGCGGCGCTCGGGAACGGACCCCGGCACTGTCGCGGTTGGCATCCACTGCGGTGACTTCGAGCATGCCGAACGATCCGGAAAGGGTGGCTTCGAAGTCGGCTTTCATCCTCAAACGGCAGCGGCCGTCTGCCGGTCCGAACAGGTGCTTTAACCAGCTAGGGTACTTCATCGATCCTATCTTGCGGCGGGACCGGCCGGGACAACAAGTACCAGCGGTTCTTTGGGCGAACTAGTATTTCTTACTGCGCCGGCTCGAAACCCAGCCGCCAACCGAGTTTCGCGGGGTCGAACCAGGAGATATCGACGGCAAACCAGCGGGTCTTGGAGGCGGCCTTGTACCGCCCGGGACGGGCCGCCCCGAGCACGAACGCGCAGGGCCCTTCACCGAAGCGCTGGAGTCGCTCATCGAGCCAGTTGCCCACACGCAACGGCTGAGCGAGCACCACGGGCGCGCCACCGAGGATTGCCAACTGCGCGCCGAAGTCCTTGTCTACCTGCTTGATAGCGGCGGGCAGCGCGAAAGCCTTGCGATATTGCTCAATGGCCGCATCGAGATTGCGCACGGCGATCACCACGCGCGAGACACCCTTGAAATCGCGCAGGGTAGGCTTGCCCTGCGGGAAGGCGCGCTGCTCGCGCGGCGTGAAGTCGTGGATGAAGAAGGGGAAGAAACTGCCGCGCACGCCGCTTCCGATATCTGCGGTCTCCCAGTCGAGGCGCACGCCGTCGGGCCTCTGCCGGCCGGCGCGGACCGGCTCCGAAACCGTTACCCCGGCGGCTTGCAGGCGTCGACGCTCGGCGGCCAGGTCCTTCGTCTGAACAGCCCAAGCGCAGGGCGTGGAGTCTTCTTTCAGGAACTGCGCCCACTCGTGCCGCGCGAGCGCCTGGGGGTCGGCTTTGGCCTGGACGGCGATCGCTTCCAGGTAAGAGCCATCGGGGAAACTGGCAAGCGCCATTTCCGTGACACCATTGGCATGCGCTCCCCCGTAAACAATCGGAATGCCGACGGCTTCCAGCCCCGCCTGCACGGTCTTCAAGTCACGCCCCGCGACCGTCGCGTGGTCGATTTTCAGATCGGCGGCGCCCAGCAGCGCGGGCACAACCAAAAGGAGGCAGCGTCGCATCCTTCCGATTGTACCCGCCCGATTCTACGGCAACACCATGAACACCGCGGCGCCGGCGTGTTTCGCGTCGGAGTCGCCATTCGGCGTCGTGACCTGAACGATGCGGCCTCCGGGTTTGGCGGAGGCGGCGATCGAAACGCTCGCCGTCAACTGCGTTCCGTTCGCCGACACGGCGATATTCTTTACGGTGAAATCGGATGAGCGATCGTTCCCTTTCCCATTCCCCTCGTTGCCGCCGAAGCTGATCTCGGTCGCGCCGCCGAGGTTGGAGCCGGTGATGGTCAAGGTGAAGGTCGTTCCCGCCTTCCCCGAAGCCGGACTGAGCGTTTGCACGGCCGGCAGGTTGGACGCGCGATCGCGGTCGCTACGGTCGTCCTGATCGTCGTTTCCATCAGAGCGAACGGCGTCGATGCGTCCGGTGACGGCGTTCGAGTTGAGGTTGACCAGCACCAAGGTTCCGGTTCCTTCGTTACTCACCACGAGCAGGTTGTCTTTCGTATCGATGGCGAGCGCACGGGCCCCAAGATCGACCTTGACGGTCGTAATGGCGCCTGTGGGAGCGCCCGTCGACGGCGAGATCGGCAGAATGGAAATCGAGCCGCCGGTCTGGTTGGCGAAATAGACCTTGCCATTGAAATAGACAGCGTCGCTCGATCCGCCGGAATGGTCGGGATTGGCCTGGAGGGTCGTGATAGCTTTGGTGTTGAGGTTGACCAGCAGCACGGTCCCGTCAGGTCCATTGCCGGGAGCCGTGACGAAGGCGACGCCGGCGGATGGGACCAGCGCGATGCCTTGCGGCCGCACCGACGCGCCGAGCGAAATTGGCGCAGCCGCCGCCAGCGCGTTGAGATCGATGACGCTGATCGTGCCGTCATTTTCGTTGGCGACATAGGCCTTCCGCGCCGCGGCATCGACGGCGAGTCCCATCGGACCGCGGCCGACGGCGAGCGTCTTCTGCGCGGCGCCAGTCGTCAGATCCACGATCGTAACTGTGTCGTCATCGCGATTGACGACGACGGCCTGAGTCCCCGCGATGGCCACGCGGGAGGGCGCCGCCCCGACATTCGTCTCATTGGTGACGGCGAAGGAGGTCAGGTTGAGGATTGCCATTTTGCCGCGGCCGGTCTCCGCCACCACGGCGGTGGCGCCCGTCGCGTTTACGGCGATGCCGGTGGGAGCGGCCCCATCGGGGAGGGCAATGACGCGCGTGACGGACTTGGCATTGACATCGATGACGCGCACGACGTCGTCGTTTTGGTCGGTGCTGAGAACCAGGCTCGTGCCGGGGATGTAAGCGAGCGCGGCCAATTCACGGCTGCGCGAGTGATTATCCTGATCGTCGTTGAATTGCCTGGCCGTGCTCGGAGGCAAAAGGACGATTTCCACCGTGTTACTCGCGTGGCCGTTGACGGTGACAACCACCGGCACGCGTCCGGCTCCGGCCAGAGAATCGGGCAGCATCACATTGATCTGCTGCAAGCCCGCGCAGCACGGCGTGGGGCCAGCGAACGTGACGGTAACCGGAACGCCGCCGATGGTCACCGCCGGAGTGTTGGAGGTGAGCCCCGTCGCGAAGAGCGCGAGGTATGTCGGCGAGTTCGCGGTGCGCGTGCTGAAATCCCCGAGCAGAAACGTGATGGCATTCAGAATGGCGCCGTCGCGCGTGCCGCTCCCGGAGAGCGAGAAGAGCCCCGGAGGCGCGTCGGCGCCGACCGTGACGCTGCCCGTCTGGGTTCCCACCGCGGATGCGATCGTTACTGTGTCCCTGCCCGCGGGTGTCGCCGCGTTTACTACAGCGTTGATCTGAGTCGGGGAAACGTAGAATAATGCCGCAGGCGCCCCAGCGATTGTCACAGTGACGCCACCGAGGCTGGCTGGCGGGTGTTGGACGTCGGCCGCGGATGCGACCCCAGTGGTGAGTTTCGTTCCGAAGATACTGATAATGCTGCCCGGAGCAACAGTAACCGCGGAGAGCGAAGCCGCATTTACGATCCTTAGTTCTTGACCATAGATAGTACTCGAAATTACACACAACAACGCGGCGAGTGGAAGTTTCTTCATATATCCTCCGTCAGCTTTGCGTGCTGAGCCGACCGTATTGTTAGTTGGGAAGCAAGCGGCGGACCAACGCTAACGAAGGTTTACTGCGAAGCCACATGGCGAGGCGGTAGAGGAGGAGCAAGCCGACAATTCCGCCGTACAGCAGCGGCAGCCGGATATCGGATTTTACGAGCCAGTAATAGTGGACAACGGCGGCGATCGCGCTGAGGTACACGAGCCTGTGCAGCAGTTGCCAGCGTTTGCCGCCGAGACGGCGGATCCAACCCTTTGTGGAGGTGATCGCAAGCGGCAGCATCAGCACAAACGCGGCGAAGCCTACGGTAATGAAGGGTCGTTTCGCGATGTCTTTCGTGATGTCGTGGAAATCGAACAGCCGGTCAAGCCAGAGGTAGGCAAGGAAATGCAGCGACGCGTAAAAAAATGCGAACACGCCGATCATGCGCCGGAAGCGGATGAGGTCGGGGAGTTGGAGCAGTTTGCGCAGCGGTGTAATGGCCAGCGTCGCCGCAATCAGCCGGATCGCCCAGTCGCCGGTGAAGTGGGTGATGAATTCCAGCGGGTTTGCCGTGAGGTCCTGCGTGTAGAACCGCCAGCCCAGATAGCCGGCGGGCGCGAGGCACAACAGAAAGACGACCACTTTGATCCAGCGGCGGCGCAGCATGGCGTCAGTAGTTCTTCTTCAGGTCCATGCCGTTGTAGAGACTGGCGACCTGATCGCCGTAGCCGTTGAACATCTGGGTGGGGTGGTTCTTAAAGAGCGATGGCAGGCGCTGCTCCTTGGACTGGCTCCAGCGCGGATGATCGACGTTCGGGTTGACGTTCGAATAGAACCCGTACTCCTGCGCGTTCGACATGTTCCATGTGGTGGGAGGCATGCTGCCCGTCAGCTTGATCTTGACGATCGACTTGATGCTCTTGAAGCCGTACTTCCAGGGCACGACCAGCCGCACCGGCGCGCCATCCTGCGGTGGCAGCGATTCCCCGTACATGCCCACGGTCAGCATGGCGAGAGGGTGCATGGCCTCGTCGAGCCGCAACCCTTCGACATAGGGGAACTGAATACCGGCCATTTCCGGGCGCGCGAGCGGCATCTGCTTGAGGTCCCAATAGCTCTCGAAGGCCACGAATTTCGCCTTCGCGGTTGGCTGGACCTGGTTCAGGATCGCGCTGAGCGAGTATCCCGCCCAAGGCACGACGATGGACCAGGCCTCGACACAGCGATGCCGGTAAATGCGCTCTTCCAGCGGCGCGAGTTTCAGGATCTCGTCGAGCGAGAACTTCCGCGGCTTGGCGCAGTCGCCCTCGACGGACACGGTCCACGGAGTGGTCTTAAACTGCTGCGAAGTCTGCGCCGGCTGGCTCTTGCTGGTGCCGAATTCGTAGAAGTTGTTATAGGACTTGACGTATTTTTCGGCGGTGACCGGCTCAGTCGTGCTGAACGGGCTCTTGGCGAGCGACGGGAGCGCCGCTGCGCGCGCCGCCCTGGCAGCGAGAAATGCGGCCGGCGCGGCCATCAGAAACTGCCGCCGGTTGACATAGACGGATTTCGGAGTGATGTCCGAATACCGAAGTTCCCCACCTTTTTTGATCAGCATCGTAGTCCAATTCTATATTCGATGCGAGGGCGATGGTGGGTTACGGTGGTTAACATGTTTTTTGCCACGAGTCGTGCACGGTTCCGGATGGTGGAATCGGGAATCCAACCGGCCGGCGTAAAGCGTATGATTCTTTGATCGGAGGCTCCGTCACGCGTCGGGATCTGGCAGTCGCGGATGGTGTGACAGTGGTCTATGACGAGTTGCGGCGGGTTCTTCGCGATCGCTTCGCAGGTGATGCGCCGGATCCTGCCCTTCTCGTGGGCCGCGGCAATCTGACGCGCGATCTCGAGCGTCTCTCCCTCTGGAATCGGACCCGCCACAATGCGCTCCGCCAGCGTCCGGCCTTCCACCAGTTCCATCACCGAGGTAGTTGGGGCCGGCATCGTGCAGATATTGGGGTGGTTCAGGGCGGCAACAGCGCGCGCCTCGCGCTCCACCCGTCCGCTGAAGCGGCGCGCCGCGAGTTTGATGGCAACCGCGCGACCCAGGCGCGCATTTGCAGGCATCTCCATCCTGCTGAATCGGAATTAAGAGAAGCGCGACGCGGCTTTCCACGTAGAGGACCGCCGGGTTGCGCGCGAGGCTCGTTCCATGTATCCTTGTAGTTCCCCCTCAACTGTGGTTTCGCTTTGGTGGGATCACTGCGGGCGAAAGGGCCGGACGGGTGGCCGAGCGGCTAATGGCAACAGGCTGTAAACCTGTCGCTCCTTGCGAGCTACGGAGGTTCGAATCCTCCCCCGTCCACCAGAGTTTTCGTACACTGTTTTTGTAGGGCCGTTGTAGCTCAGTTGGTAGAGCGCGTCCTTGGTAAGGACGAGGTCACCGGTTCAAGCCCGGTCAACGGCTCCAGTTCTTTTTTCCTGTTCACAATCCTGACAGGCACGAAGGCGTAGCATGGCAAAAGAAAAATTTGATCGCAGCAAGCCGCACGTCAATATCGGGACGATCGGGCACATCGACCACGGTAAGACCACGCTCACGGCCGCCATCACGAAGGTGTTGGCGAAGCACAATCCGAAGAACAAGTTCCGGAGTTTCGATTCGATCGACAACGCGCCGGAGGAAAAGGCGCGCGGGATCACGATCGCGGTGGCGCACGTGGAGTACGAGACCGCCAAGCGGCACTACGCTCACGTCGACTGCCCGGGCCACGCGGACTACATCAAGAACATGATCACGGGCGCGGCGCAGATGGACGGCGCCATCGTGGTGGTGGCGGCGACCGACGGCCCCATGCCGCAGACGCGGGAGCACATTCTGCTGGCGCGGCAGGTGGGCGTGCCGTACATCGTGGTCGCGATGAACAAAGTGGACATGGTGGACGATCCGGAACTGCTGGACCTGGTCGAGCTGGAAGTGCGCGAGCTGCTGAAGAGCTACCAGTTCCCGGGCGACGATCTGCCGGTGGTGCGGGTGTCGGCGCTGGGCGCGCTGAACGGCGAGCCGCAGTGGGAAAAGACGGTCGACGAGCTGATGGAAGCGGTCGACAACTACATTCCGATGCCGGAACGGGCCATCGACAAGCCGTTCATCATGCCGATCGAGGACATTTTCTCGATTCAGGGACGGGGCACGGTGGTGACGGGCCGTATCGAGCGGGGGATATGCAAGGTCGGCGAGGAAATGGAAATCGTCGGCTTCCGCGACACGCGCAAGACGGTGGTGACGGGCGTGGAAATGTTCAAGAAGCTGCTCGACGAAGGCCGGGCTGGGGACAACGTGGGTTTGTTGCTGCGCGGCATCGACAAGGATGACGTGGAGCGCGGGCAGGTGATTGCGAAGCCGGGGACGATCACGCCGCACACGACGTTCAAAGGGCAGGTGTACGTGTTGAGCAAGGAAGAGGGCGGACGCCACACGCCGTTCTTCAAGGGGTACCGTCCGCAGTTCTACTTCCGCACGACGGACGTGACGGGAGTGGCGCAGCTGCCGGAAGGGACGGAGATGGTGATGCCGGGCGACAACGTGGACCTGACGGTGGAGCTGATCACGCCGGTGGCCATGGACAAGGGGTTGCGCTTCGCGATTCGCGAGGGCGGCCGCACGGTCGGCGCCGGCACGGTGACCGAGATTGTAAAGTAGGAGTTGAGCATGCCTCGCGATATCATTACGTTCCAATGCACGGAGTGCAAGAACCGGAACTACTCGTCGACGAAGAACAAGAAGACTACCACAGAGCGGCTGGAAATGAAGAAATTCTGCCGTCACTGCCGTAAACACCAGGCACATAAGGAAATCAAGTAGAATAGGAACAGCCCTCAGCCGTTTTGGGGGGCGCGTCCCAGGGGCGTAGGTTTAACGGCAGACCAGCGGTCTCCAAAACCGCGAGTGGGGGTTCGAATCCCTCCGCCCCTGCCAACCACCCCGCACAAGTTGGGAGTTCGCGAAGGAAGAATATGGCTGCCGATGTAAAACAGTGGACCCAGGACACCAAGGACTACGTTTCCGAGTTGAAGCTCGAGATGCGGCGCGTGACTTGGCCGAGCCGTAAACAGGTGGAAAGCACTACGGCCGTGGTGATTTTCTCCGTGTTTGCGTTTGCCGCTTACTTCTACGTGGTGGATGGGGTTCTCGGCAAGGGTATCCGCGATCTCCTGAGCTTTTTCACGAAATAGGCGAAATATGGAAGCCGAAGAGAACGTCCACTTCGATGATCAGCCCGGACACGAGGAGTTTTCCGCGTCCGAAGACGTCGAAGAACAGCCTGTTGCGGAAGCCGCGGCGGAGCCCGCCAAGGCGGAGCAGCAGCCGGGCTACGATGAATCTTCTCCCAAGAAGTGGTTCATCATCCATACCTATTCGGGTTTCGAAAACAAAGTCGCCGAGTCGCTGCGCACCCGCGCCGACGCGTTCGGGTTCGCCGACAAGATCGGGCAGATCCTGATTCCCACCGAAGAGGTGGTTGAACTGCGGAACGGCAAGAAGGTGACCAGCAAGCGCCTCGTCTATCCGGGGTACGTGCTGGTCGAGATGGAAATGAACGACTCGCTGTGGCACGAGGTGAAGAACACCCCGCGCGTCACCGGCTTTGTGGGCGGCGGCAATTCGCCGGTTCCGCTGAGCGCGGATGAAGTCAACCAGATTCTGTACCGGCAGGCCTCTTCGGCGGAGCGGCCGCGCCCGAAGATGACGTTCGAGAAGAACGACTCCGTGCGCATCATCGACGGCCCGTTCGCGAATTTCTCGGGTAAAGTGGACGAGGTCAACGTCGAACGCGGCACGCTGCGCGTCATGGTGACGATCTTCGGCCGCGCCACGCCGGTAGAACTGGAATTTTTGCAGGTGGAAAAGGTTTAACGTATGGCGAAGAAAGTTACCGCTCAGGTGAAATTGCAGATTCCCGCCGGTAAGGCGACCCCGGCGCCGCCTGTGGGCACGGCGCTCGGCCCGCAGGGCGTGAATATCATGGACTTCTGCAAGGCGTTCAATGCGAAGACGTCGGGCAAGGACCAGGAAGGCCTGATCATCCCGGTGGTGATCACGATTTTCTCGGACCGCACGTTCACCTTCATTACGAAGACGCCGCCGGTGCCGGTGCTGATCAAGCGCGCAGTGAATCTGGCGAAGGGGTCGGCGGAGCCGCACAAGACCAAGGTCGGCAAGATCACGCAGGCGCAGATCGAGGAGATCGCGAAGATCAAGATGCCGGACCTGAACTGCTTCGATCTGGAAGCCGCGAAGCGTTCCGTTGCCGGGACCGCGCGGAGCATGGGCGTCGACGTCGAAGTCGTTCTCTAATCGTTGACTTCGCTCGCGATGTTTTGAAAGAATAGAAAAGTTGTGCTGCCGAATGTGCGGATGTGGCGGAATTGGCAGACGCGCTAGATTCAGGTTCTAGTTCTCGCAAGGGAGTGGAGGTTCAAGTCCTCTCATCCGCACCAAATTCTAAACAAAGCATTTAAGGGTCGATCAGCGATGATCGGCCTTTCGCTTTTTTGGGGCGACTGTGCCCGCGATTGTGCCCATTGTTTTGATTGTGCCCAACCGTGGACGGGCACGGAAGAGCGAATTGGGCAAGTATGGGAGCGGGACCTGAAAAGCGAAAAGGCCACCCTTCCGGAGTGGCCTTCAACGCGGGCACAGTTGGGCACAGCCCTGGGCGCTACGGGCCTTTCTTTCGAACCTCCATCAGTCCCTTGGCGATGTTGATATCGTCGCCATCCACGATGTTGTAGCGTAAGCGTCTGGTAAACCTTTGAATTACCCACAAAGTTCCACTCCCATCAGGAA
>CAZSQK010000018.1:0-103976 GCA_964608645.1 uncultured Solibacteraceae bacterium | reverse complement strand
GCTGGGTGGTCAGATCACGGCCGAAAAGCGAATTTTGCGCTGAGAAGTAGCCTAGGCTAATAGCACCGGCCCGTCGCTGACTGTATTGCATCATGCGAGTTGCTATCCTGATTTCGATGGTCCAGTGTGACGCTGCCGCAGTCTCACTTTGCCGAACCTGCCCGTTGCCGCAGGTCAGCAATATATCATTTCTACGATCGCCGGGGGTGCGCCTCCGCCCACGCCTTCCGCGGCAAAGTCGATCTCGATCGCGCCGCCATCAGGTCTCGTTTCGGATGCCGGTGGCAATATCTATTTCACCAGTAATCATGCAGTTTTCAAGCTCGATCAAAGCGGAGTTGTGACTCGAATTGCCGGGACATCGCGCCCTGGTTACTCGGGCGATGGGGGACCTGCCATCGATGCGCAGCTGAATAATCCTGGTTGCCTGTTCATAGCGACAGCGGCGACGGGCGCGTTTTTAGAGTCGATAGAAGCGGGATGATTACGGCTGCGGCAGGCACAGGCTCCACCGGATTTTCAGTCGATGGAGGGCTGGCGATAAATGCGGAGCTAGGCGGACCCACCGCCCTGACCTTCGACGCTAAGGGAAGTCTATACGTAGCTGATGCCGGAAATTATCGCGTTCTTCAGTCTGGTGGCTACGTGCCGGTCCGACTTTTCGTGGGACAAGGCCCGACTGTTGCTAGAGCGGCGTGGATTGCCGTAGCCAGTAATAACCGCTGATTTCACGAGGCACCAACCACCGAAGATTTCCCTGTGGCGCCATGATGGCCCGAGTATCGTGCATCACGGGCGCGCGCCCGGCCTCGCCCAGAAAGCCTTGCTGGACCTGTCTGCCATTTGCCATTTAGGAAATATTGCCAAATCAGCAAATATGTGCGAGTATCGCATACGTGAACACTGTTGCGGAAACAGACGCCGGCTTGAGAGAGCGCAAACGGCGCGAGACGCGAGCAGCCCTTAGCCTTGCCGCATTGCGACTTTGCTTTCAGCGGGGGTGGGAAAACGTGACAGTGGACGACATCGCCGCGGCCGCGAACGTCTCGCCTAGGACTTTTCGAAACTACTTTTCCACAAAGGCGGAAGCGGTTGCGGCCGGACACCTGGAACGCCTGCTGCGCATTGCCGACGAATTACGTGCTCGCCCGGCCAGCGAGCCTTTGTGGACGGCAATCGTAAACTCAGTGGCGGCGCAGTTTGAACCCCCAGTGCAGAAAAGTGAAACGCTCGCCGACGCCGACCGTTGGCTGGAGCGGATTCGATTCGTGGTCACCGAACCAGCGATTCAAGGCGAGGTGCTCAAGGCATCCGCTGCGGCACAAGTTGAGTTGGCCGAGGTCATCGCCGAGCGGTCCGGGGCACGTCGCGCGAAGGATCTCTATCCGCAAGTGGCGGCGGCAGTGGTCACCTCCGTCATCGGGACTGTTATGGACCGCTGGTTGCGTGACGGCCCCTCCGGCCCGATACTGCCACAGCTGCGCAAAGCCTTCGAACTGGTTGCGGCCGGTTTCCCGGAGAACAAAACGAAAGCCGGCAGGTAAGCGTCCCATATCCGTCCGCACAGACTTGCAGGTGGTTCACCAAAGAAACGGCAACGAGGTGCGAACTATGCGATTCAAAGGCATCAACTACGATACGGGCTTCATCAGCGCGGGCACAACAACGCGGGAGCCATTTGATCCGGATGTGGTAAGACGCGAGATGGAGATCATCCACGATGACCTCCACTGCGCCGCCGTGCGCATAACCGGCGGATATCCGGAGCGGCTGGAGACTGCGGCGGCCTGCGCTGCCAGCGCAGGTCTCGAAGTGTGGTTCTGCCCGTTTACAAACAACCTGACCGGCGAAGAGTTCATTGCATTGCTTCCCGACTTTGCCGAGCGCGCCGAACGCGTGCGAAGGGAGGGCGCCGACGTCGTCTTTCTCACCGGCTCCGAACTCAGCTTGATGACTGCCGGCATCCTGCCAGGGGAGACACTAGCGGATCGGGCCGCGTCTTTGGCCGACCCGCATCGCATGGGCCCGCTCATTCCGAGCGTTCGCGGCCGAATTAACGACTTGTTGCGCAAGTCCGTGGATGTGGTTCGCCGGCGGTTCGGTGGCAGGCTGAGCTACGCCTCTATTCCGCTCGATGGCGTTGACTGGACGCCGTTCGATATCATCTCGACCGATGCCGGTTATCGGACGGCCCAGATGGCGGCGCGCTTCCGCGAGGATATCCGCGCTTTTGTCGCACAGGGGAGAGCGCTGGGGAAGCCGGTAGCCATCACAGAATTTGGATGCGCCGCCCACGCAGGCGCCGCCGGTATGGCGAGCAGGGGGATCTCGGATCTCATCGAGTGGGACGATCGCGGCCGCCCGCTCAGGTTGAAAGGCAATCCGATCCGCGACGAGGACGAGCAGGCCCGATACCTTACCGAATTACTGAAAGTGTTTGACTCTGCCGGCGTTGACGCCGCCTTCGTATACACCTTCGCGCGCTATGACCTGGTGGACGGCGGCGAATCGCGCGCAGATTTTGACATGGCAAGCGCGGGTGTCGTTCGAGTGCTCGACGGCGGGCGCCGGGGCCAGCGTTATCGCGACATGCCTTGGGAGCCCAAGGCCGCGTTCACTGCCCTCGCCAAATACTATCGCGCGCTCGATCGATAGCCAGCCCTTGATCGCGCCGCCCGCCGGCATGTCGGTCGGCCAACCGAAAGCAATCCACATGAGCGAGTCGGGACTTTACGTCAATATGGAGCGGCTCAATTGCGGACGCCGCAATGCGCGTCCACCAGCATTTGCAATTATCTGGTACTGACCCGCGGTTACTTCGAGCTCGGGCGTCTGGTTGCAGCAGCTTTCGGCATATCCAAATGATAATCGCTTTGGAGCTTAACCGATCCTGGGCGGCCATCCATTTCAGGCGGCTGACGCCAACCGCCGCAGCGAGTGTCGAGACGGTGGGGAACGGTTTATGCGCAGTGCGCCCAATCGACTGTATCGCCGACGATCCCGGCGGAATGTTGGTCACATCCGCGGCTCGGGCATGATACGGCCAAGTGCTGTCTATGCAACGTTTCTTGGGAAGTCGCGATCAGCCTTGCGAAAGTGCCGCACGGATTAGGCAGATGTTCTCTTCGATTGAGGGGCCGGCAGTATCGATCACCAGATGGTCGCGATCCCAAGGATGGTATTCTCTGGCTACTACTTCTGCCCATGTGGGTATCATCGAGTGCGGCATGTCTGCCGCTCTCGCCTCGACCCTGCGCCGATGCTCGTCCAGGGCCGAGCATCTGATTTCGATCTCTACCGCCCTGACTCTAGAGCGTTTCGCGGTGTGGAGCCAAGCATCACGAGTTAGCCGAAGTGGATTGACAGAATCCGCAATCACCGTGCGGCCAACGCGCAGGTTGTCCTCAGCAATCGCATAGGCGACCCGGTAGCCCACGTCGTCCAGAGGTTGGCTACCCGTTGCAGCGATACGGATTGCGTCTTCTATGGAATCGATACGGAGGTGCACTGCGCCGATCTGGCGTGCCAGCTCTCGGGCTAATGTCGTCTTTCCAACCCCAGGCAGTCCGCTGAGAACCACGAGCATTCCCTTATTATGAAACTTCGGCGCGACCTGTCTCGCACGTTGCGCTACCGACTCATCTCGGCTGCCATCGCCACTTGGCTGTGTAGTCGATGCGCGGAATGAAGACGCGGCCCAAGGGGTAGAGGAGAGCGTCGGGCGTCATACGACCAGGTGCGAAGGAATCCGTCCCGCAAGAGGTCCGTTTCGGGATGACGCGGGCAGCGCCTGCTGCGTCGCTCAAAGCCTGCTGCGGTGGGCATCGTCAGTTGTCCGCCGCCCGCGGCTTCTCCGCGTGATCGATAACGACGGCCGGAATGCTCACTTTCTTTGGCTTCAGCTTCAACCCGAGCTGTTGCTCCACCGCGCGGAACGCCCCTTCTCGAAGCGTGTCGGCGGCTTCGTCTCCCGTGTGCGCATTCGCTACCTGCCCCAGCGCCACGTCCCACCGCACGTGGATGTCATATAAACCCGCCAGTCCCGTCTCGTCCGCCACCGGCGCCCCCAGCTTGTTTCCCAGGAACCGTGCAAAGTCCGCCATGCCGATCCCCTGCGCCGTGAACCTTTCGTTCGTCATCCGAGTATCGTCCGGATGCTCCTCGGTTTCCGCCGATCTCGTCAACCTCGCCACACCGCGCGCGACCTCCAGTGCGTAGCCCTGCGCCTCTTTCCTTTCGGTGTGCACCTTCAGGCGAAAACGTTCCGCTAGAAGGTCCGCCAACATCGGTCGCAACTGCGCCTCAGTGAATCTCCCGGGTACGGACGCCTTCGCCGCGACGTCGAACCGGTCCTCGTACGCCCAGCCAGGTCCCCCCAATACGTATCCGTATCTCACCGCGTATGCCCGCTGGATCAACAGTGCCAGCGTGTACCCCCGCGCCGTAAACCTGCCGTCAGGGCCCACCTGGACCGTCACGATACGGTCGTTCGCCACATTCGGCCTCACCGACGCCACGTCGAACCCCTGAGCCCAGCAAAGGCTCGCACCGCCAAGCAACGCCACCACCCGAACCATAGCTCCATCCTCCGTCCGTCCAGACGCCTCCCGGATCGCAACCGTTAACCGCCTCGTAGCCGTAGAATACAACTCCGAGCCAATGCGGGGTTCTGTCAGGCTCGTCAGTGATGAGGAACCCTTCCACCTGGCGTAACGGCCAACCATTCCTTGTGCCCGGCCGCCAGGATTAAGGGCGGTCAAGATGGCGGTCCTAGCGTTCCTGTCCGAGTGGTGGTCTTCCGTGAAAGTGAGGGCGATTGCAAGCTCTTGGCGACATATCACGGCTGATCCGGTGCTCCGGCGTGACTACACGTGGCGGTTCACTACTTTCGAGTTGATCCGGCCCTTCTGTACGCCTTGTCCAAACAAGCAAGCGCGTTACCTAGGTCACGTTCCCCGTCCAACTCGAAAAGCCGCCATTTGTGCCCTTCGCGCCTTTGCGTGCCGATGGGCAGCTTATATGCGATGGCAGTGGGACTCTCGAGCGCGCGCTTGTCTGGGAGCATTGCGAATACCGCGGCGCCGCGATAAAAGGCGCGCATGCCGAACATTGGCCGCGCGCTGACACTGGGCCAATGAAGGAGTTCCTCAGAAAGGAGCGCAGATATGCGCCTCATCTCTTCTGAAATAGGCGCCAGTCTCGGCCGCTTGTTCGCTCCGGATTTGGCCATTCGGTTCTAAGCTGATCGTCTCACAGGATGTACACCCAGGTTCCGAAACGAGAGGCTGGATCAGTTTGGTAGATACACTGTGAAACTCGCCGCTGCGTTAACGAATCCACTTGGCAGTAAAGTCCCCATATCGCTGAAGGGGCGCCCTCACATTGCCCCCCTGCCCCTCAAGTTACATTGAAAAGAGTGACGATCCTCGAATCCATTCAGGCGCAACGGGAGCGGAACCGCGAGACATTCGCCGAGGCCTGCGTCTACGCGGGACAGTCCGTCGTGGCCACCCTGGTCGTGCTGGCCGCATACCGCTGGGCCGGCAGACCGGGCGGCATGTGGGCCGCCGTCTCCGCCGTGCTCGTCTTGCAGCCGGGCTTTCAGCGCTCCCTCGCCGCCTCCGCCATCCGTGTCGTCGCCAACCTCCTGGGGGTCGGCATCGGCGCCATCGTGGGCGCGATCGTCGCCGATCGCACGGTCGCGGTCTGTATCTCGCTTGTCCTCATCATCCTGCTTTGCGAATGGGCGCGGCTCGATATGGGCGTGCGCTCGGCCTGCGCCAGCGTGCTCATCGTCGCCATTGGCTCGGATTCGGTGGTGGCGCGCGGCGTCGAGCGCGCCACTGCGGTCTCGGCTGGGTGCGGCGTCGCCCTGCTGCTGCAAATCGCCATGCACCCGATCATTCGGCGCGTGCGCGGCGAGGGGCCACTCTCGGCCGCCACCCACGATGAAGGCTAAGAGAACATTGCCGGGGCCGGCGGCCCTATGGGAAAATCATCCCATTCTGACCGAAGCGGATATTGCGCTCCAGGGGAGCGTCAACGAACTGGAGCGGCTCGTGACGGCGGTGGGCGAATTCTGCCGCGCTCACGGGCTCGACGAAAACGTCGAGTTCGACCTGAATCTCGTGCTGGAAGAGCTATTTACCAACTCCGTGCGGCACGGCGGCTGTCAGGGCATGCCCGGCGCCGCGCGGGTCCGATTGCGCATGTCCGCCGGCGGAGTCGAGGTCGAGTATAGCGACCGCGGCCGGCCCTATAACCCGCTCGACGCGCCTGAGCCCAATCTCGACGCTCCCCTGATGGACCGCCAGCCCGGCGGGCTCGGCGTCCACCTGGTGCGGCAGATCATGCACGATGTGCGCTACCGGCGCGCCGTTGACACCAACGAACTCTCGATGATACGAAGGATGGAGCCTAAATGATGCAAGTGACGCAGGAAGCGCGCGGAGACTGGACGGTGGTGGCGGTGAGCGGGCGCGTCGATTCCGAAACCGCGGACGACCTCGAGGCCGCGTTGCGGACAGCGGTAACGGCGGGTGGCAAAGTCGCGGTGGATCTCAGTTCCGTCGACTACATTTCGAGCGCCGGCCTGCGCGCGCTCATCCAGGGGGCGCGCGCAGCCCAGGGAGAGAGCGCCCAGTTCGCCGTCTGCCGGGCGGCCAAGTCTGTGCAGAAGGTGTTCGACATGAGCGGGTTGCAGCACATCATCACGATCCAGGGAGAATTGCCATGCTGACGATGTTGGAAGAGGTAGTCTTATTGGCGGTCGACGAGAAGACCGGCAAACTGCGCTCCACGCGGGAATTCGGGACCGCGTACGCGCTCGTGGGCGCGGTCTTCTTCGACCTCGCCTTGGCGCGCAAAATCGACACGGACACCGAAACCATTCAGATTATCGACGCCTCTCCGGCCGGCAATCCCATCCTCGACCGCATGCTGTCGCGCATGGCCGCGCGCCCGGACCTCACCACGGTTCGCGAGTGGATCGAGGAAATGTTCCTGCGCCGCGACGATCTCGAGGGCGAGGCGCTGCAATCGCTGATCTCGAGCGGCGTCCTGCGGCACGAGCAGTCGAAGCTGCTGTGGATCATCGACGTGGAACGCTTCCCGATGGTCGACAGCAAGCCGCAGCAGCACGTCAAGATCCGCCTGGCGCAGGCCATTCTGACGGACGCCATCCCCGAGACGCGCGACATCATGCTGGTCAGCATCGCCGAGCAGTGCGGGCTGCTCGAGTACGTGCTGAGCGACGTGGAGCTGGAAAACCGCAGGCAGCGCATCAAGACGCTCTCGAAGCTGGAGACAATCAGCCGCCAAGTCAGCGAGGCGATCGTAGAGCTCGACAAGAGCATCCGCATCGCGATGACGAAGGTAGTCTGATTAAGCTGCCGCCGCGGCTTCCACCGGAACGGGCTCTTGCAGCCGCCGGTTGATCGTCTCGCGGAGCCACTCGTGCAGGCTGACCGTGGCCGCGTGGATCTCGTCGTCATGTTCCATCAGGCAGGTCTTGCAGTCCGTTTCACGCATGCAGCGAGAATAGGCCCGGAAAACGCCCGAGGCAATACGGTAAACGGTAAACGCTAACCGGTTGCCGTTCGTTAACAGAGAAGGCCCGGCTTACAGAATGTGCCGGATCAGGTCCTGATCCTTCACGATTTCGGCCAACTGCCTCCGCACGTCCATATCAGAACGTCAATCGAACCCACAACTGCAGGGACCGTCCTCCCTGATAGCCGTTGACTACGCCAAAGCCGGCGTTCTTCGGCTGCGAACGCGTCGCAATCAGGTTGCCGCTGGCATCGAACGGGAGGTTGGTGATCGTGGCGTCAGACTGGCTCACCACGTTCATGTTGGTGTTCCGGCCCGTGATGTGGGACTGGTTCAACACGTTGAACGCGTCCACACGGACGGAAATCCGCCGCTGTTCGCCGAACCGGATCTCGCGCTGAAGCGCCAGATCGGTCTGCTGGTACCAGCAGCCCCGCAGATAGTCCTGACCGGACTCCAGCCCGACGCTGCCCACCTCAGGCGGCGCGAACGACGACGTGTTGAACTGATGATACGGATCGTTCGTCCGGCATCCGCCGCCGGGTTCGCCGATGATCCGGGTACGATAGCCGTAGCTGCCCGAACCGGTGATGTTCACATTGCCTGCGCCATTCTGAAACGATGTGCCGATGGTGTAAGCGCCGCCGGTAGTCCCTGTCCAGATTCCGGAGAGGTTCCAGTCGCTGGTCACCATCTTCAGGAGGAATCCGCTGTTCTTCATGCTCGGAACATTCCACACGAAGTTGCCCTTCAGGCGGTGGCGGGTTCCGATGTAATTGCCGAGAAGTTCGTCGGCCTGTTTCTGGTCGGCGCGTTCGGAGAAGGTGCCGTCCGGATTGTGCTGAATGCGTGCTCCGGTGTTGCCCTTGGATTGAAGCATGACGGAGTCATTCAGCCCGAAGGTGAGGCCCTTGGCGAAGCGCCGGGTCAGCGAAACCAGCAGGGCGTGGGAGTTGTACACGCCGCGGGGCTGCACCTGCGTGATGCCGCCGAAACCGCGGAATGGGCGGATGATGTCGCTGTTCATCACGGCGCCGCCGGGAAGGCTGCTCGTAACGGTCGGGTCCTGGTTCTGCGGCAGGAATGCGGCGCCGAAGTCCAGGTTGTTGATTCCGACGCCTTCCACCAGGTTATACGAGTGCTGGCCGGTGTAGGCGGCGTCGAGCACCGTGGCGCCGGGCAGCAGATACTGGGCGCCGATGTTCCAGGTCCAGGTGCTGGGCAGACCGGTTTCGAGCTGATAAACATTAAGCCCCGGAGCCGCCTGGGTCGTGAGTCCGCTCATCGTCGCCAACTGGGAGTAGCGCAGCGTGACGTTGTTGAGCGTGGGCGGGTTCTGGATCTGGTCGTAGACGGAGTTGCCGGCGACGCGGTCGAACATCAGGCCGCCGCCTCCGCGGATGACGAGCTTCTGCTTGCCCGTGACGTCCCAGGAAGCGCCGAAGCGGGGTCCCAGACGGAGGGTCGGCCAATTGTAGGTCGTCGCCGGAATGCTTCCCTCCCCGGACTTGAAGATGCCGTTCTGCACATTGCCCGATCCGGGTATCAGGGTCCCGATTGCCACGGACGTGTTCGGTCCCAGCAACTGGCCCGTGCGCGGGTCCTTGGCCTGACGGCTGGCCGAGGGGCAGGCCTGGCCAGGCGGAGTCGCCACGGCGCAACCAGCCGTGTAGAGCATCGGCGCCGCGGAGAGGGCCCATTTCTCCGGCAACCAGTTCACGCCCTGTCCCAGCTTGTCGTATTGCGGCTGCTGATGAACCAGGCGCACGCCGTAGTCCAGCGTCAATCTCGGGCTCAGCTTGAAGTTGTCCTGGATGTAGCCTTCGATGTTGTTGTAGATGAAGTTGCCTTCTACATAGCGCGAGTACTGGTTGTAGGAGCTGAAAATGCCCATCAACGCGTTCGCGTAGCCGAATCCGGTATCGAGCGAGTTCTGCGTGTTGTTTCCGAAGTCGATGTTCCCTGCCCAGCCCTGGCGCTGCTGCGCCTTGTAGCTGTGAGTCAGGTAGAACCCGCCCTTCAGGGTGTGGCGGCCCTGGAGCTTCGTCACGCTGATGGAAAGGTCCGATGTCTTATTGACGTTGAGCCAGCCCGGGAACGGGAAGTTCGGGGGTCCGTTGGCGACACGGCCGCCGAACCCGAATTGAGGCACCATGCTCAGCCGGGAGCCGTCCCAGATGGGAGGCTTCACGGCATTCAACGCTTCGTAAGCGTAGTAGTTCTTGTCGATCACGCCGGCGTCGGGGTAGATCATCGGCAGACCGGTGAGACCGGCGCCCTTCAGGCTGGCCACGTCGTTCATCGGCAGACCGCTCGTGCAGAAGGTCGGCCCCGTGCCGCCTTGCCCTTGTACGCAGCCGGCCAAGTCGTTACGCGACATGCCAAACGTCCCTTCCAGGAACATCGTCGGGCTCAGGCTGTAGTTGATCGTGCTGGCGAAAAGGCTGAACCATTTCTTGTACTGCTGGGAATCGTTGAACCCGGGCAGCGTGTCGTAGATAGTCTGATTCGGCTGGCCCCAGAGGGCGAGTTTGCCCGAGACCCTCAGCTTTTGCCAGGGTTGGTAGTCGAGCTTGATCACCGGTTCCTGCGACTTCATCGACTGATTCGGCCGCGTGCCCTGCCAGTTATAGTTCACGCCGGGAGTCGTCGGCAGATTCGGCATCGGGTACAAGCCAAGGATCTTCGGCCCTAAAGAGTACTGCCGGTCCGCCGGAATGATCGAGCCAGGGAAGCAGCCGGAGGCGTTCGTGGACGTGCAGGGATTACTGGACAGCGGATCCTTGATCCACGGATACGGGTTGCCCTGGTTGTCGGTGGTCTGCGAGAAATTGCCTGCGCGCTCCAGGGCGGTGGGGAAACGGTAGCGGATCGTGCCGCCGCCTGTGCTGCGCGGGTCGATTTCGTGGCTATAGAAGAAGAACAGCTTGTTGTTGCCGCCCGGCTTGCCGACAGGTCCGCCGACGGAGAAGCCCAAGTCCTTCTCGTCGATAGCGGTCCGCGTGTCGCCGTTGATCTTCGTTCCCTTATTCCATGCATTCCAGTTCGACTTGCGAAGGATCGCGAACCCCGTTCCGTGGAACTGGTTGGAACCGCTCTTCGTGACGCCGCTCATCTGCAAGCCGCTGGACCGGCCGTATTCCGCCTGGTAGCTCGATACCAGGATTTTTACCTCTGCAATCGATTCCGTGTTCACGACGAACATGAAACCGTTGTTGCCGGTGTCCATGGTGGATACGCCGTCCATCATCAGGTTGGTGTCGTTGCCGTAGGAAGCCTGCCGGTCGCCAAGCCGGATGGTGCCGTCTACCCCGGGGGTCAGCGAAGCCAGGGAGGTGAAACTACGGTTTGAAATCGGCAGGTTCTCCACCGCCGTCGACGTGACGGTGAAGGACCGCTCGGCGCTCTGCGTCTGCAAGAGCGCCGCCTCGGCGGTCACGGTTACCGCTTCAGTAACCGCGCCTACCTCGATCGTCAGGTTGCCCAGGCCGATGCGGTCGCCCGGGCTCACGGCAACGCCTGTGCGCCGAAGCGTTTTAAAGCCCTTGTGAGCGATTTCCACGGTATACGTGTCCGGCGGGATGTTGGGAATCACGAAATCGCCGGAGTTCGTCGTGAACGCCTCGGGAAGTCGCGTGCCACGGCTTTCACTGATCAGGTTTACGGTAACTCCTGCGACCGCAGCCGCTTGCGGATCCAGAACGGTTCCGGTAACAGTGCCGGTTGTTAACTGCGCGGACGCTCGAGGCATAGGCATGCCGAACACAAGCGCCGCGGCAAGTATCGCCAGGCCAAAGCGCTGTCCATGTGAAATAGACTTTACGACCGGAATATCACCCATTGTCATGTTCCTCTTCTGCCCCTGTAAGACAATTTTGAGCCATTATAAACGAAATCGCTTACAAACAGATCCTTTTTTCCGTAACTTTTTTAGCGCTCTGCGAAGCGCAAGGGTTTACAATGTTCGGGCGAATGCGGCCGGCGCAAAGTGAATATTGAGGAGCCGGCGGCCCCGGAGGACTGTCGATGAGCGACACGCAATTCTCGAGACGATATTTCTTCTATGGCAGCCTGCTGGCGGGCGCCGTCCCGGCGGGAGGCTTTGGCAGCACGCCCTCGCTGAAGGCCGCGGGCTTCAAATCGGTGCTGGACAAGCTGAACGTTGCCGGAATCGGGATCGGGGGCCGGGGGAGAGCCGACATCGCCACGGTTGCCGCCAGCGAGAACATCGTGGCTCTCTGCGACGTGAATGAAACATACGCGGCGCCAGTCTTCAACCACTACGAGAAAGCCAAACGCTACAAAGACTTCCGGAAAATGATCGAGACGGAAGGTTCGAACATCGATGCGGTCGTAATCGGGACGCCGGACCACAGCCACGCGGCCATCGCCCTGTTTGCGATGCAGCATGGGAAGCACGTTTATTGCGAGAAGCCGCTCACCCGGACCGTTTGGGAAGCGCGCCTCTTGCGCGACGCCGCCAGGAAGTACAACGTCGCGACGCAGATGGGCAACCAGGGATACTCTCACGAAGGCACGCGAACGGCGGCAGAGATCCTATGGTCCGGCGAGATTGGCACGGTCCAAGAGCTCCACGCCTGGACCGGAGGAATCTACATCGGCGGCGATAACGTTCAGAGCGAACCGCCCGCGGAGCCGATACCGGCCGGTTTGGATTGGGACCTTTGGCTCGCGACAGCGCCGGAGACCTCGTACACGCAAAACAAGTTCCGCCTATGGCGGGCGTATCTGAATTTCGGCACGGGCGGGTCGCTGGGCGACTGGTTGGTGCATTGTCTCGGGCCGGCGAACCTCGCCCTGAAACTGTCGGAAACCTCACCCACCAGCGTCGAGTGCGTGGAGATCAAAGGAGTGAGCAAGTGGACGTGGCCGACCAACTCGCATCTCCGGTATGAGTTTCCGGCGCGCGGAGCCATGCCGCCAGTGACCGTGCACATCCACCAGAATCTGCGGGGCGACGCGCCGTACCCGGCGGGGATGGCTGACGACGAGCGGCTGCTGCCGCGAGCCAATAACCTGGCCGAACGCGGCCGGTATGCGCCGCCAGAGCCCGGCAGGGAACGCTCCGCCGGAGCGCCAGGCGGACCGGCCGGCGCCGCGCAGGCCGGCAGAGGAGCCGGTTCGGCGGGCGCTGCAGGTCGCGGACAAACCGGCCCGGTAGACCGCACGAGAGTGCCCGGGAACGGCGCGTTGTTCGTTGGTGATAAGGGCTGGATGGCGACTTGTGATCGCGGCGAGGGCGTCTGGCTGCTTCCGGCGTCGCGATGGGCTGAGTACAAACTGCCGCCCCAGATCCTGCCGCGTTCGGTCAGTCATCAGCAGGACTGGGTCCGCGCCTGCAAGGGAGGCCAACCGGGCTGCTCCAATTTCGATATTGCCGTACCGTACATCGAATGGCTGATATTGGGCGCCGCCGCTTTGCGCGTTCCGAACACGAAGCTCTTATGGGATGCCAGAAATATGCGCTTCGACAATGCGGAAGCCAACAAGTACCTGCGGCCCTTCATGCGCAGAGGCTGGGAGATGAAACTCTGAAGTTCCAAGCCATCTGACCCGGCAAAACCGGTTGCCGTTCGTTCACAGAGAAGGCCCGGCCTACAGAATGTACCGGCTCAGGTCCTGATCCTTCACGATATCGGCCAACTGCCTCCGCACGTAGTTCGAATCGACCTTCACCGTCTTCTTCTTGAGGTCCGGCCCTTCGAACGACACCTCTTCCAGCAGCTTCTCCATGATCGTGTGCAGCCGCCGCGCGCCGATATTCTCAGAGCTCTCGTTCACCTGCGCGGCGAACTTCGCGACCTCTTCCAGCGCGTCGTCGGTAAGAATGAGCTTGATCCCTTCGGTCTCGAGCAGCGCCGTATACTGCTTGGCCAGCGCATTCTTCGGCTCTTTCAGAATGCGGATGAAATCCTCCACCGTGAGAGACTTCAGCTCCACCCGGATGGGGAAGCGCCCCTGCAGCTCCGGAATCATGTCGCTCGGCTTCGACACATGGAACGCCCCGGCGGCGATGAACAGGATGTGATCCGTGCGCACGAACCCGTAGCGCGTGTTGACGGTCGTTCCCTCGACGATCGGCAGGATGTCGCGCTGCACGCCCTCGCGGCTGACGTCCGGGCCATGGCCGGACTCGCGGCCCGCGATCTTATCGATCTCGTCCAGGAAGATGATACCGCTCGATTCCACGCGCTCCAGCGCGAGCCGCGTCACCTGCTCCATATCGATGAGCTTCTGCTCCTCTTCCTGCACCAGGTAATCGAGCGCTTCCGCCACGCGCATCTTGCGGCGGCGCGTCTTCTGGCCGAAAAGGTTGGGCAGCATGTCCTTGAGATTGATGCCCATCTCCTCAATCCCGGCGTTGGTGGTGATCTCGAAGGTCGGATTGCGCTCCTTCACTTCCAGTTCCACCAGCCGTTCGTCCAGCTTGCCTTCGCGCAGGCGCTCGCGCAGCTTCTCGCGGGTGCGCTCGGCGCTTTCGCTGGGCTCCGGCGTGGCCGGCATCAACAGGTCGAGCAGCCGATCCTCGGCGTTCAGCTCGGCCCGGTCCGCCACCTCGTCGAGCCGCTCCTCCCGCACCATGTCGATCGAAATATCCACCAGGTCGCGGATCA
Source organism: uncultured Solibacteraceae bacterium (assembly GCA_964608645.1). Taxonomy (GTDB): domain Bacteria; phylum Acidobacteriota; class Terriglobia; order Bryobacterales; family Bryobacteraceae; genus CAZSQK01. The sequence continues at coordinate 89,790 of CAZSQK010000018.1, read as the reverse complement.
TCGATTCCACGTCGCGGCCGACATACCCGACCTCGGTAAACTTGCTCGCCTCCACCTTCAGAAACGGCGAATTGGCCAGCCGCGCCAGGCGGCGCGCCAACTCCGTCTTGCCGACGCCGGTGGGGCCGATCATGAGGATGTTCTTCGGCATCACTTCATCGGCCATCTCCGGCGGGAGCTTCTGCCGGCGGATGCGATTGCGCAGGGCGATGGCCACGGCGCGCTTGGCCTCGGCCTGTCCCACCACGTGCTTATCGAGCTCGCGAACGATTTCCCGCGGCGTCAGCTCGTCGAGCAGCGGCGCCTCATCCACAGACTGGCCGGGCAGGTAGATAACCATTTACTCCAGCTCCTCGTAAGTGACGTTCTCGTTCGTGTAAATGCAGATCTTGCCCGCGATCGACATGGACTCTTCGGCAATGCGGCGCGCCGACATCTTGGTATTGCGGAGCAGCGCCGTGGCGGCTGAGACCGCGAAGGGGCCGCCCGACCCGATGGCCGCGACGCCCTCATCCGGCTCGATCACGTCGCCGTTGCCGCTCACCAGGTACGTGCTCTTGGTGTCCGCGACCAGCAGGAGGGCCTCCAGATGCCGCAGCACCCGGTCCGTTCGCCACTCCTTCGCCAGTTCGACAACCGACCGCGAGAGGTTTCCATTGAACTGCTCGAGCTTCTGCTCGAATCGCGCGAAGAGCGCGAAGGCGTCGGCAGTGGACCCGGCGAAACCCGCCAGAATCTTGTCGTTGTAGAGGCGCCGTAGCTTGCGGGCCGACCCCTTGAGCACTTCGTGGCCCAGCGTGACCTGCCCGTCGCCCGCCATCACAACCTTGTTATCGCGGCGCACACAGATCACCGTCGTCGACCGTATTTTTTCCTTCATTTTGTTTGATGTAACTTCATTTTAACGCACGCGCCGCATATGCCTTCGCCACATCGCGGCGAAGCAGCCGAACGCCGTCGCCTGGCGCTTGCCGAGCAGGATCAGCACGAAGTCCACCGCCGCCCAGGCGAAATACAGAAAGGTGAAGAATACGTGCACGCGCGCCATCGGGGAAAGCACGAATTGCGCAAACCAGAGCGCGAACAGCCCGGCCGCCTCCCACCACTGCAGCTTCATCTCCAGCAGGAACATCACCCCCAGCAGCGCCTGCGCCAGCGTCAACAGCACCTCGACCTGTTGCTCGTTGTCCAAGGGAATCGCCGACGGCGCGCCCCGGCTGATCGAATAGACGATCGGCAGCATCGCCGCCAACAGCGTCCACTGGTTGATATTGCTGGAGATCATGTTCATCAGCGCGGTGGAGGCTCCCTCCACGGTCCGCGCCCAGTAAAACGCCGACACCTTTTCGGGAAATTCCGAGACGAACGGCGCCACCCACTGCACGAACACGAACACCGGCACGCCCAGCGCCGTCGAAACCGCCAGCAGGCTGCCGAGAAATGGCTCCGCCGCGGCATAGATAATCCCGCCGCCGACCAGAAACAGTCCCGTGATCGCGGCGATGCGGACCGGCCGCGGCGACGTCACAATGGCGCGCGGAATGCGCTCCATGTCCTCGATTTTCTCCTCCTCCATCGGCGGCATCCGGGTCAGCACCGCCAGGTAGGCGACGTAGATAGCGATCAGCACCGCCGCGTCGAAGAGATCCAGCGTGCCTGTCCAACAGATGAAAAACGAGTACAGCATGGAGGCGATCAGGCCGATCACTTCGACGCTGTGCTCGTCCGCCAGCCGGATCTCGCGCAAGTGTCCGGACCGCCGCCGGCGGTAAAACATGGCGGCCGTAAAGTAGATCATCGGCCAGCCGAGTCCGGTCAGCAGCCGCAGGGCGCCGGTCAGGCCCGCCAATAGCAGCGGGACCTGCTGTTTCCAGGCAAACACCGCCTCCACCGCGAATTCGGGCAGCGTTTGCAGCCACGCCAGGATCGCCAGCGCGACCCCCTGCGCCATGAAATACTGCGCCGATTCGGCGGCCCACGCGATCAGCATGGCCGAGAGGAGGATCGCCGGCGCGGTCCAAAAGAGCGAAAACGGGCCCTCCTCGGGAATCGTGCCCGCCGTGAGGAACAGCAATGCGCAAACGGGGGCCGCAATTTGCTGCCTTTTATCGGAAAATGACATCAAATCCTTCAATAATGACCGAATGTTTGGCGAATTCGGGGCATTGTTTGGGGAAATCGGTGCGAAAATGGGCCCCCCGGCTCTCCTCCCGGGCCAAAGCGCAGCGCGCGATCAGCCGGGCGACCGTCGCCAGATTGCTATCGTCTCCGTCCAGCAGTTCGAGCGCCCGCCGTAGACCGTTTCCGTCGCGCAGGATTCCGCAACAGTCCCAGGCAATCTGTTCCACCGGCGCCGATTTTTCCGGGCGCGGCTTGCCGGGGATCCGCGGCGTGTCGCCCCGCTGCGCGGCGGCCTCTCTCATCGCGATCCCCGCGCGCGCCCCGAACACCACTCCCTCGAGCAGGGAATTGCTCGCCAGCCGGTTCGCCCCGTGCACTCCCGTACAGGCAACTTCGCCCGCGGCGAACAGTCCCGGCAGACTGGTGCGCCCGTCGAGATCGGACCACACGCCGCCCATCGCGTAATGCGCCGCGGGAGCGACGGGGGCCGCTGCCCGCTCCAGGTCGATGCCGTACCGCAAGCACGTCTCGTAAATCCTCGGAAAGCGCCCACGCACGAAACCCGCCTCGCGATGCGTCAGATCGAGCCACACGTGCGCCGACCCTAACCGCTGCATCTCGGCCACGATCGACCGGGCGACCACGTCGCGCGGCGCCAGTTCCCCGAGCGGGTGATAGCGCTCCATGAAGCGCTCCCCGGCGGTATTGAGAAGGCGCGCGCCCTCGCCTCGCAGAGCTTCGGAAAGCAGAAACGACGGAGCGCCGTCCAGCCGGAGCGCCGTCGGATGAAACTGCACGAACTCGATATCCGAAATCTCGGCGCCGGCCCGATAGGCCACCGCCACCCCATCGCCGGTGGCCACTTCCGGATTCGTGGTGTTCAGGAACACGCGGCCGAGTCCGCCGGTCGCCAGCAGGACGGCCCGCGCGCCGACATACTCCTCGCCCAGCAACGCCCCGGTCACGCGATCGCCCATTGTCAGGGCCGTGATCGCGGCGAAACTGCGGAAGGTGACGTTCGGCAGCGACGACGCCTTGCGGTAGAGCGTGCGCGCGATTTCGCGGCCGGTCGAATCGCCGTGGGCGTGCAGGATCCGGTTGCGGCTATGCGCGCCCTCGCGGGTGAATGCCAGTTCCTCGCCCTCGCGATCGAACTCCGCGCCCCACTCGATCAGCCGCTCGATGGCGGCGGGGCCCTCCTCCACCAGCGTCCGCACGGCGGCGCCGTCGCACAGGCCGTCGCCGGCGTACAGCGTGTCCTGTTCGTGCAGCGCGATATCGTCGTCGTCGCTCAACGCCACGGCGATTCCGCCCTGCGCATACTCCGACGACGATTCACGCAGGCTGTCCTTGGCGACTACCAGCACGCGCCCTGCCGCGGCCAGTTCGATGGCCGCGCGCAGGCCCGCAACACCCGCGCCGATAACGAGAAAGTCGGGGTTCATCCGCTATTGCGATGATAGCGTGGTACAAATTGCCTATGCCCTCTTTTCGCGTGGAAACGCCCCACGAACGCTACTCCGTCGTAGTCGAGCGCGGGGCGATCGGGCACACTTCCGAACACCTGCCGCACAAGGGCGGCAAGGTCTTCGTCGTGACCACGGCCGACGTCTGGAAACATCAGGGCGCGACGCTTTCCGCCGCGCTTGGAAACGGATCTTACGAGGTCCTCGAACTGCCTGGGGGTGAGGAACAAAAGCGGCTCGCGCCAGTGGAAGCGCTGGCCGAGGAAATGGTGCGCCGCGGGGCCGACCGCACCAGTTCCGTGATCGCTTTCGGGGGCGGCATCGTCAACGATATGGCCGGTTTCCTCGCCGCCATTTTCATGCGCGGAATTCCCGTCCTACAAATCCCGACGACGCTGCTGGCGCAGGTCGACGCGGCCATCGGCGGCAAGACCGGGGTGAACCTCGTCAGCGGCAAGAACCTGATCGGCAGCTTCCATCAGCCGCTGGCGGTGCTGATCGACCCCGCCGCGCTCGATAGCCTCCCCGGCCGCGAGTACCGCGCCGGCCTGTACGAGATCGTCAAGGCCGGCATCATTCGCGAACGCGAGCTGTTCACGTATCTCGGCGAGCATAGCGAAGACGTCCTGGCGCGGCGGCCCGAAGCGGTCGACCGCATCATCGCCGATTCGGTGCGGATGAAGTGCGAAGTGGTGTCGAGCGACGAGCGCGAGGGCGACCTTCGGCGCATTCTCAACTTCGGCCACACCTTCGGCCACGCGCTGGAGTCGGAGACGGGATACTCGCGTTACCTGCATGGCGAGGCCGTTGCCTGGGGAATGCGCGCCGCCGTCTATCTGGCCGAGCGCACCGGGCATCTCTCCGCCGAGGACAGCGTCGACATCCTGGAACTGATCGGCCGTTACGGCCCGATTCCGTCCGTGGAAGGCATTTCCGCGTCGAATCTCGCCGCCCGCCTGGTGCACGACAAGAAGACGATCCAGGGCAAGGTGCACTTCGTGCTTCCGGTGCGCATCGGCGAGGTGACCGTCGTCAGCGGCGTCGAGCCGAAACTGGTCGACGACGCCATCCGGTCCGCGCTGGCATGAGCGGCACGACGCCCGAAGGGGCGCGCGACGAGCAGGAGGCGGCGCGATGGGTCCGCGGCATGTTCGGGCGCATCGCCCCACGCTACGATCTCGCCAATCACCTCTTATCCGGCAATCTCGACCGCTTGTGGCGCCGCCGCACGGTGAAACGGGTTCGCCACATTCTGGACCGTCCCGGCGCGCGCGTGCTCGATATCTGCTGCGGCACGGGCGACCTCGCGATTGCGCTGCAGAAGCGCAGCCGGGCGCGGGTGCTGGCGTCGGACTTCTGCCATCCGATGCTGGTGGGCGCGCGGCGCAAGATTCCCGGCGGCGTCCTGTTCGAATCGGACGCACTCCGTCTGCCGGTCCGCGACGGCTCGCTCGATCTGATTACGGTCGCATTCGGGTTCCGCAACCTGGCGAATTATGGAGCCGGGTTGCGCGAGATGCGGCGCGCCCTTCGTCCCGGCGGCGTTGCCGCGATCCTCGAGTTCTCGCAGCCGCGCAATTCGCTCTTCGCCGCCATTTACCATTTCTATTCGCGGCGAATCCTTCCCCGGATCGGCGCGCTCCTTACCGGCGCGGGTGACGCCTACCGGTACCTCCCCGCGTCCATCCAGAAGTTTCCCGACGCTCCCGATCTGGCGGAGCAGATGCGGCAGGCGGGCTTCGCCGATGTGTCGTTCGAATATCTGACGGGCGGGAGCGTCGCGCTGCATCTGGGAACGGTCCGGTAAGCCACGTGGAACAGGCGGTGAGATTCTGCAACCGCGGGGCTATCCCGGGCGTATAGACCGTAAATCATGACGCGCCTGTTGCGATGCAGCCTGTTGCTGGCCGAGGTGTCCCTCTGCCACTCCCAGAACCCCACTTTTTCGAGCGAGGTCCAGGTGGTGCACGTGCTGGCGACCGTCCGCGACCGCTCGGGCGCGATCGTCAAGGATCTGACGCGGGAGGATTTCCGGATTGAGGAAGACGGACATCGGCAGACGATCCGCTACTTTTCGCGGGAATCGGACCTGCCGCTCGTTCTCGGTCTGCTCGTGGACACCAGCCGCAGCATGCAGACCGTGTTCGAACCGGAACGCGTAGCCAGCAACCTCTTCTTCGAGAAGGTGCTGCGCGAGGACCGGGACCTGGCTGCGATCGTCCACTTCGATGTCAAGGTCGGAGTCTTACAGGAGTTCACCGCGTCCCGTGAAAAACTGGGCGCCGCGCTCGAACTGCTGCGCATCCCGCCGCGGCCCGCCACACTCCTGTACGACGCGATCCTACAGGCTTCGGACAACCTGATGCGGAAGCAGAACGGGCGTAAGGCATTCATCCTGCTCTCCGACGGCCTGGATGTCCGGAGTCAAAACAGCATCGGCAACGCCATCGAAGCGGCGCAGCGGGCCGACACCATGATCTACTCGATTCTGTTCGCCCATCGCCCCAACCTGGCCGGGCGGCGCCCCGCCGCGATTGTCCGCGGAGCCCTTGCCAAACGCGGGGGCGCCGTCATGCAGCGGTTGGCGCGCGAGACCGGCGGCGGATCCTTCGCCGTGTCCCGCGACCAGCCGATTGCGGACATTTACGCGCAAATCGAGGACGAGCTGCGCAGCCAGTACAGCATCGGTTATACGCCGGACCGGCGCGACCACAGCGGCAAATATCGCAAGCTGAAGGTGACGGTTGTGCGAAAAGGCCTCGTGGTGCGGGCGCGCGACGGCTACTACCCGCAGTAGCTTACGTAACCTTTTCCCCGTGCCGGAGTATAACCCTCCATGGCAGTGTTTCAGGATCTCCGGTACTCTGTCCGCACCTTGCGGCGGGCCCCGCTATTCGCGTCCGTCGCCGTGTTTTCGCTGGCGCTGGGAATCGGCGCCAACACCGCGATCTTCACCCTGGTCGATCAGCTCATCCTGCAAATGCTGCCGGTCCGCCATCCCGAGGAGTTGGTGTTGTTGACCTCACGGGGCGGCCATTACGGGAGCAACACCGGAGGCAACGCCATCTCCTACCCCATGTACCAGGACTTCCGCGACCGGAATCAGGTCTTCAGCGGCATGTTCTGCAAGTTCGGCATGGATTTCAGCATGACCGTGGAGGGCCGCACGGAGTTGGTCTCCGGCGAACTCGTCTCCGGCAACTACTTCCCGGTTCTGGGCATCAAGGCCGCCATCGGACGGGTCTTCACGGCCGGCGACGACCTCTACCAGGGCAACCATCCGCTCGCCGTCCTCAGCTATGGCTTCTGGCAATCGCGCTTCAACGGCGACCCCGGCGTCCTCGGCAAGCGGATCGTCGTCAATGGATATCCGCTGACGGTCGTAGGCGTCAGCCAGGCGGGTTTCGACGGCGTAGAGGCCGGCTATTCGCCGCAGATCCGCGTGCCCATGATGATGAAGAAGGAGATGACTCCGGGCCCCTGGTACTCGCTCAACGACCGCCGCGGCCGCTTCGTTCAGGCATTCGGCCGTCTCCGTCCGGGCATGACGCTCGACGCGGCCAAGGCCGGCCTCCAGCCGCTTTTCCACCAGATTCTCGAAATGGAAGTGCAGGCCAAAGAGTTCTCGCGCGCGGCGCCCGAGACCAAGGCGCACTTCCTCAAGATGTGGATGGATGTGCTGCCCGCGTCGAAGGGACGCTCCAGCCTGCGCCGCCAGTTCGCCAGCCCGCTCCTGGCCCTCATGGGAATCGTCGGCCTGGTGTTGCTGATCGCGTGCTCCAACGTCGCCAACCTCATGATCGCGCGCGCCACCGCGCGGCAGAAGGAGATCGCGGTCCGGCTCGCCATCGGCGCCGGGCGGGCGCGCCTGGTGCGGCAACTGCTGGCGGAGAGCCTGCTGCTGTCAGGCTCGGGTGGCCTGGCCGGTCTGGGGCTGGCAGTGCTCATGGACAAAACGCTGATCAGCTTCCTGCCCGCCGGCGGCCTGCCCCTCACCGTCTCCAGCCGGCCCGATGGCCGGGTCCTGCTGTTCACGCTGGCCGTCTCCGTTCTCACCGGGATTCTCTTCGGGCTCGTGCCCGCGCTGCAAGCGACGCGCCCCAACCTCGCGGGAACGCTCAAGGACCAGGCAGGCTCGGTTGCGGGCGGCGTCTCGGCCGGCCTGCGCAAAGGACTGGTGGTGGCGCAGGTGGCGCTTTCTTTGCTGCTCCTGATCGGCGCCGGATTGTTCGTGCAAAGCCTGAAGAACCTCCGCGCCGTCGACCCGGGATTCCAGACCGGCGGCCTCGTGACCTTCGCCCTCGATCCTACTCTCAACGGATACAAGCCCGACCGCAGCCGGGAGTTTTACCGGCAGGTGATCGAGCGTCTCGGCAGCCTGCCCGGCGCGCGGTCCGCAGCCATGGTGGTCGTGCCCGTGCTTTCCGGCAACGAGTGGGATAGCTCGGTCGCCATCGAGGGTTATTCCGCCAAGCAAGGCGAGTTCATCAATCCGCACATGAACTTCGTCTCGCCGGGCTACTTCGAGACAATGAGCATCCCGGTGCTGCTGGGCCGCGACTTCACGATCCGCGACGAGCAAGGCACGCCCAAGGTGGGCATCATCAACGAGAAACTCGCCAAGCGATTCTTCGGCAGTTCCAGCCCCATCGGCCGCAAGATCGGCATGGGCGGAGACCCCGGCACGAGACTCGACATCGAAATCGTCGGCGTCGTGCGGGACACGCGCTACGAAGATATGCGCACCGAAGTCCCTATCGAGTTCTACCGGCCTTACCGGCAGATGGACTTCGTCACCGGGATGACGGCTTATGTCCGCGCGCAGGGCGATTCGGCGAGCCTTTTCCCCGCGATCCGGCAGACCGTCCGGGAAGCCGACGCCAACGTTCCCGTTTTCGGGATGCGGACGCTGGAGCAGCAGGTCGATCGATCGCTCGTCACCGAGCGCATGCTGGCGACGCTCTCGACCGTCTTCGGCTGTCTCGCCACCGTGCTCGCGGCGATCGGCCTTTACGGAGTGATGGCCTACATGGTCGCGCGCCGCACCCGCGAGATCGGCATCCGCATGGCGCTCGGGGCGGGACGTCCGACGGTGATCTGGCTCGTGATGCGCGAGGTGCTCCTGCTGGCGGCGATCGGGATCGCGATCGGCGCCCCCGGCGCGTGGCTGCTGTCACGCCTGGTCGAAACGCAGCTTTTCGGCGTCAAGCCGGCGGACCCATTCACCATGCTGGCGGCCGCGGCCGGCATCGCCGCCGTGGCATCGGTTTCCGGATACATACCGGCGCGCCGCGCCACCACGATCGACCCGATGCGCGCGCTTCGCTGGGAGTGACTTATTCCAGCAAGGCGATTCGCTGGATGGGGGACCCGCCCAAGAGACTCGAATAGTTGTTGTTGAAGGCGGTGGTGCCAACCATGCTGATCGTGTCCGCTACCAGCATGGTGTACTGCGTATTCACGCTCGAATTGCCGTACATGGTGACGGCGGCATTTCTGGCATAGATGGTCCCCTGGTAGACGGCGGTGCTGCCGCCGCCATAGGTGTCGCTTGAGGCCGGAGCGCTGCGGTCTTCAAAGAACAGAATGCCGGCATATGTCCCCGTAGTGGGAGCTATCAGGCTCACGTTCGAATTTGCCGCGATATTGATCGGGCTGTACGAAAAGGTGCCACTCGTGTCCGTCGCTCCCAACGTGTTATAGATCATGACCCCAGTCCCATTGATCGTGGAATTGGAGCTTTGCGTGTGCAAGCCGCCGCCTACCAGGATGTAGTTTCCCGGGCTGAGCGTGTAGGTGTTGTTCCCGACGTCGATCCCGCCGCAATATACGCCTGGCGAAAGAGTGGGATTCGTCCAGTTGCCCGCCGAATAGTTGATGTGGTCGCAATGATATGGGGCGGTTGCCGGGGCGGCCAAATTGGCCAGCGGGTCGCTGGTCGGCGGCGCGCCGGTGTTTGGATTCGGTGTCAGGTTGTAGTGCGTGTTCGCGCCGCCCACGACGTCATACTCCGGCGCACTCACGCTGCCACCGCCATTCGTGCCCAGGGCCGACGGGTCGTTGCTGTTCACGTAAATCCCGCAGCTCGACGTCAGATTCGCCGTTCCGCCCACCTGGAAGGCGCCCGATTGCGTAGGATTCAGCGCGTAAATGCAATCGCTCGCCCCCATCAGCATCGCCGTCGAACGCGCCGCCACGAGCCCATTCGGGTAGCCGAGAATCGCGGAGAACATTTGCGGGACGCGCTGGACCACGCGGAAGGTGACCCAATAGGCGGCGGTTCCGCTGCCGGGAGCTGTCGGCGGCGTGCTGCCGGTTCCCGTCTGATAGGTCACGAGCTGGTTTCCCGTCGATTGAAAGCCATGCTGGGCCGCGTACATGCAGCCACGCTGAATGGAGTTGGCCGGGGTGGTGATCGACGCCGGGCAGGCGGTTGGCGTCGAGGCGCAGACCACCGTTGTGCTGCACGAGAAGTTTGTGCCGCTCACGCTGGCGTGGAATTCGATGATCGCCGCCTGCGCGGCAGCCTCCGCAGCCGTCTGCGCCGACATCTTCACGAAATGCATATAGCCAAAGTCGCTGACCATGCCGATCATGCCGAACATCGGCACCAACGCCAGAGTCAGCATCACCAGTGTTTGACCGCGGCTGCGTTTCAATTTCCGGGATTTGGAGCCCATTTTCATCTCCCCGTTCAGAATTGGATGGTTTCGGTCGAAGAGGCCGGAAGGGTGAAGGTCTGAGAGTCGTTGAGCGGCGCCCCGTCGCCCGTCCAGAAAATCGCCAGAATGGTGCGGAACTGGTACTTGATCGAGATCTTCACGGTGTTGCCGGGCGTATTCGCCGATGTGGGCGGCCACGTCGCCGTGTTGCTGTGTAGATCCGTGATGCTGCCGCTAATGGCCGTCCCTACGGCCGGCGTCAGAGTCATGGTGGATGCCGGATCGATTCCGGGGCCGGCGGCCTGAACATAATCGGCGATTTGGCCAACCGTAATCAGACACGTGTTTGGGCTGGCGCAACCGCTGCCATGCATACTGGCGTAACGGGTTGCCTCCCGGATCGCATAAGCGATGTTCTGGTAGGTCCACATCCCGCGCGCAATCTCAAACAGCGAGATCAGGACAAAGATCAATGGAATTCCAACCAGAACGAATTCCAGCATGGTGCTGCCGCGTTGGCGGCGTTGCCGGCGCCCCGTCACGGCTTTACCCTCATTTGGACGTTGCGTTTGAAGCTGAGCTGCCTGGTGAGGAGTCCCGGGATGGGAATCAGCACCAGACCGTTGTAAGTCACCGAAACAGACGTCGCCCGCTTGCCGTCGGGTCCTGAAATCGATTCGGCGGTGACGGTTAACGGCGCGCCTCCGCAACCGGTCGAGCCCGAAATGCCCGGCAGAGAGTCGAGCTCCGAGCGAATCAGCGTGCACGCGCGCGTCTGATCCGCGGCTACGGTCGAGCTTTGCGAGGTGTACTCGGCCGCAACCCGCGCGGCATTTTCCACGGCGATCAGGCTGTACGTGAAGAAGCCCAGGTCGACGATGCCGACAAACAGGAACAGAAACCAGGGACTCAACAGGGTGAGTTCGATGACTGAACTGCCTTGACGGCGGCGATTTGTGCGGAAGGTCCTGGCGGCCATCGGCGTTACTCTCTATTACAATCGCCCGAGTGCCACCGGCGAATCAATATCCCAATCGTTATTAGACCGGAGAGGCATCGGACTGCTAACCGAAGTTAACGGCGCGCCGCCTGTGGCACGGACAGCCGAGGGACTTTCGGTTGGCGGCGCTGCCAGGAACTTTGTTTCCGATCGTACCTTGGGGGGCCAAAGGCCCCTCTCAGCCGACTGTGGACCGACCCCATCTCGCTGTAAAATAAAGAGATTCGCCGCCGCGGAGGGCCGCCGCGGGAGCCATAGAGGGTTCCGGTTTTCAACTTTCAACAATGAAGCCACACGCCGATGATTCTTCTCCCACTAGACCTATTACTTGGTGGTGCTGGCTGCTACTGCTTCTGCTTACGCCTGGGCTGCGGGGCGACGATCCCCAGACGCCGCCCGGTAAGACCGCCCCCGCGGGCCTCAAACACCTGAGTCTCGAAGAGCTGTCGCAAATCGAGGTGACTTCCGCCGGCAAGAAGGAAGAGAAACTCTCGGATGTGGCGGCGGCCCTCTATGTGATCACACAGGAGGAAATCCGCCGTTCCGGCGTGCGGAACATTCCGGAAGCCCTGCGATTGGCGACCGGCCTCGAGGTCGCCATTTTCAATAACGGAAGCTGGCCCATCAGCGCGCGGGGATTCGACACCACCAGCGCCAACAAGATCCAGGCGTTCCTCGATGGCCGCAGCCTCTATAGCCCCTTGTACGGCGGCGTCTTTTGGGATGTGCAGAACATCGTCATCGAGGACATCGACCGCATCGAGGTCATCCGCGGCCCCGGCGCAAGCCTGTGGGGCGGCAATGCCGTCAATTGCGTCGTGAACATCATTACCAAGGCCGCCAAAGACACACAAGGCGGCCTGGCGGTGGCCGGCGGAGGCGCCGGGGAGCGCGGCTTCGCGACCCTCCGCTATGGGGGAACGATCGGCAGCCGCGCCGCCTACCGCGTCTATGGCAACTACTTCAACCGCGATTCCCTGGCTCTCGAGAACGGCGCCGACGCCAAAGATCCTTATCAAATGACGCAAGGCGGCTTTCGCCTCGACACCGAGCCGACGGCTGCCGACCGGCTTACCGTGCAAGGCGACGTTTACACGGGAGACAACGGCATTCTCAATCGCCCGGACATCGGCGTGCATGGACAAAACCTGCTAGCGCGCTGGACACACCGGTTCGCCAAAGGCTCAGACGTACAAATGCTGGCGTATTATGACCGCACTTCCCGGAATGTGCCGCTCCAGTTCGGAGAAGTGCGCAACGCCTACAACTTCGACTTGCAACACCACTTCCGCGCCGGCGGGCGCCACGATATCGTCTGGGGCTTGGGCTACCGCGAGAACCGCGACCGCACCAGCACCACTCCGCTCCTGTTTTTCGAGCCTGACGCGCGGAACCTGGGCTTGTTCAATATTTTCGCGCAGGACGAAATTGCGCTGTCCGGCGAGCGCCTGCGACTCATTCTCGGCTCGAAGTTCGAACATTACACATACACGGGCTGGAACGCGCAGCCGACCGCGCGCCTTCTCTGGACACCGACCGGCCGACAGGCCATATGGGGCGCCGTTTCGCGCGCCGTGCGCATCCCCACCCGCTTCGATGAAGATCTGCGCATCACGGCCAACGGAACAATTCTGATTCGCGGCGATAGCGGATTTCGCCCCGAGAACCTCGTGGCGTACGAGATCGGGTATCGCGCGCTGCCCAACCCGCGGCTTTCCCTCGATATCGCGACCTATTACAACCAATACAGCAACCTTCGAAGCCAGGAATCTCCGCCTCAGGTGATTCCCATCGTTCTGGCGAATCGCCTCCGCGGGGAGACATACGGAGTCAGTCTCACCGCCCGCTATCAGTTGCAGCCTTGGTGGAGGATGACCTCGACCTATTCGAACCTGCAAAAGTCGCTCCGTCCTGAGCCGGGAAGCACGGACAGAACCGGCGGCCGCCAGGAAGGCATCGATCCGCACAATCAGCTCTCCTGGCGATCCAACATGGACCTGCCCCATAAAACGGAGCTGGATTTCTGGGTGCGGCACGTCAGCGGTCTGCAACTACTCAATACCGCCGGCGTCCCCGCCTATACGGTATTCGATATCCGGATAGGGTGGCGGCCTACGAGCAACCTGGAGCTCGCCGCCGTGGGACGCAATCTGCCGGACCGGCGTCACCTGGAATTCGGCCCCCTGGGCGAACTGGTGCGGCGCGGCCTCGACGTAAGCACGACATGGCGATTCTAAGGGGAAGGTCAGACCGCCTGCTTGGCCGCCGCTGGCTGAATCGCCGGCTCGTGGAGGGGCTCGCGCTCGCGCTGCCGTGCATGGCCTGCGCCCGCGCCCACCAACCCTCCGATTATCAGGTGAAGGCCGCGTTTCTACTGAATTTCACGAAATTCGTCGAATGGCCGGTGGCGGCGTTCGAGAACGCCCGCTCTCCCATCACCATCTGTCTTCTCGGCGACGACCCGTTCGAAGGCAGCCTGGACGACCTGGTGAAGGGCGAGAGCGTGGGAGGCCGAAAACTGGCGGTCCGGCGAATCCGGCGGGCGCCGCCGCCCAAGACGTGCCAGGTGCTGTTTGCGGACAGGCGCGGGGAGGAAATCTACAAGATCGTTTCGAGTATCGGGGCCGGCGTTCTGACGGTCGGCGAGGGGGACTCGTTCCTGCGCGATGGCGGGATCATCGCCTTCGTCGCCGAGGGGCGGCACATTCGCTTCGACATCAACCAGAAAGCGGCAGCAGACGCCTCTCTGAGTATCAGCGCCCGGTTATTGAATGTGGCGCGGGCGGTCAGGAAATAGAAGATATGCGCACGCTCCGCCAAATGCCGATCCGGCAGAAACTGCTGGTGACCGTCATGGTGACCATGGCGACCGCCCTGGTCTTCTCCGGCACGGCGATCGTCATCCTCGACGCCGTCCTGTTCCGCGCCGCCATGGAGCGCGACCTGGCGGCGCTGGCGAGCATTGCCGGGGACAATAGCACCGCCGCGCTTCTCTTCGACGACCCTCGCGTCGCGGCAGATACCCTGGCGACGCTGCGGGAGAGGCCGCATATCGTCGGCGCCTGCGTGTATCGGGCGAATGGCACGGTTCTGGCCCGCTACACGCGGCCCGGCGCTCCGTCCGAGTGTCCGCCTCCATCGTCAACCCCAGCCATCCATACCACCGGGGACGTCACGGTCACGCGTCCGATCCTGCTGGACAATCGCCGCATCGGGACGATTGTGCTGCGCTACGATCTCGGTGAAATCGCGGAGCGCACCAAACTGTATGGCCGCATCGTCCTCGGCATCCTCCTGACGTCGAGCCTGATCGCGTTTCTCCTTTCCGCCCGTCTGCGCGCCGTCATCGCCATGCCGATCTCGCGTCTCGCGCAGGCCGCCACCTCCGTGTCCGCTACCGGCGACTACGCGATTCGCGTTCCCAAGGACACGGACGATGAGCTGGGCGTTCTGGTGGACGCGTTTAACGGGATGCTGGCCGGGATTCAATCGCAGGCCGGCGAAATCCGGGAGGCCCGCAATCTCCTGCAGACCACCCTGACCAGCATCGGCGACGCCGTCATCTCAACCGACGACCAAGGACGGGTCGTGTTCGCAAACCCCGTGGCTCAAGCTCTGCTGCGATGGCCGGCGCAAGAACTCGCCGGCAAACCGCTCGACGATGTCTTTCAGATCATCAACGAATTCACCCGGTCGCGGGTCGTGAGCCCGGTGGCGAGAGTGCTGCGGGAAGGCATCATCGTCGGGCTCGCCAACCATACGTTGCTGATCGCCCGCGACGGGACGGAAGTCCCGATCGACGATAGCGCGGCGCCCATTCTCGAGGACGGCCGCATCATCGGCGTGGTGCTCGTCTTTCGAGACATCAGCGAGCGGCGCCGCGCCCAGCAGGACAACGCCTGGCTCGCGTCTCTGGTTGAATCGTCCGAGGATGCGATCATCGGAAAATCTCCGGAGGGAGTCATTCAAAGTTGGAACGCCGCCGCGGAGCGCCTCTACGGCTATACTGCCGCGGAGGTAATTGGCCACCCGATGGCGGAATTGCTCCCACCCGAGCGGCGTCATGAGGAGTCCGGCATTCTGGAGCGGATCCGTCACGGAGGCCGCATCGTGCATTTCGAAACCGTGCGCACGCGCAAAGACGGCACTCCCGTCGACCTCTCCCTCACAATCTCCCCGATCCGCGACAAAACGGGACAGCTCGTCGGAATCTCCCATGTGGCCCGCGATATCACCGAGCAGAAACGAAGCGCCGAACAATTGCGGCAGACCCAAAAACTGGAGAGTCTGGGCATTCTGGCCGGAGGAATCGCGCACGATTTCAACAACCTCCTCACGGGCATCCTCGGCGGCGCGAGCCTCCTCACCGAGACCCTGCCACCGCAAACTCCCGAATGGAAGTGCGCGGAACAAATCTCCACCGCCGCCGAGCGAGCGGGCAAGCTCACACAGCAGATGCTGGCGTACTCCGGAAGGGGCCGGTTCGTGGTCGAGCCGATCGACGTCTCGCGGCACGTGCGCGAGATCGCCGCGCTGATTCAGGCGTCGATTCCGAAAAACGTGGAGTTGCGCCTGCAACTCGCGAAGGACCTTCCCTTGATCGAGGCCGATGCCGCCCAACTGCAGCAACTGGTGATGAATCTTCTGATCAACGGCGCGGAAGCCATTGGTCCGGAGGGAGGGCTCTTGACGATCCTCACCCGCTTGGAAGAAACGGCCGTAGCGGAGGCGCCTCGCGCTCCATATGTCGTAATCGAGGTGCAGGACACCGGGTGCGGCATGGATGAGACGACGCTTTCGAGGATCTTCGACCCGTTCTTCACCACCAAATTCACAGGAAGGGGTTTGGGCCTCGCGGCCGTCCAGGGCATTGTGCGAGGCCACAAAGGAACGATTCAGGTCCACAGCACGCCGGGACTCGGCACGACGTTCCGCATCCTGCTCCCTGCCGCCGGGAGTCCGGCATTGCCCGGCGAACCGCATTTGCCTGCCATGCGCGCGCTCAGCGGCACGGGGATCGTCCTGGTCGTGGATGACGAGGAGGTGGTCCGGTACACCGCCAAGAAGGCTCTCGAAAAGGTGGGCTACGAAGTGGTATTGGCAGCCGATGGCCGGGAAGCGGTGCAGGTGTTTCGAACGATCGCCCCGAAAGTGTTCCTGGTGCTGCTCGACATGACCATGCCCGGCATGACCGGCGAGGAAACCCTGCGGCTGCTGCGGGAGATCCGCGAGGACGTGCCGATCATGCTATCGAGCGGGTACAGCGAGGCCGAAGCCCTGCGGCGCTTCAGCAACCTGAATCTCGCCGGTTTTCTCCAGAAACCGTACACTGTGCGAACTCTTGCAGAAAAACTGAAGTCGGTTTCTTAGAGGCGCGGCCCTACAGCATCAACTGGCCGCCGTTGACCTCGACGGTCTCTCCGACCACATACGCCGCCGCGTCCGACGCCAGGAACGCGATCACCGTGGCGCACTCCATCGACGTGCCGACTCGTCCGAGCGGAATGCCCTTGACGAAACCCGCGATCATCTCCGGCGTCGAGAACTGCTCGTGGAACGGCGTGTCGATCACACCCGGCGACACGGCGTTCACGCGCACTCCGTGCGGCGCCATCTCCTTCGCCAGCGACTTCGTGAACGTGATCAGACCGCCTTTCGAGGAAGCGTACGGGCCCGCCCCGGGACCGCCGCCATTGCGCCCCGCGATCGAGACGACATTGACGATCACGCCCTTTTTCCGCGCGATCATCCCTGGAATCGCCGCGCGCGACACGAAGGCCACGCTCTTCAGATTGAGATTCATGATGTCGTCCCAGATCTCTTCGGTCAGGTCCACGATCGCCTGCCGCTTCACCAGCGACCCTGCATTATTGACGAGAATGTCGATCGGGCCCAGTTCCTTCGTCACCTGCTCGATCAGCGGCGGCGCCGCCTCCACCCTCCGCACGTCGGCGCGCACGGTAATGGCCGTGCCGCCGCCTGCTGCAATCGCCTGGCGCACATCGCCGGCGCCGCGCTCGTTGTGGTAGTACCCGATCGCGACCTTCGCGCCCAAATCGGCCAGCACGGACGCAGTGGCCGCGCCGATGCCCGAGGAGCCGCCGGTCACCAGCGCCACCTTGCCCGTCAAATCGAGATAGTTCTTCATGTCAGTTCAATTCTAACCAAGGGTTCACCATGGAAATCGTTTCAGGATTTGGGAAGCCGGAAGTCCGGAATCAGAATGCGCGTGCACGAAGGGGTAGGAGAATCGTGGCACAAGTCCCGGGAAGCGCGCCGATTTTGACCTCTGAAACTGGCTGTTCAACGGACGACAAAAGACATATAATTCTTGACACCGGGTGTATTTCGCGGGCGCTCGCGTCCGTGTGCGACAAAACTTTTAGAAGAGGTTAGCCATGAAGCATCTACGTTTGATCTTCGCCTTGCTCCTCCTGGTCTGCTGTGCGGCCGGCATCGTCTGGGGGCAGGCTGTTACGGCGACGCTGGTCGGCACAGTCACCGACGCCTCCGGCGCCGTTGTCGTCAATGCCAAGATCGTCATCACCGAAACCAATACCGGCGTCAGCCGGACCACCAACACCAACGAAAGCGGCAACTATTCGTTTCCCAACCTGCCTCCCGGCACGTACTCGATTACGGCGGAGCAGACGGGGTTCAAGAAGGCCAGCCGCGGCGGCGTCGACGTCCTGGTCGATACGACGACCCGCGTCGATTTGAGCCTCCAGCCTGGGCAGATCACCGAGACCATCGAGGTCACCGCCGAGTCTCCGGCGCTGCAGACCGATCGCGCCGACATCGGGCGCAAGATCGAGACGGCGCAGCTCGCCAATCTTCCCACCGGGTACAATCGCAGCTTCCAGTCTCTGCTCAACCTGGTGCCCGGCACGACGCGCGCGTTCGCGCCGCACTCCGAGTTTTTCAACTCGCAGGGCTCCCTGACCACGCAGGTCAACGGCGTCAGCCGCCTCGGCAACAATGTGCAGTTCGAAGGTGTGGACAACAACCACCGCACCGGCCTGCTGACCATCCTGATCCCGCCCATCGAAGCGCTGCAGAACGTCGACGTCAGCACCAGCAACTATGAAGCAGAGCTCGGGCGCGCCGGCGGAGCCGTGACCAACGTCATCCTCAAGTCCGGCACCAACAGTCTCCACGGCGGTCTGTACGAATTCCACAACAACAGCCACTTCAACGCGCGGGAAACCTTCCAGCCGTCCAAGCCGGTGACCACCTACAACTACTACGGCGGCAATTTCGGCGCCCCGATCATCAAGAACAAGACGTTCGTTTTCGGCGACTACCTGCGCATCGCGGATCGTCGCGGGGATGGCTATATCATCACCGTTCCGTCGGCCGCCTTCCGCGCCGGCGATTTCAGCAGCCAGAGCGCCAAGGTGTACGACCCCGGCACCGGCGACCGGATCACCGGCGCGGGCCGCATTCCCTTCCCGAACAACGTGATTCCGGCGGCGCAAATCAGCCCCATCGCGAAGAAGCTCCTCGATTTCGTTCCGCTGCCGAATATCAACAACAACCTGACCAATAACTACGCCAGTTCCACCACGCGCAGCAAGGATCAGGACTCCTTCGACGTCAAAGTGGATCACCAGCAGAGCGAGAAGGACCGCTTCTCGGCCCGCTACAGCTTCCAGCGTCCGGTGGTCACCGACCCCGGCCGTTTCGGCATCTATGGCGGCGGCGGCAAAGGCTTCGCGGCTACCGGCATCAACCGCACGCAGAGCACCGCCCTCAACTATACGCGTCTGATCTCTCCGACGTTCATCACCGAGGCGCGCGTCGGCCTGGGCCGCTACAGCAATCGGGCGGAGAATCTGGATATCGGGACGAACGCGTCGGATGCGGTGGGAATCAAGGGCGTCAACCTCGACCGCTGGTCGAGCGGCTTGACCACCCTGACCGTCGGCGGCTATCCCGACCCCCTGGTCGGTTACTCCGCCAGCATCCCGTGGAACCGCGCCGAAACCAATATCGACTTCGTCAGCAACTGGACCAAACTGCACTCCAACCACACCATCAAGTTCGGTGTCGATGTGCGCCGTCTGCGCGACGAACTGCTGCAAACGCAGGACGCGGGCGGACCTCGCGGGCAGTTCAATTTCGGCAACAACCAGACTTCGACGTCGGGCGCCACGGTGCAGGCGCAGGTGAACGGACTGGCGAGTTTCCTGCTGGACACGCCTTCCAGCATTCAGCGCGACCTGGCCGTGCAGTTCCCTGCCTATCGCGCCGTCATGCTCTTCAGCTACCTGCAGGATAAGTGGCAGGTGAGCCCCAAGCTGACGGTCGATTTCGGCGTGCGGCACGACTTCTACCCGCCGGCCACGCCGCGGCTGAAGGGCGGCTTCTCCAACTACGATCCTTCGAACAACACGCTGGTGGTCGCCGGCTACGGGAATAACGCCATGAACCTCGGCCGCAAGACCTACTACACGGGCTTTGCGCCGCGCGTCGGTTTCGCGTACCGCCTGGATCCGAAGACCGTCTTACGCGGCGGCTATGGATTGAGCTGGATTCCGTTCCCCGACAACAAGTACGCCTGGGATAACTTCCCGGTCAAGCAGACGAATGCGTACCCCAACACCAACACGTTCGGGCAGTCGCAGTCTCCGGCCGGAGGTTTCCTGTCCATGGCGACCGGATTCCCCGCCCCGACCCCGGCCATCATTCCCGATAACGGCATCATCAATGCCGGCATCCCCTCGCTGCTGTCTTCGACGATTGCCAGCTACATCCCTCTGGACTATCACGAAGGGTACATCCAATCGTGGAATATGGCGCTGCAGCGGCAATTGCCGAAGCACTTCACACTGGAAGCCGCCTATGTCGCCAACCACACGGTGCGCGCGCCCGTGACTTACAACCTGAATGCTTCGTTCCTGTTCAATTCCGGGTCGAACGGGAAGCCGTTCTTCACGAAGTTCAACAAGAACACCGACATCAACCAGCGCTATGTCGGCATGAGCAATAACTACAACAGCCTGCAGGTGAAGGCCGACCGGCGCTTCAGCGGCGGGTTCCTGATGACGACGGCTTACACGTGGGGTCATGCCCTCGGCTATTCGGCCGAAGACGGCGGTCTCTGGAACTACATCCAGCAAAAACGCAGCTATGCGCGCCTCGATTTCGAGCGCCGTCACACGTTTGTTCAGAGCTATGTCTACGAATTACCGTTCGGCAAAGGCAAGCCGTATCTCCAGAATGGCGTCGGGCGGTGGGTCCTCGGAGGCTGGCAGTTGAACGGCGTTCTCAGCTTGATGAGTGGACGGCCGCTCACCTTCGGCACCAATGTCAGCGCCAACACTCCGGGCAGCAGTTTCACGCCGGATCAGGTCGGCCCGGTGACGATCACGCACGCGGTCGCCGGCACCATCGGCACGGCCACGTGGTTCGACACGACGGGATGCGTCCCGGTCGTGACGGCTTCGTGCTTCCTGCAACAGCCGCTCGAGTCGGATGGGAAGACGCCGCATTGGGGATCGTCCGGACGCAACAACTTCTCCGGACCGGGTCTCGGCAACCTCGACTTCTCCATCTTCCGCAAGTTCAACTTCACCGAACGGGTGCAGATGGAGTTTCGCGCCGAATCGACCAACGTCACCAACACCCCGGCGTTCGCCAATCCCAACACGACGTTGGGCGACGCGAACTTCGGCAAGCTTACCGGAACGCTGGCGGGTCTGATCTCCAATCAGGGCGTCGGCGGAACGGGTCCGCGAGCCATCAACCTCGGACTGAAGCTGACATTCTAAGGGTGTGGAAGCCCGCGGCGTCCCTGCCGCGGGCTTCTGTTCCGCAGTGCCTCCCTCCTACTTCACCGCAATCGTCATATTGATCGTGCCGTCCGTGCTCAGGATGCTGGCTCCCGCCAGGATCAGGATCGACACCGAGTTGCCCGGACTGGTCGGGTTGACGCCGCTGGGGATATAGAAGTTGATCTGCCAGAGTCCCGGGAACTGCTGCAGGCCCGAGAACGGCAGCCATTGATCCTTGGGCTTATCCTCGGGATTCTTCACATAATCGTCGAGGAAGATGTTATTGAGCGCGATCCTCGGGGCTTGCAGCGTGGGAACCGCGCCGGTGACCGGCACGCCATCCGGAGGCGCCCCCGGCACGAAACCCTGACCGGTCGCGTAGAGGGAAACATACGTTCCGCGCAGCGCCGGATTGGTCGGACTGTTAGGCGTGCCGTCGGCATTGATCAGCGCCGCCTGCCGATTCTTCCCCGTGTACGTCATTTGCAGGATCCCCGGCGCAGCCGTATTCATCGGCATCTGACCGGCCGCGAAAATGCGCCCGGTGGACGGCTGGACCACCTGAATATCGACGTTGCCGCTCGTCGGGGCATTCATCGGCACGACGAAGTTGATCTGGCTCGGCGAAACATAGTAGAGCGGCACGGGCGTCAGGTCGCCTCCCGCCGTGCCGAAGAGCACCTGGACATCGCCCAGTGTGCGCGGCATCGGGAACGGGTTCGGCAGGTCGCCGATCGCGGCTGTATTGGCGCCGAACAGATTGGACCGGCTCGCCGGATCGCAGGCGCTGCCCGGAGAGCAGATGGAAGCCAGCAGCCCGGGCGCGAGGAACGCCCGGGTCGGCAGGAAGTGGCCGCCGTTATAGGCCTGAAGGTTCGGATAGTACATGCCGACGCGGCTGCTGCCATCGGCCACCACCAGGTCGCCGAACTGGTCCTGCGCCACCGCCAGGGCGTTCGTTCCGGCCAGGACGGTGTTCGTGGCCGCCGAATTGAGAATCAGGTTCGAGTAACGGGGGTACCGCTTGGCTGCGTTGGTGCCGCCTTCCGCCACCCAGATCTCGCTGGTCAACTGATTCACGAAGATGCCGCGCGGCTGGCTGATCGGCCCCAGGGTGAAGGTGGCATGCGCTCCGGCGGTGGGCGTGACGTTGACCTGGTCGAAGATCACCACCCGGTTATTGCCCGTGTCGGTCACATAGAGGCGCGCTTCGTTATCGGCGGCGATGTGGTGCGGCGCGCTGAGCGCGGTGTCCGCATTTCCCGAACCCACCGAGGTGAAATCCGGCTGGCCGAACACCTTCGTGGCCGACCTGCCGTTATCCGTTCCGGCGCTGAACGTGCCATTCGCCGGAAAGGGAAAATAGAGCACGCGGTTGTACCGTAAATCGGAAACGAACAGTCCATTGGGTCCGGCCAGAGCCAGCCCGTACGGCTGCGACATGGTGGAAGGGCTCGGATCGGTCACCTTGGTCGTGAAGTTGCGCTGGCCGAGCACCAGATCGGCCTGCGAAAGCTGCCCCTGACGCGCGAACGGCGCCGGGAAACGCAAGACCCGCCCATTGCCCAGATCGGCGACGTACAAATTTCCCTGCGCATCGACGGCCAGCCCGGTGGGAAAACATAAAGTGGAAGCGTTCGCCGCATCCGGGTTGCCCGTCACGTTGCACAGGTTGGAGGAGAAATCGGGCTGCCCGAGAACAATATCGGCTTTGGATCCGGCTTGAATCTTCCGGAAATCCGTGAAGCCGAGAACGCGGTGATTGTACGTGTCCGCCACAAAAAGGTGCGGGGTGTCTCCGGTTTCGTCGAGAGCCACGCCTGCGTCGAGAGAGATTCCGTTGCTGGTCTGATTCAGGAACGCGAATTCGCGCCCCTCCACCAGATTGATTCCCCCCGAGGTGAAATTGTCCTGCCCCAGAACCCGTGTAGCCGGACCGAAGGCCCCCGCGGCGAACGGCAACACCAGCACCCGGTTGTTCCCGGTGTCGGCGACGAACAGTTCGGAGCCGGAGAACGTAGCCGCAAACGGCCCGGAAAAACTGGACGAAGACGCGGGCCCCGCAAAAGTCGTTCCGACCGCGCCATTGAGGAATCGGTTATTGAAATTCGGCTGCCCGATCACGCCCGTGGCCAGCGGGGAGAAGGACGTAGCCACATCCGGCCACTTGTCGAAACTGTCAAACAGCAGAATGCGGTGGCTCAGCGTGTCGGCGACTCCCATCTTCGACGCCGAAGGGATGAAGAAGACGCTGGAAGGGCCCGTCATGATCGTTTTGTCGACCACGTCCTGGCTGTTCGTCGTCCCCGGAATGACCCCCATCATGCGTGCGGCCGATTGATTGTTGGTGAACGGCGGCGTGAAGACCAGAACCCGTCCGACACTGCGGTCCGGAAGTCCGTCGGAAACATACAACCGGCCCGCCGGATCGAATGCGATCCCTTGCGGGCTGGAAAAGACATTGGGTGTGGTCCGGGAGCTGGCGCCCACCGCGGGCTGCACGCTCGTAAAGTCCAGTTGGCCGAGCACCAGGTTGGCCCGCAGCGGCCCGCCCCCCGCCGCGACATCCGCGGCCGCGAAGCGCAGCACGCGCCGGTTGCCGCCATCGACCACCCAGAGATTGTTCTGCGGGTCGAACGCGATCCCGGTCGGCCATGGCGAGTTCGCCAGGCTAAGCCCCTGATCGGCCACCGCGCCGGTAAAATTCGCGCTCCGCGAGCTCGTATTGAGCTGGCCGATGTACAGGTCGGGAAATTGTCCGCCCTGCTGCGCAAATGGCTTCGGGAACCGCAAAATGCGGTTGTTGAGTTGATCCACCACGTAGAGATTCCCGTTCGGATCGACCAGGAGTCCCGCCGGGGAATTGAGCCCCGAGGAGAAGTTGGTGCCCGGACCCTGTATCCCGGTCGTGAACGGGGACCCGGACTGCCCGATGATCAGGTCCGCCTTGTCTCCGTTGCGAAAGCTGGTGGCGTTCTTCCACCCCATCACCCGATTGTTGTTGTAGTCGGACACATAGACGGCCGGAGGAGACACCGAGGTGTCGAGCGCAATCCCGACCGGATTCCACATCTCGCGTCCTTCCACGAGGTTAGGCGCAAGTGTAAGAGGCTGAACCCCTTCCGCCGGGTGACCGACGATCCGGGAAGGAAGCTGATTCAGTGGGACGGGAAGCTGCGCCAGGGACGCAATCGCGGTGAAGAATACCAGACCGCTGGCAAGAAAGACACTATTTTTCATCGATTTTCCTACGAGGCGACGCGGAGAACGCTCATTCTGAGGATAGCAAACACACTTGGCGGTGAGAATGCGCACCGGTACCGCCCGATCGTACCGGGACCTGCGCCGGAACCGCCCCGCAGCCGTTTGATAAACTTGGATTTGACCTCATCCGATCCGAAGCGCCTGCGTGTCTGCGCGGTCAGCTATCTCAACACCGCCCCGCTCGTTTGGGGAATGCTCCACGGTCCCCAACAGGGCCTCTTCGAGCTGGATTTCCGCGTCCCCGCGGGCTGCGCCGACCGGATCGCGGCAGGCGAAGCGGATGTGGGCATTGTCCCCTCGTTCGAGCTCACCCGGCAGGATCTCGAAATCGTTCCCGGAACGGGGATTGCGTGCCATGGAGCGGTGCGGAGCATTCTCTTGATCTCGGCGAAACCAGCCCCCGAGATTCGCACGCTGGCCGCCGATTCCAGCTCCCGAACGTCCGTGGAGCTCGCCCGCGTCATCCTGAAGCGAAAATACGGCGCCGTCCCCCATGTCTCCTCGCACGCCCCCGATCTGCCCGCGATGCTCCGCGCCGCCGACGCAGCCCTGATCATCGGCGACCCCGCCCTGCGGATCGATCCCGCGTTGCTCCCCTACCATGTCTATGACCTTGGCGCGGAGTGGGTCGAAATGACGGGACTCCCGATGGTCTTCGCGGTATGGGCCGGACGCCGCGGAGCCATCACGCCCGAGATCGCCGAGGCGTTTCGGGCGTCGTGCCGCTACGGCAGGGAGCGCCTCGAAGAGATCGTGCAGGCCGAGTCGGCGCGCCGCGACTTCTCACTCGGCCTGGCGAGAGAATACCTGACGCGGCACATCGTCCACGAACTCGGTCCGCGCGACTATGAAGGAATGGACCTGTTCCTGCGATATGCCCGCCAGCCGGAACCCGCCGGCGCACCGAATCTTCATCTGCGTTGACTCGCCGGCGTACCCCTTTGCGAGCTTGGCGCCTTGGCGAGAAATTACCTGCCTCCCTCAAGCTGGGATCGCCCGCCACCCCCGCGATCACAAGAATCTTCGCCCAATCGTCTCCCTCCTTTCAACCACTTACAACGCCCCACGGCCGGAACCCGCCCTCCCGTGTGCTATTCCAAAACCAGCAATGGCCTCCGAAGCTCAAATCCAGGCGAATCGCCGCAATTCGCAAAAGTCCACCGGCCCCCGCACCGAGCCGGGCAAAGCCGCATCCTCCCGCAATGCGCTCAAAACCGGCCTCTACGCCCAATCCCTCCTCATTCAGGGCGAAGACGCCGAAGCTCTCGACACCCTCGCCCGCGAATACGCCGAAACCTGCCGCCCCGTCGGCCCCCGCGAACAGGTCGCCGTCGATTCCCTCGTCTATGCCGATTGGCTCCTCCGCCGCATGCGCCTCGTCGAGACCATCCTGTGGAACGGCCGAATCGATCGCATCCGCGAAGCGAGAGGCCGCGATTTCGACGAGGATTCCGCCCCGGGCATCGCCTGGTCCCAACTCGACGCGAACATCGACCGCATTCAACGCCGCCTTTCCGCCCTCGAGCGCTCCTACCATCGCGCGCTCACCGATCTCCAACGCCTCCAGGCCAACCGCCCTCCCGACCCGGAACCTGCTCCAACGGAATCCCTTACATCTCCCATTGGCTTCGTTTCGCCATCTTTTGTGCCGCCCCCAATCCATGACTTCCCGCAACCCCCTTCGGCCCCTCCCGCGGCGCGGATTTCCCCCATGTTGGGCCAAATCACGCACTTCAAACCGTTGCAAAACCCAACAGGCGCCGAAATTCGCAACATAAACCGCGCGGCTGGCAGGATTTAGGCTTTCGAGACCCTTTGGTCCTCTTCGTGCCTACGGTTCTATCGACAATGCATTCGGAAAGGGGTCGCTCTTGAACCGCATCTTCCGCGACGGCGCTCATCTCATTCGCCCCGCGCTCGTCCTGCTCGCCGCCCTCGGCGTGTTTATGGTCGTCCGCGCCGCCGTCGTTCCCAAGGGTTTCGGCAAGTATGGGCACTATCGTCCCGGCGCCCTCGAACTCGTCCGCTCCCGCCCCCTCTCCTACGCCGGTCAGGACACGTGCGTTCTGTGCCATGAGGATCAGGCCAAGGTCCGCGCGGCCGGCCGCCATGCCCATATCGCCTGCGAAGCCTGCCACGGCCCCCTCGCCAAACACGCCAACGATCCCGGCGCCCTCAAGCCCACCCTCCCCGACGTCGCCAACCTCTGCCGCCGCTGCCACGAAAAGGACGCCGCCAAGCCCGCGTTCCTCCCCCAGGTCGCCACCGCGGAGCACTCCGGCGGCGTTGTCTGCACTACCTGCCACGTGCCCCATAACCCGCACCTCTAGGAGCCACCCATGGACATCAGCCGCCGCGACTTCATCGACTTCGGAACCAAGCTCCTGGTGCTCGCCTCCGTCGGCGCCACTCTCGAACAGATCACCGGCGCCGAAGCGCCGCCCGACACCTATAAGGCCGCCGATCACTGGTGGGGCATGCTCATCGATATCGGCAAGTGCATCGGCTGCGGCAACTGTGTCCGCGCCTGCGCCAAGGAGAACAACGTCCCGGACGGCTACTTCCGCACCTGGGTCGAGCGCTACGAGATCGAAGAGGAGAAGCAGCCCAAGGTCGATTCGCCCAACGGCGCCATGGACGGCTTCCCCGTCCCCACCCCCGTCGACTTGAAGAGTTTCTTCGTCCCCAAGCTCTGCAACCACTGCGTCGACTCCCCCTGCGTCCAGGTCTGCCCCGTCGGCGCCACCTTCATCAGCCCCGATGGCGTGGTTCTCGTCGACGAGAGCTACTGTCTCGGCTGCCGCTACTGTGTCCAGGCCTGCCCCTACGGCTGCCGCTACCTGCATCCCGAGAAACAGACCGTCGATAAGTGCACGCTCTGCTACCACCGCATCACTCAGGGACTTACGACGGCGTGCTGCGAGAATTGCCCCACCGGCGCCCGCCAGTTAGTCGATTTCAAGGATCCCAAGGATCCCATCCACGAGTATCTGAAACACAACAAAGTCCAGGTTCTCAAACCCAATATGGCCACCGATCCCAAGGTCAAGTACAAGGACCTGGACATGGCGGTGAGGTAACTCTATGATCCCCGGCGTCGACGGCTTCATGTATCCCAACGAAGTGGAGCTCCAGTGGAGCGTCCTCATCGTTCTCTACCCGTATATCACCGGCCTGGTGGCCGGCGCCTTCATCCTGGCGTCGCTCGAGCGCGTTTTCAAAGTCGAGGCCGTGCGACCCACCTACCGGCTCGCGCTGCTCACCGCATTGGCGTTCCTCCTGGTGGCGCCCCTCCCGCTGCAGCTCCACCTGGGCCATCCCGAGCGATCCTTCGAGATGTACCTGACGCCCCACACATCCTCCGCCATGGCCATGTTCGGCTTTGTCTACCTCTGGTACCTCACCGTCGTCCTGCTGCTCGAAATCTGGCTTGAATGGCGCGCCGACATCGTCCGCCTGTCGCAGACGACCACCGGCCTGCAGCGCATCCTCTACCGGATGCTCACCCTCGGCTCCACCAACGTCAGCCCCGCCGCGCTCCGCATCGACGACAAAGTCGGCTACACCGTCACCGTCATCGGTATCCCCTCGGCCTTCCTGCTCCACGGCTATGTCGGCTTCATCTTCGGCTCCATCAAGGCCAATCCCTGGTGGTCCACTCCGCTGATGCCGATCGTCTTCCTCTTCTCCGCCATGGTCTCCGGCATCGCCGCCGTCATGGTGCTGTACGCCGTGTGCATGAAGATCAAGAAGATGCCCATCGACATGCGCTGCATCGACACCATCGCGCGCTATCTCTTCTACACCTTCGTCATCGATTTCACGCTCGAAATGCTCGACCTCATCCACCGCACGTATGAATCGGACGAATCCTTCCGCAGCCTCGACTTTATGGTGCACACGCGCCTCTGGGTGTCGCAGGTCGTCCTGCAGATCGCCCTCGGAACGCTCGTGCCGCTGCTGCTGCTCGCCGCCACCCAGCTCTTCCGCATCGGCGAAGCCGCGCGCCGCGCCATGTACCTGACCTCCGGCGGCTTGATTCTGGTCGGCATCTTCGCCATGCGCTGGAACGTGGTGATCGGCGGCCAGCTCTTCTCCAAGAGCTTTCTCGGCTATACCAGCTACAAACTCGACTTCGTCACGCGCGAGGGCCTGATCCCCGCCATCGCCCTCCTGCTGTTGCCCTTCGCGATCTTCGTCGTCCTCGTCAAGGTGCTGCCGCCATGGATCCATCTGAAGTCGAACGCGAGCTCCGCGGACTAGCCCGCCGCGTCGCGGCGCTGGAAGCCCGAGTGGGGCAGGCCTCCGTGCTGCCCACTCCTGCGCCGGCCGTGCCGGCGGCCGAAGCCGAAACCGAGATCCCCGACCTGCTCCCAGTCCTCGGCCGTGCCCTCCTCGGCCTCGCCGGCGCCTACCTCCTCCGCGCCCTGGTCGAATCCGCCGCCATCCCCACCTCCGCCGGCGTCGCCACAGGCATCCTATACGCCGTGCTGTGGCTCGTCTGGGCGGCGCGCACTCCTGCCGGACGCCGTCTCGAAGCCGCCCTCCACGCCCTGACCTCCGTCCTCGTGCTCGCTCCGCTTCTCTGGGAAGCGGCGATTCGCTTTCACGTCGTCACCCCGTGGATCGCCTCCCTGACCCTGCTCGCCTTCACCCTCTTCGGCCTCGCCATCTCCTGGCGGAGGAACCTGCTCATCGTCGCCACCATCTCGACCCTCGCCTGCCTCATCACCGCCGGCGCCCTTCTCATCGCGACCCACGACGTCGTCCCCTTCACCGTGCTCTTCCTCGCCACCGCCGCCGCCGTCGAAATCTCCGCCTGTCTCGACCATTGGCTCTCCGAGCGTTGGCTCGCCGCCACCGCCGCGGACCTGGCCGTGCTTCTCGCCACCTGGCTCGTCACCAACCCCCGCGGCCTCCCTGAAGGCTACGCCCCCATCCCTCACTCGTGGCTCACCGCCGCCCAGATCGCCCTCCTCGTCCTGTATCTCGCCAGCACGATCGTGCGCACCCTCTTCCGCCATTTCACCTTTACGGCGTTTGAGACCGCGCAGTGCGCCGCCGCCTTCGCCATCGTGGCGAGCGCCGGGCTGCCGCTCGCGCCCGCCATGCTCGCGTGCGGCGTCGCCTGCTATATCGTCTCGTTTGTGGTGCTGGAGCGCGGCGGAGGCCGCAATTTCTATACGTACTCGACCTTCGGTGTCTTATTAGTGCTCGCGGCCTCCCGCATGCTCCTGGCCGGCGCGGCCGCTTCCGTGGCATGGTCCCTGCTCGCCATCGCGTGCGTGTGGTCGGGCCGTCTCACGCTGCAGGCGCACGGCGGCATCTACCTGCTCCTCGCGTGCGTCACCGCGACGCGCCCGGAGGCGGCCATCCTTCCCGCCGCGGCCTGCTATTGGCGCGGCGCCCGCAGTCCCCTGCGCATTCCCCTGTTCGCCATTCTCGTCTGGATCGCGGGCGACGTCGCCGCCGCCGTCGCGCCCGGCTCTCTGCGGCTCGTCCTCCGCCTGCTGATCTACGGGGCAGCCCTCATCGTGCTCCCCCGCGTCCGCGGCGCGCGCCCTAATCCAGCCGCCGGATCCGCAGATTCCGAAACCACGCCTCGTCCCCATGATTCTGCAGCGAGATCTGGCACTGCTTCAGGGGCTGCTTAACCAGCAGGTCGTACACCGCCGACCCCGCGCCCCACCGCTTCGCCGAGGCTTTCGCGATCTCCGCCGCCTTCAGGCTGACGTCCACCACTTTCTCCCCGTTCAACCAGTGCTCCACATGATCGCCGCGCGCCACGATCCGCGAATGGTTGAACTCCCCGACCGGCTTCGTGACATCCTTCGACGCCGCGAACATGTCGTACAAAGCGGCCGTCCGATGCAGCGGTCCGTTCGCCAATGCGTCCGAGTTAGCCGCGTTGTCCGTGATCTGATACTCGAACCCGATGACATACTCCTGTCCCTTAGTCGGCCGGTCCTTGCGCGGATGCGCCATCGCGGCCACCACCTGGTCCTCGAACCGCGGCAGCTTCTCGTCTAATAGCCAGACCCGGTCCTGGATACGGTACTTGACACCGCTATTCCCCTTCGGCGAGATCTTCCAGTCGAACTCCAGTTCGAAATCCCCGAACCGCTCCTTGGTGAAGAGATCCTCGCTGATCGGCGGATGCCGCACGGACTTGAGGCATCCATCCTCGATGACGAACGGCGTCCCCGCAGGCGTCTCCCACCCCGCAAAGGTCTTGCCGTCGAACAGCGACTTCCACGCTCCGTCCGCCGCCGCCCCGATCGAGGCGCACATCAATACGCACACTATGCTCCGCTTCATGCGGTCCATTGTACGCCCCCTGGCCCCAAGCCCCCGTCGGCCCCTATAATTGTCCCTGTGAAACTTGGCATCATCGGTCTCGGCTTCATGGGCAGCACCCATGCCAAAGCCGCCCTCAAACTTCCCGGCGTCCAACTGGCCGCCGTCTGCGACCGCGACGAGCAGTGTCTCTCCGGCGACTTCTCCGCCGTCCGCGGCAACTCCGGCGATGTCGGCGGGAAAGTCGACTTTTCGGGCGTCGCCCAGTATCGCGACCTCGCCGCCCTGCTCGCCGACCCGCAGGTCGAAGCCGTCGATATCTGCCTCCCCACCGGTCTGCATGAGCGCATCGCCATCGACGCGCTCCGCGCCGGCAAGCACGTCCTCGTCGAGAAACCCATGGCCCTCGACGGCGCCGCCGCCGACCGCATGGTCGCCGAGTCCGAGAAGTGCGGCCGCATTCTCATGACCGCCCAGGTCATCCGCTTCTGGCCCGAGTATGTCGCTCTCAGCGAAACCATGGTCACCGGACGCCTCGGCGCGCTCCGCACCGCGGTCTTCCGCCGGCGTTGCGCCGCCCCCTCCTGGGGCGTCTGGGAAACCAGCGGCGCCTTCGATCTCCTGATTCACGATGTCGACTTCACGATCCACCTGCTCGGCATGCCGCGCGCCATCTCCGCCACCGGCTACTCCGACGACGCGGCCGGCGTGGA
Organism: uncultured Solibacteraceae bacterium; assembly: GCA_964608645.1. Taxonomy (GTDB): domain Bacteria; phylum Acidobacteriota; class Terriglobia; order Bryobacterales; family Bryobacteraceae; genus CAZSQK01. The sequence continues at coordinate 58,491 of CAZSQK010000018.1, read as the reverse complement.
CATCCTCCATGCCCACTTCTTCTACGCCAACGGCATCGAAGCCCTCGTGACCGGCGGGTGGCACAATCGCGGATCCTACCCCTTCTCGATGGAGTTCACCGCCACCTTCGACCGGGACACCATCGAGTTCAGCACCGCCAGCGGACAGGGCGTGTTCCAGTCCGCGCCCGGCGCCGCCTATGCCGCTGAGATCGCCCACTTCGCCGAATCCTGCGACGCGGGCCGCCAGCCGGTCCTCTGCCCTCCCCGCGAATCCGCCGACGCCATCAAGCTCACGCTCCTGGCCCTCGAAGCCAGGAAGCGCCAAGGAGAGAAAGTTCCATGCAACATTTGAAGCCGCTCGAGCCCGGAGTTGTCTTTTGGGGCGAACGCGATACCCTCGGCGAGATTCGGTCTCTGGGCGTGCGTTGCGGCCAACTCGTCACGCCCGGCAGTATGCCGCTCAACAAAGCCACAGCCGAGCCGTGGATGGCCGACGACTTCACCATCGTGACCGTCTTCGCCGCCTATGAAGGCGAGGACTATGCCGATATCCCGACCGTCCAGCGCACCGTCGGCTTCGTCCCTCCCGCCACTCGCGAAGCCCGTGAGCGGCGCACCATCGAGGTCAGCGACTTCGCGCGCATCCTCGGCGTCGGCAGCATCGCCTGTCACATTGGCTGCGTTCCCGAGGACCCCGCGCATCCCGACTACGTGGGTGTCCGCGACGCCGTCCGCCGCATTTGCGATCACGCCATGCGCCACCGCCAGACCTTCGCGCTCGAGACCGGCCAGGAGCCGGCGGCCATCCTGCTGCGCTTCATCGAGGACGTCGATCGGCCCAACCTCCGCATCAACTTCGATCCGGCGAACATGATCCTCTATGGCAGCGGAGACCCGATCGATGCCTTGCGTGTGGTCGGCCGCCTCGTGGTCTCGGTCCACGCCAAGGACGGCGACTGGCCGCCGCCGCACACTCCCGGCGCTCTGGGGACCGAACGCCCGCTCGGACAGGGCGCGGTTGGAATGCAACGTTTCGTCGCGGCGCTGCGCGAGATCGGCTGTACCGGGCCGCTCAACGTCGAGCGCGAGGTCGAGAATCAACAGGAGCGCCTCCGCGATATCGCCATGGGTCTGGAGCTGCTGCGCAACTGCGGCGCCGGGGCCGCCATACCCTAACTCCCACCCCCGGCACAGGCGGAAACGTCCCGTTTGGCGGCGCCTGTTCGGCGCCGCACGCGCGCCCCTGTGAACAACCTCGCACTGGGCCGTGACATGCCCAACCTCTGTCGCGACTCGACGCCGCTTACTAAGCCGGCATGAATCTTTGACGTCGCGAGCAGCACCCCGCAGGAATCGAACACAGAGGACCTATGTCACGTCTCGCGCATCCATTTCTTCTCGGTTTAGCTTCCACCGCGATGTTCGCCGCCTCCGCCGGGGCGGCCACAGTCGCCTTCCTTCAGACCGACTCGTCGGCGGCCGGTAACTGGAAAGGCGTCTACGGACAGGACGGCAACGTCATCTGCCAGCACTCCGTCCTAGTGCCTTCTTATGCCGTCTTCGACACCGCCGGCTCGGTCAATCTATACGTCAAGGATATCTGGGCGAGCGATCCGCGCGCCTTGCTGAAACAGTATTACAGCTACAGTTCGTCGGAGCGCATCGAATCGTACTTCCATACCGTTACTTCGATGGACTTCCTGATCGGCTCGAAAGACAGCCAGCCGCACCGCATCGCCCTCTACTTCGCGGACTACGAGCGGCTCGGCCGGTCGATCACGGTGCAGGCGCTCGACACCGCGTCCGGCGCGGTGCTGGACAGCCGGCCCTTGACTAACTATCAGGCCGGAATCTATCTGGTCTATAACTACACCGGCAATGTCACCTTCCGGATCGTCAATAATAATCCCGGACAGTACACGCCCACCGGCAGCGTCAGCGCGTTCTTCTGGGGCGGCGGCGCCGCCGCTCAGCCTGCGCCGTCATTAGACACGACGCCGCCCACGGTGTCGATCGCCACGCCCGGCAGCGGCGCCGTCTCCGGCATCGTCGGTCTTACGGCCAATGCCAGCGACAATGTCGGCGTTGCCAGCGTCCAGTATCAACTCGACGGCGCGAACCTCGGGTCTCCGCTGACGGCCGCGCCATACCCCTTGTCATGGAACACCTCGACGGTCCCGAACGGCAGCCACACCTTGAAAGCCGTCGCCACCGATGCCGCTGGAAACGCGGCTCAGTCCGCCGCGGTGACGGTCAACGTGAGCAATGCCGTCTCCGACACGACACCGCCGTCGGTTTCCATCGCCACGCCCGGAGCCGGCGCGGTCTCCGGCCCGGTCGCCATCACCGCCAATGCCAACGACAATGTCGGCGTCGCCTCCGTGCAATATCAACTCGACGGCGGCAATCTCGGCTCGGCGCTGACCACCCCTCCCTACACCTTCCCGTGGAACACCCTCAACACATCGAACGGCGCCCACACCCTCACTGCGGTCGCCCGGGACGCCGCAGGCAACACCGCGTCGTCTCCCGCAGTGGCCGTGACTGTCAACAACGCCGCTCTGCCCGCCGGGGGCAATTCGATCGCCTTCCTGGGAACCGACACGTCGACCCTCGGCAACTGGAAAGGTGTCTATGGCCAGGACGGCAACGTGATGGCGCAGCACTCCACGCTGGTCCCGTCCTACTCTTCCTTCAATACGGCAGGCGCCGTTAATCTATACCTGCTCGACATGTGGGCCACCGATCCGCGCGCGCTTCTCAAACAGTTCTACAGTTACACCAACACCGAGCGCATTGAGTCGTACTGGCATACGACCACCTCAATGGACTTCCTCGTGACATCCAACGACGGCCAGCCGCACCGCATCGCGCTGTACTTCGCCGACTACCAGCGCCAGGGCCGTTCCAACACCATTCAGGTCCTGGACTCCGCCACCAATGCCGTTCTCGATAGCCGGGCGCTCGCCGACTATAGCGGCGGCGTCTACCTGGTCTACACCTATACCGGAAATGTGACCTTCCGCGTCATCAACAACAACCCGGGCCAATACACGCCGACGGCCGCCGTGAGCGCCTTCTATTGGGGCGGCGGCTCCGCGCCCGCCACCACGCCGTCCGGTCCTCCGCCCGATACGACCCCGCCCACGGTGTCCATCAGCGCCCCCGCCAGCGGGGCTACCGTCAGCGGCGCTGTCACCATTGCGGCCAACGCCACCGACAATACCGCCGTAGCGAGCGTACAGTTTCAGATCGATAATGCGAACTTTGGCTCGCCGGTGACCTTGCCGCCCTATAACATCGCGTGGGACACCACCAAGGTGGCGAACGGCTCGCATACGATCACCGCCATTGCTCGCGACGCCGCGGGCAACACGGCCAGCGCCAGCATACCGGTGACGGTCAACAATCCCGTCGCGCCTCCGCCGCCGCCACCGCCTCCGCCGCCCGCAAGCGGCAATGCCGTCGCCTTCCTCGGTATGGACGCCGCGACCAAGGGCAATTGGAGAGGCGTGTACGGGCAGGACGGCAACATGATCGCCCAACACTCCTACAACGCGCCGTCTTATTCGAGCTTCAACCCGATCAACGTCAACCAATTGATGATCACCGACAACACCACGGATGTGCGCGCGCCGCTGAAGTTCCTCTACAGCTACTCCGCCACGGAGCGCGTCATGTCTCACTGGTACAACCGCTACTCCATGGACTTCCAGGTGAACACGACGGACAACCAGCAGCACCGCATCGCGCTGTACCATGCCGACTGGACGCCCATGCCTGTGCCCGACAGCTTCTACCCGAATCTGCGGTCGATCACGGTGCAGGCCATCAACACCGATACCGGCGCGGTCCTCGACTCCCGGCAACTGACGGACTACACCGGCGGCGTCTATCTCGTCTACAACTACACCGGCAACATCACGTTCCGGGTAATCAACAACTGGGACGGGGCCCGCGAACATCCGAACGGGACGGTTACCGCGTTCTTCTGGGGCGGTTCGGGGCTGCCCCAGTAAGCACAGCCCGGTACAACAAGCTCCCGAGCGGCGGAGAACGCCTCCGGTGCTCGGGAGCTTGGGTGAAAACCACAATCAGGCCCTGAGCGCTGCGGCAATCGCGCAACTGGCCCTCTAAACTCCAACCCCTTCAACCACATCGGCCCGCTTTCCCGCCTGGGAGAGCGGGCCGTTTTCTTTTTTAATCGCCCTTCCGCCCTTCTCCTGTGCTTGCCTCCTCTGGTTATTAAACTTACCCTCCCAAAAGTGTATTGATTCGAACACCCGGCATGTGTTAGTTTTATTACTCCGGATGCGTTCTAAACAGCACACTCAAGGCTGTAACATCCGGCCTCCGGGAAGCTTTCCGAACCTTGCTGCTGCTTCTCATACAACCCGCCAACAAATGTAAGACACATGTTTGAGATCGCGCAGGAGGTTCTTCACTTAATGACACAAATCAGGTTCTTTCTGGTTGCCGCATTACTGGCTGTGAGCGCGCGTGGCGCCTCCGCCCAAACCAATATCAACATCAACTGCGGGGGCAAGGAATACGTCGCGATCGACGGAACCCGGTGGATCGAGGACTATTACTTCACCGGCGGCGACCTGCTCTACACCAGCGATGCAATCGTGAATTCGCAGGACCTTCCGCTCTACCGCAGCGGCCGGGCCGGACTGTACGGCGACTTTGTCTACAACATTCCCGTGGCTAACGGGTCCTACAACGTCACCCTGCACTTTGCGGAGATCCAGTACTGGAACAAGGGCGACCGTATCTTTAACGTGGTCATCAACGGCGCTCCGGCGCTGACGAACTTCGACATTCTGGCGAACGCCGCCCCGCGCGCGGCCTACAAACAGCAGTTCCCGGTCACGGTCACGAATGGAACCCTCCAGATCGCCGTCAACGGCGTGTTTCGCAAAGGCATCTTGAACGGAATCCAGATCGGTCCCGGGACGATGATCTCGGCGCCTAGCGCGCCGGCCCTCCACTTGAGCGGCAACAGCCTGACGTTCGGCGGAACTACCGGCGGCGCCAACCCGGCGGCACGGACGGTCGCCATCAGCAACGCCGGAACGGGCACTTTGACATGGACGGCTGCCGGCAACCAGCCCTGGCTGGCGGTTACTCCCGCCTCGGGAACAGGCGCCGGAACGCTGACCGTGCAGCCGAACCTCGCGGGTCTGGCCGCGGGCACATACAACGGAACGGTCACGGTAACTGCCGCCACGGCGACAGGGTCGCCACAAGTCGTTGCGGTCGCTTTGACCGTGGCTCCGCCCGCCAGCGCACCGGCTCTGGCCTTGAGCGGAAGCAGTCTGACATTCACCGCGACCGCGGGAGCCGCCAATCCTGCGGCGCAGACGATCGCCGTGAGCAATAGCGGCACGGGCGCTTTGACATGGACGGCCGGCAGCAACCAGACGTGGTTGGCGGTCTCCCCGGCCTCCGGCAGCGGCGCGGCGACCCTCTCCGTACAGCCGAACCTGACCGGCATGGCCCCAGGCACGTACACCGGCGTCATCACCGTGACTGCGCCCGGCGCCGCCGGCTCTCCGAAGACAGTCGCCGTCTCATTGACGGTCGCCGCGCTGCCTTCCTTGGCGGTAAGCAGCAGCGCGATGACGTTCAACGGCGCGTCGGGTGGCGCGAATCCCGCCCCCCAGACGGCCTCGATCACGAATACAGGCACGGGCACACTGACCTGGTCCGCCACCAGCAATCAAACCTGGCTCGCGGTCACGCCGGCCTCCGGCAGCGGCGCGGCGACCCTCTCCGTCCAGCCCAATCTGGCGGGCATGGCGCCGGGAACGTACAGCGGCGCCATTACCGTGACCGCGCCTGGCGCGGCCGCCTCCCCCAAGACGATCGCCGTCTCATTGACGGTGACAGGGGCGCCGTCTCTGTCCGTCAGCGGCAGCACGATGACGTTCAACGGCACGGCGGGCGGCGCGAATCCCGCCCCCCAGACAGTCACAATCGCCAACGCGGGCACGGGCACACTAACCTGGTCCGCCAGCAGCAATCAGACCTGGCTGGCGGTCACGCCTGCCTCCGGCAGCGGCGCGGGGACGCTCTCCGTGCAGCCGAACCTCACGGGAATGGCCCCGGGCACATACACGGGCGCGATCGCCGTGACCGCGCCCGGCGCGGCCGGATCTCCCAACACGGTCTCAGTCACGATGACTGTCGCCCAACCGGTCAACACGCAGGCCGCGATCAACGTCAACTGCGGCGGCAACGACTATACGGCCATAGACGGCACGAAGTGGGTCGGCGACTATTACTTCACCGGCGGCGACCTCCTCTACACGAGCGACGCCATCGTGAACAGCCAGGACATGCCCCTGTACCGCAGCGCGCGCGCCGGACTCTATGGCGATTTCAGCTACGCGATCCCGGTGCAGAATGGCTCCTACACGGTGACGCTGCACTTCGCCGAAATTCAATACTGGAATCGCGGCGATCGCGTCTTCAACGTCGCGATCAACGGGGCCACGGTCCTGAACAACTTCGACATCCTGGCGCAAACCGGCGCGCGGATGGCGTTCAAACAGCAATTCCCGGTGAACGTCACCAACGGCAAGATTCAGATCGACGTCAACGGTGTGGTCCGCAAGGGCATCCTTAGTGGCATACAGATCGCGACCTCGGCGTCGACGCCGATCGCGCCGCCATCGCTGGTCCTCAGCAGCTCGGCTCTGAGCTTTAGCGCCACGGCCGGCGGCTCGAGTCCAGCCGCGCAGCCGGTCGCCATCTCCAACGGCGGAAGCGGCGCGCTGGCATGGACCGCCTCGAGCGGACAAGGCTGGCTCGCAGTCTCACCCTCCTCCGGCAGCGGCCCGGGGACTATCTCGATTCAACCGGCTACCGGCAGCCTGGCGGCGGGGACGTACACCGGATCCGTCACGGTGAGCGCGTCTGGCGCGGCCGGATCTCCCAAGACGATCGCCGTCACCTTCACGGTCGCTGCCGCGCCGCCTCCGGTAGTGACGTTGGCGCCGTCGACGCTTTCCTTCAGCGGCACGGCGGGCGGGTCGAATCCCGCGGCGCAGAGCGTGAGCGTTTCCAATGGCGGAAGCGGCGCGATGAGTTGGACAGCCGCCGGCAATGCGGCGTGGCTGACCGTGTCGCCGGCCTCCGGCACGAACTCCGGGACGATCGGCATCGGGGCGAATCTGAGCGGTCTCGCGGCCGGGTCGTACTCCAGCGCCATCACGGTGAGCGCGGCCGGCGCGACTCCGGCGACGATCGGCGTCACCCTGACGGTGACGGCTCCCACCGCGGCCACGGTCACGGCGTCGCCCTCCTCAGTGACACTCAACGCCACGGCTGGATCGAACCCCGTGGCGGCAGCCGTCTCGATTGGCGGCACGGGAAATCCGGCATGGACCGCCGGCAAGACGCAGTCGTGGCTGACGCTATCGCAGACGTCAGGCACGGGCGCGGCGACCATCTCGATCGGCGCCACGGCGGCGGCCATGACGGCTGGAACCTATAACGACACGGTGACCATTAGCGGCGGCTCGAACCCGCCGGTGACGGTCGCGGTCACGCTGGTCATCAACGCGGCGGTGCAACCGCCTACCGCGGGCAGCGGCAACACATGGTATGTCTCGCCGAACGGCAGCGCCGGCGGCAACGGCAGCATCTCCAATCCGTGGGACATCGCGACCGCGCTCAATCAGCCGGCCTCGGTGCGGCCCGGCGACACGATCTACCTGCGCGCGGGTAAGTACGGCGGCGGCCAATACAACTCGGAACTCCACAGCTATCTGGTGGGCACGCCGGTTCTGCCGATCACCGTCCGGTCGTACCCGGGCGAGCGGGCGATCATCGACGCCTGGCTGCAGGTGGGCTGCTGCGACGGGTCTCCGAACGCTGCCGCCGGCTCCTACACCTGGTTCTGGGGTCTGGAATTCGCCAGCTATAACCCGAACCGCACCAGCGGCACCAGCGGTCCGCCCGAGTGGGCCTTCCAGTACAACCATCAGGCGGTCGATGTGTGGGGCGCGGGCACTAAGTTCATTAACTGCGTCGTTCACGACACGGCGGGCGGCATCTCCGTCTGGAACGCCGCGGGCGCGGAACTGGTAGGCAATATCGTCTACAACATAGGCGGCTACGGCACCGATCGTGGCCACGGGCACGACTACTACTTACAGAACCAGGCGCCCTCGGTTCTCACCGTCACCGATAACATCGGCTTCAACAACTTCGACATGGGACTGCAGGCTTATGGCAGCAGTGACGCGTACGTGCAGAACTTCCGGTTGAAGGGCAACATCATCTTCAACTCGGGTGTCTTGTACGGACAGCTCGTCGACAATCTGACCATCGGCGGCGGCAACGGCGGTCCGAGCGGGATGCTGTTGGACAACAACTTCTTCTACGACACGCCCGGCCTGAACCAGGGGTATAACGAACTCGGGTTCTTGTGGACGGCGCGCGCTCACGACGCCGTGGTGACCAATAACTACTTCATCGGCGGCAACCAGGGCATCGCCCTCGAACGCTGGGACACGCTCACCTTCCAGAACAACAAGGTGTACTCTCAATCCGGCGACGAATCGATGTTGATCCTGCGCACCGACCAGACGGCGGCCGGTTACAACCACGGCAACAACCAGTATTACGGGTCGGACCGCTTTATGGTCTACGCCGCGTGCGATTACTGGCCCTGTCCCTCGGCCGGCCAGTCGGTCAATTTCGCCACATGGATGGCGGTGACCGGGCTGGACAAGGGAAGCACGCTCACCCCCGGCGCGCCGACCGGATCGTGGACGGCCGTCCGGCCCAACCAGTACGAGCCGGGCCGCGCCAATCTCGTGATCTACAACTGGGACCTCAAGCCGTCCGTGGCGGTCGACTTGAGCGCCAGCGGGATCAAGGTGGGCGACCGCTATCAGATCCGCGACGTGGAGAACTGGTACAACGGCGCGGTCGTATCCGGGACGTACACCGGCGCTCCCGTCAGCCTTCCGATGAGCGGCTTGACGGTGGCGCAGCCATTCGGCTCGGTGCCGCATCCTCCTTCGCACACGGCGCCGCAATTCGGCGTATTCGTGCTGCTGTCGGGCAACGCGATGAACGTGTTCTAGGGGTAGGCTCTGCCAAGAGGAAAAGGGGTGGGCGCTTCGGCGGCCCGCCCCTTTTGTGTTTTGGCGGGCAGGACTCAGCGGGTAACGCGGGTAAAAACGGGGTTGGGAGCGGGGCTGGTGAGACCGGCGAGGAAACCTGCGCCGTACGAGAAGTGGTAGGCGCAGAAGACGAGCGGCAGCGCGGGCAGCAGCGTCCAGCCGTGACGCCCGGCCGCGTGGACGCTGGCGGCGAAGATCGCCAGAAGGTACGAACTCAGCATCGCGATCCAGGCGGCGAGCAGAAGGCTGGAATGGAGCGCCAGCGCCATAAGAGGAAGCATCGCCACAGCCCCGACAAATGCCGCGGGAATGAGGTGCCGCCAGGAGGCGGGGATGCGGTGCTTCCGGATCACCGCGACCTTCCAGAAGCCGTATTGAAAGTACTGCTGAAAGAGGCGGCGCAATGAGGCACGCGGCTGATACCACGAGATGATCGCGGGGGACTGCCAGATGCGGCCGCCGGCGCGGCATAGCCGCAGATTGAGTTCGTCGTCCTGATTGCGGACGAGGCTTTCGTCGAAAAGGCCGATCTCGAGCAGGGTCGACTTCCGCCAGCAGCCGTACGGCACAGTGTCGGCCCAACCTTCATAATTCGGGTCGTGGAAACGCGCGCCGCCACACGCGACAGGCGAATGATAGGCGGCGGCAATGGCGCGGCTCCAGTACCCGCTCGGCTTCGTGCGCGCGGGACCGCCGACATTGGCGGCGCCGGTCGCGCGCAACGCTTCCAGGCAGCGGCGGACGTAATCCGGGGCGTACGCGGTGTGGGCGTCCATGCGCAGCACGATCTCGCCCCGCGACTGCCGGATTGCCGTGTTGAGCCCCGCGGGCACGGCGCGAGCCGGATTCTCGATCACGCGGATGCGCGGCTCGCGGGCGCGGTAGGCGTCGAGAATGGCGCGCGTGCCGTCATCGCTCAAACCATCGGCGACAATCACTTCCCAATCGATTCCATCGAGCTCCTGCGCGAGGACGGAGTCGAGCACCTCCGCGATGCAGCCTGCCTCGTTCCGGCACGGGATGACAATCGTGATGGATTCAGTTGCCGGCATGCGCCTCCGTCCCCAGGGACTTCACGTACTGCAACTCCTCCGCCGGCAGGTTGCAAACCACCGCGCGAAACTTTCCATTGGCTCCGCGCGGCACACGCTCGACGGGCTCCAGGATCACCTCCACATCGCCGAGGCGCTCTCGCACCAGCCGTTTGAGGTCGCTGCAACTGCGCGTGGTGAAGCCCGAATCGGGCACATAACGGACGTGAAGGCGGTCGAGCGATTCCTGCACGATCTGCGCTTCCCGTATGGGCAGGCTGGCCTTGAAAACAGGATCGAGGCGGCCTACGCGGCGTCCGTCGCGGGTGTAGACCACGTCGTCGTTGCGGCCCTCGATCGGGCCGAGGAGCGGGAGGGTGCGGCCGCACGCGCATTCGGGCCGTTCCTCCCCCAGGGCGCAGCGGTCGCCCGTGCGGTAGCGGATCAGCGGCATATCGGGGTTCACGAGGCCCGTGCTGACGAGTTCGCCGGCCTGACCCTTCGCCGCCGGACGGCAATCGTCGTCGAGGATCTCGAGGATGCCCGCTTCCGGCCAGAGATGCATCGCGCCGGCTTCACATTGGTTGGCGGCGGCGACGATCTCCGACATGCCGTAGGTTTCGCGGACAGGGCAACGAAAGGCAGCTTCGATGCGATGGCGCTGCTCGGCGAGCAACGGCTCGGCATTGGTGACGATCGCGCGAAGGCCCAGATCGCCGGCGCCCGATTGGAGGGCGGCTTCGGCCAGAGCGTCCAGCGCCGTCGGGTAGCCGACCAGATACCGGACGCGGCGTCTGCGAATGGCGCTGAGATAGTGAGGGGCAAAGGCCGGCGACAAGTGGTAGACGGACAGATAGAGCTGATTCAGGCCCGCGTTCCACACCCAGAATGGGGGCCGGGTCTGGCCCACAGGCGTGACCAGTTGGCCGCCGAGAATGGCCCACCGGTCGTGCCGGGAGAGACCGTACCAGCGGCGGCAGCGGGCCTCGAAGAGGGCATACCAGGCGCGCACGGTTTCGCGGCTCAACCAAAGATCGAGCGGCTTGCCGGAGGTTCCGCTGGTATGCTCGCACGTCATCGCTTCGATGCGGCAATCTTCGGCGACAAAGGCTCGCGCGTTCCGGCGGAGCACATCCTTGCTCAGGAGGGGCCAGTTCTCCAGAACTTCCCACGAAGCTCTGTCCCCCCGGCGGCGCCGCTCCGCCCAATGCTCGCGATAGTAAGGGACCTTGGTGGCGGCTCGATGGAGCAGGAACGCGAGGCGTTCTTCGCGCCACGTCCGCCAGCGGTCCGAGGACCAACGCTCGCGGTCGAGGGCTCGCTCGACCAGCGCCGGGGTTTCCGGACCGTAGCGCAGGCGCTGCAGTTTCAGCCCGCGCGCGCTGGCCGCGAGTCCCCGTAATGCCGGGGGCATCCGATGGTAGAGGCTCACGAGGTTCACGGACGCGCCTCCGCCCGGGTGAAAGATTCGATCTGCGCCATGGTGTGCAATCGAAGAAGGCCATCGGCGCGCTCCTTCTCGAACGTGTCGAGGAAGCGGGCGAGATTCTCCGCGCTTTGATCGTTCGACTCGAGCGCCTGGTTCGGATGTCCGTAGATTGCCACGGTGAGGCCGGTCCGCAGATATTGCCGCACCAGGGCCGTGGAGGCCTCGCCGAAGCCCGTCGAGTGCAGCGGAATAGCGACGATGCCGCCGAACAGGAACGGCTGCGGCGGCGTAGCTTCGGCGCGGAAGCCGGCGCGGCGCAAGAGCGAAGCCACTTTGTCCTCGAAGCTGACCCGCGACCAGCCATAGCCGGCTTGCGTCAAAACGCGGAGCATGCCGCCGAGACTCACACGCGCGCGCCCGCGGCCATGGAGACCGAGCAATTCGCTGATGCTGAAGGCGCGCCGCTGCGGGAAATGCATCGGCCGGTTGAACGGCGGGATGAAACCGCGCACCGGCGCATCGATGCGGCGCTCGAGGACCTGGCGGCTGGTGGCGGCGTCCTCCAGCAGTTCGCTGCGATGGAGCGGCGGCAGGAACCGGTGGAACATCGAGTGCGACGCGATTTCGTGGCCATCCCGGTGAATGCGGCAGACCTGCTCGGGGCAGTGCTCCGGCGGGGCGCCTTCCAAAGCGACGCGGCCGACGACGCCGAACGTCGCCACGGCGCCGCGATCTTTCAGCACGCGGAGAAGGACGTCGGCGCCCTTGTGGTCGGCGTCCGCGGGCCAGCCCTGCATGCCGAAGGAATTGCGGTAGCCCTCCGGCGAATCGTAGTCGAAAGAGATCGCGAGTCTCATGGTCTAAACCAGCGGCCTTTCTTTGGGAGCGGAGACGTCCAGGCGCCGGGCAACCCGGGATGAATCCGCGCCGGGCGACGTCAGGAGAGCCTGCCACTGCGGGAGCACGGCCGCCCAATCGCAGGTTTCGGCGATGGCGCGCGCGGAATGCGAGAGGCGCGTGGCGAGACCGGGGTCGGCAATCAGACGCTCGACCGCCTCGACCATCTGCGCCGGATCTCCCGGATCGACGAGGAGCCCATCGGTTTCGTCGCGCACCAGATACGGGATGCCACCGACGTTGGTGCTGACCACGCAGGCGCCGCACGCCATGGCCTCCACAACGGTCACCGGCGTATTGTCGATGGTGGTCGTGTTCAGAAAGATGTCGCCGCGATCGATATACGCGGGTATGTCGGCCTTGGAAACGCGGCCGTGAAAGCGCACGGGGAGGCCCGCGGCGGCGGCCTGCGCCCGCTCGAAGCTGCCATCGTGCTTGTCCGGGCCGACCATGTCGAGCATCGCTTCGGGAAACCGCTCGCGAAGAAGGGCCAGAACGCGGACCGCAAGCGACGGGTCGTAGATGTCGTGGAAAGCGCGGACCCAGACGAGTTTCGGGCGCGGGCGCGCGCGCAGGCGGAAAGGATAGCGCGCCACATCGATCGCGTTGGGGATGAGCCGAAGCCCGGGGGAGTACGGGCGCATCGCTTCGACCAGGAACCCGGAGGGCGCGGTGACGGCGCTGGCGGATTCGAGGAGGCGGCGCGTGCGGCGCGGCCACTGTCGCGCGAAGTCCGGGAGGCCGCCGCCGTGGAGCGTGAGGACATACGGCTTGCGCGCGCGCCGCAGAGCGAACGCCACGGCCTCGGCCCAAATGTACGCCGCGCCGCTATAGACATCGACCTGCGCGGCGTCGTAGTCGTGGCGCCGGTTCCAGACGGTGGCCAGCATGTCGGCGAGACGGGCGGCGCGTCCTGGCTTGTCCGACGTCGTGAGAACGGACCAGCCCGGCGCGGCGAGACGGCCCGCCAGTTCCTCGCACACGCCCCGCGTGCCGATGGATGCGGAGAGGAAGTTGCCGACCAGTAGGATCCTAGGCATAACGCAGAGCGCCGATAGTCACTGCCGGGTTAACAGCACGAAAGCGCCGAACTCGGGCGCGGTATGGCGTGGCGGGGTCGGAACGTCGCCGTTGGGGTCGGCGGCGGCGAGGCCCGTCATGGGAATCGTAATCGCGCCTCCTTTATAGGCGCCGGAGACGACCGGTGGGCCGAAGAAGTTCTCGGCGTCGCGCACTTCGTACGACGACCCGGCGGCCAGCACTCCGGAGACGTCTACCGCAACCGTGCGGCTCAGGTCCCAGTTGTAGATCGCGATATTGGCCCGTCCTTTCTCATAACGATTGGGCCGGACGAAGGTCCAGACACCGCGCGGCGCGCCGGACGAGAACCGGCTGGAAGCGTCGAGTGCGCTGCGACTGCGCCATCCCGCCCAGTCGGTGTCCTGGCCGGCGAACCGGAAACGGCCGGAGCCGTAATAGGTGTTCGCGTCCCAAATGTAATTGCGCGCGCCCGGGAGCGGCGCCGAGCCGAGCATCGCGATCAGTTTCGACTTGGAATAGACCGTGTTGCCCGTGAAGCGCGCCGCCGACCAGTGGTCGAGCATAATGCCGAGATCGCCGCCGATCCAATAGTTGTTGCGCACCATGACGGTGGCATTGTGCTGGTCGAACTGCCAGCCAACCCGGGAATACCCGATGTCATCCGCCGGCGTGTGGTACGTGAAGTTATTCTGCACGACGATGTTTTCGAGCCCCGTGCCCGAAGCAAACAGGATATTATCCGCGTGCTGCCCGTTCCGTGAGATTGCTCCGTTATTGAAGACGATATTGCCGTCTTCGGTGATATTGCGCACCCGGGCATGCGCCGAACCGTAAGCATGAATACCCGCGCCGAACTGGTCGAAGATGATGTTGTCGGCGATGGTCTTGGCGCCGGTGTCGTTCTGCACGTAAATCCCGTGGCCATGGCCGCGGTCGGGCGCCTGAAAGCCGTTGTAGTAGATGAGATTGCCGTAGACTTCGCTGTCAGCGGCTTCCTGCCAGATCCCGATTCCCTGCCGCGCGTCGTGAATCACCAGGTCGATCAGCTTGCTGCCCGGCGCCCAGTCGTCGACGCCGTTGAGCAGCAGCGATCCCGCGAGTTCGGAATCGGTGGCGGCCGTGCCCGTGCGGTCGGGGTTGCTGCTCTTGATCTCGAGTCCCCAGAACCAGACGTATGCGCCCTGATCGGGTTTCGGATCGCGGTCGCAACACCCGATCTGCAAACCGCCGTCGATGGTGGCGCGCTCGCCGCGATAGTTGCGCACGACGATCGGCGCCGCGGCGGTTCCGGCGAGCCTGCTGCGGAACATCGTCAGTCCGCTGCCGTAGGTTCCGCCGCGAACCCAGATGGTGGCGCCGGGCCGCACGCGCGCGGGTTGACTCAAAGCGGTGCCAAGATCCCAGGGCCTTTGCAGAGACCCATCGCCGGAAGGCCGGCCCGACGGCGCGACGTAGAATTCCGCCGCGGAGGGGCGGGGCTGCAAAGCCGGGATCATCGCGGCCGGCGCGAGCGCCATCGCCGCCACCCGGATGGCGCGCCAGCCAATCACGCCGCTTCCCTCGCCAGGATGGCTTCGTAGACGTCGCAGATCTGTCCCATGATGCGGCGCGGGCTGTACAGGTCGTCGACGCGATTCTGGAAGCGCTCGGCGAACTGCGCGCGGCGGCCGGAATTCTCCAGCAGATCCACAATCGCGTTGCCCAGATCTTCCGGCGAACCGGCAGGGACGAGAATACCCGCATCGCCTCCGTCGAGAACCTCGGGGCACTGTCCGACGGCAGTGGAGACGGCAGCGAGCCCGTGCTTGCCATACTCGAGGAGAGCGAGCGGCAGGCCCTCCGACGCCGAACTGAGGACGCCTATGCTGCACTCCCGCAGAATCGCCGGCACGTCGTTGCGCGGGCCCATGTACGTGACCGCCCGATCGAGCCCGAGCGCTGAGATCTGCCCGCGGATGGCCGCCACGTACGCCGGATCGGCCGAATCGCCAACCAGAAACAGGTGCGCGCCGGGAGACTGAACGTGGATCCGCGCCATCGCCTTGAGCAGCGTCGGATGGTCCTTCTGCGGCCGGAAGTTGGCCACGCACGCGATACGCTTCCCGGGCTCGCCGGGCAGGTCGATGGGGCCATCGGCGGCCGCCGTCGGGGCGGATTCGACCAGGTTAGGAATGTACCAGACGCGATCCCCGCGGACGCGGAGCTGCCGCCGGCACCACTCCGCGAGCGTCTGATTCACCGCGATGACCCCATCGATGCCGCGTGTCGCGAGGCGGTAAAGCCATGCGGAACGGTCGCCA
This sequence comes from uncultured Solibacteraceae bacterium, assembly GCA_964608645.1. Lineage (GTDB taxonomy): Bacteria > Acidobacteriota > Terriglobia > Bryobacterales > Bryobacteraceae > CAZSQK01. The sequence goes on along the minus strand of CAZSQK010000018.1, from coordinate 42,668 downwards.
AAATTGGCGCGGCCGTAGTGGTCGTGCCAGATCAAAGCGCACTTGCCGGACAGGGCGGACGCGAGGCGCGTAAAGAACAGCGCGGACGCGTGCGCGTGCACGATCGCAATGTGGCGGTCCGCGATGAACCGGATGAACTGGCGAAGGGCCGCGGCGTCGAACTTGCCGCGCCGTTCCAGACAAAGACGCGTCACGTGCGGCTCGACGAATTGGGTCAATGGACCTTCGGCGCGTGTCGTGCAGAGGTAGGGGACATAGCGATCGCGCGGCAGGAGGTTGACCAGATTGACGGCGACCCGCTCGGCCCCCCCGATATTCAGGGCGTCGACGACATGCACTACACCGACCGGTTGCGATCCGACAGGATGCAGCGAACGAGTTTGCCGCACATTCGACGGGATCATTGGTTCACCGGGCTTTGTTGGGGCAAAGGCCGTGGCGCAACCCGTTTGAGCGATTGCCCATCGGCGCCCCACCATTCGGCCATCAGGTCGCGGAGGGCGTCGCGCAGTCCTTCGAGCGAGAAACGCTGCGCCCACGATGCGGCGGCGGCTCGCATCGGCGCGAGGCGGTCCGGGGACGCCGCGATTTCGAGCAACGCGGCGGTCAGCGCATCCCCGTCGCGCGGCGCGACCGTGAAGCCGCGGCCTTCGCCGAGCATCTGCGGGACAAAGCCGATATTGGATCCGATGCAGGCCAGCCCGAACGCCATGCCCTCGGCAATCGATTTTGGCCATCCCTCCGTCTCCGAAGCCAGCACCAGCACATCGGATGCGGCCAGATGGCCGATGACCTGGTCGAAGGGGATGCCACCCGTGAACGTCGTTTCGGCGGCGACGCTGAGATCGGCCGCGAGTTTCTCGAGGGCTTCGCGCTCCGGTCCGACGCCGATGATCGTGGCCGTGACATGGTGGCCCGCCGCGCGGGCGCGCGCTACTGCATGCAGCAGGACATCGACATTCTTGGCCTTGGAGAGCCGGCCCGTATAGAGAACGCGCAGCGCCGGACCCGTCCGCTCGCGGCGCGCCGATTCCCGCGCGCGGCCGATCTGCTCCGCCGTCAGTAGCGATGTAAAGAACGGGATCACGTGACGCGGACGTCCCGGCCAATCCCCATAGACGGTGACGGGCCCCTTCCACCATCGCGAGCTGAGGATGACGCGCTGCAGCCGGGCCGACAGCGCCTCTCCGGGCAGACCGTTCCATTGCGCCGCATACTTGGCGATGATGCGGCGGCTGAACAGGGGCGCAAGCACCGCGCCGATCAGGCCGAGATTCCCGGGGCAGCGGACGTGGATGGCGTCCGCGCGGCGCATGGCGCGCGCCAGGTTCCACGTCATCGCAGGAATCGCCGCGATGAGGCCCAGCTTCGCCATGAAGCTCTCGCCGCCGGCCTCCTTCTGCGGCACGATCGTGATGTTGGCGCGCTCGAACGGCAGGCAATCGCCGGGCGGCGGTTGGAGGCGGCAGGGCGACGCGATCCGCACTTCGGAAAAGAGGTCCGCCCATTGATCGATCTCGCGGGCGTAGGGGCCATAGGCGTAGAGCCGGCCGTCGTAAAGATAGTGGATGACGTGCGATGTGACCAGGAGTCTCATGGGATTGACACGGCACGGCGCTCCGCGCCTTCACAGTCGCGATTCCGGGAGAAGCCGGCGCGAAGAATCGGGTAGGAACGGAAGAAAAGCCGGATGTGCCAGATGCAGCCGGCGCGGTGAAAGCCGGAGCGCACATGGGCGCGGATCGACGAGCGGTTGCCGGCCTCGACCCAGGCGATCACGCGGCTGTACCCGAGGGCGCGCAGCTCCCGCTTGAGATAGGCATAGTAGGCCGGACAAATGCCTCGCCCCCGGGCGGCGGGGACAGTATAGAGCTTGTAGGTGTACGCGCAGCCGGGCGGGATCGGAGCATATTGCCCGCGCCCCAAATCCATCTGGCCGAACATCACCCACGCATAGAAGACCACGCGGCCCGCACTTTCGCCGAGCACCAGCCGATCCCCGGCGCGCAGGCGCTCGAAGCCGAACGCGCGGGCGGCCGTGTCATAGCCGTACTCGCGCGCGGTCAGAGCGCTCAAGTCACTGGCATCGCCGTTCCGGAAGAGGACGGGCGGCGTTGCGACCGGCTCGCCGGAGCCGCCGGTCGCGCTCTCGAAGATGAGCTTGCGGCGAATCGACGCAAGGCGCGCGACCCACCGCAAGATGGGCCGGAACTTCAACATGCGGACTCCGCCGCCGCAACCCGGGGCGCGCGCTTACGGCCGGCCTTTACCTTGCGATATTCCGCGACCGCGCGCAGGGCGCCCGCCCGCATGGCCCGTTCGACCGTGAACTTGAGACGCGGCTTTTGCACGCGGGCCCATACCAGCTCGCGTTGATGGGTCGACATACGGACCTTGTATTCGTCGAAGCTGGCCATGAAGTCGTAGACCGCGTGCCCGCGCTCGAGGCTGTGCCGGATAGCCTCCGTGTGACAAATGAAGCCCGGTTTGAGGCGATTGTCTTCCTCGGGACGGAAGCCGCTTTGATAAAAGAACACACGTCCGTTCCACACAAAGTTGTAAACCGCTCCGGCCGTGACGGCGCCGCAGCGCACACGCACGAGCTGAATTTCGCCCGAGGCAAAACGGCGTTCGACGAGGCTGCGGTGAAAGTCGTGGAACCAGGGATTGGCGAAGGCGCCCTTCTGCCCCCGTAGCCCCCACCAATGCTGGTGCATCTTCACCAGGTCGTCGTAGATCTCGAGCGCGGAAGCGGTGTCCGCCGCCACATCCCGCGTGAGCGGACCGCGCGCTTCATACTGCTTGTAGCAGCGTCGGATCTGCGACCGCGTGTTCGAGCTGAGCGCGGCGAGGTAGTCTTTGCCGCTGGCCGCGACGGCGGCGAGATCGACATACGGCGCCGGAATCCGATTGGCGATCAGCGCCTGGTACGGCGCCTCCACGCGGTCGAGCATCCGCCCCGCCGCGCCTCGCGGATCCACACCGGAGAGGTAGAGCTCCTCCCATTCGCCGGGCAGGGCGGCGAGCAGATCGCGGATGGAGAGGTTGACCCCCGGGCGGCACAGGAAGTCGTTGTCCTCGATATAGACCTGGTCGACGTCGCGGCAGCCGGTCTGATTCAGCAGGTAAGCCGTGCTGTGAAAGAGCCGCTGGCGCACCACCCGCGCGTGACCCAGGAACGCCGCGGCGGCCGGACCCTCGCCGTCGCGCAGAACCGCCAATTGCACGCCGGCGTCCGGCGGAAGGTGATCGAGCCAGGTGTCGACCCAACCCGGCGAGAGGAAGTAGGAAGGCGCCGCCGCGCTCGACAACGCCCGCCAGGTGGCGCTCACGGCCTCGCGTTCGGTCCAGGGATTGAGAAGTTGCAGAGTCATGGTCGCGGTTAGCGGAGAAATGCCAGCAGGGGCGCGAGCTTCGTCGCGCTCGCGGAGTATGACGCGTCCTCGCGATGCAGGTTGAGCAGGCCCGACCGGCGCGGGTTCGCGATCCCGCCTTGCGTCACGAAGGCGAATTCCGTGCCCAGCTTCCTCAGGATCTCCTCCGTGCCCTCCTGGTGGTCGACCTTGCGCCCGTACGGATAGCAGAAGACGCGGGAGCGCGAGCCGATGCGGCGCTCGATCAGGTCGTACGCCAGCGCAACGTCGGCTTCGAACTGGCCGATGCCGTCGGCGGTGACGGTGGAGTGCAGCATCGTGTGGTTGCCGATCAGCATGCCGTTGGAATCCAGCGTGCCAAGGGCGCTCCAATTGGCGAGGCGGAGACTGCGCGGGATGCCTTCGTCGAGCGCGAAGTCCTCGCGCATTTGCGCAAGCAGCTCGGCGTGCTGGCGGCTGGAGCAGCGGAGCACCTCGGGCCACAGCCGCCGGTAGGCGTTCACGCGCGCCTCGTGACTATCGATGTGCAGGACGATGGCAGAGGAATCGTTGCGGCGCGTGCGGATTTGGTAATCGCCCGGCCGGGCGGTGGCGCACATCGCCATCAGCTCGAGGCTGGGAACCGTGCGGTCGGCGGCGATCAGGCCGGGGGAACAGAAGAAGCAGGCGGCCAGGCCGCGCTTGCTCAGTTCCGGCAGCGCTTTGGCGCACGTGTCGTGCAGGCAGTCGTCGAAGGTGATCAGCGTGGCGCGCTCCGGAAGCGTGCCGGCGCCGAGGTGGCGGAAGAACTCGCCCGGCGGGAGAGGATTGAGCCGCGCGGCGATGAAATCGAGGACGCGGCGGAACTCCGGCAGCGGCATGAAGAGGTCTTCGCCGACGCCGCGGAGCACCGGGGAGCCTACGTAGTGAAACGTGAGGACGAGTCCCTGGTTCTTGCGGATGAGGCAGCGGGTCGTCAAGCTCGTGGGGAACGGCCAAAGAGCGGTCCCCAGAAGGCCTTTCAAACGCATGCGGGCGGGCGCGGAGAGCATAGTCATCGAAGTTCACACGAACCGTTCACATTGTGCCGGCAGCCCTCGACGCGCCAGGGAGCACTCGGAGGAAGATACCCCCCGGCGGTAAGGGCCGCCGGCACGCGCCGCCACTCCATCGCTGGAATGGGCGACACTCTCAGGCCCTGGCCTGCGCCATCCGGCGCACGACCCAGAACCTGGAAAAATCACAGCCAATCAAGGCAAGTCCGACGAACATTCCCGAAAGACCGTCGATCGCGGGAACGGAGACGGCGATTGCCATGAAACCGAGGATCCCGAGCAGCGGGGCCACCTCACCGGCGCGGCGGTAATGCCTCCAGGCGCGACGCAGCAAGGAGCCCAAGAGGATGATGAGAAGCGAGAGCCCCAACAGACCCGTCTCAGCCGCGAACTGCAAATAGAGGGAGTGCCAAATGATGTTCTTGTGGGCATAGAGAACGGAGATGCGCCGCCCATCGCCCGGCCCGAATCCCCAGATGGGCGAATCGGCGATGACGCGCGGGATGGCCGCCCACTGTTCATTGCGGCCGGTGGTCCGCTTGGACCAGGACTCGTCCGCGGAAAAGGTCTTTTCGAAGTAGTTGGACAGCACCTGGGAGTGCGTCACCTGCACGAACAACAGAGTCCCGAGCACAAGAACCGCGAGGGAGCCAACGAGCACCTTGCGCTGCGTCCGGTCGGTGACCAGGATGACGGCCGCGCCTACGATGAAGACCAGCCAGCTTCCGCGCGAGGTCGAAAGCACCAGCAGGAGGCCGGTCACGGCGTTCAGGATCGTGCGAAAGACCGGCCGGTCGCGCAACAGGAGCCAGCGCCCGCCATCGCAGATCGAAAGCAGCAGGACGAGCGCGGCCGGAATGCCGAATGAGATCGGATTGCCCAGCCGGGTTCCGGCGACTTGCGCCATGCCGAGACGATCGCCGTACGGCAGCATGCCGAGCCCCATCGCCACCACGGAAATCGCCACGCCGAGGAATGCGGTTCCCAGCAGGCGGCGGTGTTTGCCGAGAAGGTAGACATTGAGCGCGGAGAACAGCAGTTCGAACGAGCGCATCTCCGCGGCATAACTGCCCATCACGATCCATGCCACTGCCCAATAAACCGTGAACATCGCGCAGAAGAACTGCACGGTCCGGTCCTTCCAGACCGCTTTGAAATCGGCCCGCCCGCCCTCCAGCCACGCGAAGACGCACAAGCCGAGCACGATCTCGATGGAGTTATAGAAGAAGTAATTGCGCAGCAGCATCCATGCCGGCAGCGTGCCGATAATGACGGCGCTGGCGGCGGCGGGCGTCTTGGTCACGACATGGTAGACAAGACAGGCGAATAGCACCGCGAGCAGGTAGACCGCGCCGACTGAGGGCTGGCCGGCGGCGACGGCCGCCATGGACGGCACGACCGCAAATGCGATCTGACCGAGAACCGCGCGATCGAACGTGGCCCCGGTCGCGCGGACGGCGGCGGGCGCGGTGGCGCTCAGGGCAAAGGCTGGACTCATTGGGCTCTCCTGACGGCAAATTCGCGCTCGGCTGCGGCGTCGAGGACATACTCGCGGCGCGCCGGCGGCTCTTCAAATCGAGGCGGACGGCTGAGGCAACTCAACATCTCGCGGATGGTCCCGAGCGCATGCCCCAACGGTTGGATCTTCCAGGGACGGACGCAAAACCACGCCAGATCCATGGCGATCAGCAAGACGGTGTCGAGCCAGAATACGGCTGCGTGGCGGAAGGCCGGCCGCGGCGTATGGCGCTTCCAGATGAAGTAGCGATTGCGCATTTCCATCAGGCCGCGGGTGTAGGAGACCGGCCGTCCGTGCGCGGCGGGCAGATGCAAAATATGCGCGTCGCCGCAGCACAAAATGGTCCAATGGCGTCCGACGCGCAGCGACATCTCCAGGTCCTCGCCCTGCGAGTAGCCCTCGAAGAAACAGGAAAATCGCTCGGTCTGGAAAACCTCGCGGCGGAACGTCCAGGCGCATCCCGGCATGACGTCGATACGCCGCACACCCGAAAAGGGCTTCAGCAGGCTGCGCGGCGTGTGCGTCCCCGAGGGGTGATAAATCATCGGCTCGAGCCGCGGAACCAGCCGCAATGCAAAACGGAGACGCCAGCGGCGCGCCACCGGTTTGTCCATCTCGTTGATCACACATCCGGCGATGCCGCCGACGCAGCGCTCCCGGTCGTTTTCGAAGACCCGTCGCGTCTGCGCGAAGTAGCCGGGCAGCGGCACGGCGTCATCGTCGAGGAAGAAGACATAATCGCGGGTGCTGATATCCACACCGACATTGCGCTGCCGCGTCAGCCCGGGCGCGCTCTCGACATAGGCGAGTTCGAACGGCGCCGCATGCGCGTCTCTCCATCGGCGCAGAACAGCGCCCAGTTCCCGGCCGGCCTCGCCGTCGACCACGACCACTTCCGCCGGAGGATCGGGAATCGCAAGGAGGCTGTCGAGCAGGCGAAGCACTTCGTCGCGGCGGTTATAAGTGGCGACCACCAGACAACAGTCGTCCAGCGCGCCGTCCTGACCGGCCGGGATGCGCCAACCGGTTAGTGTCGTCATATGAGTTCGGCGAACCATATCAGCCGTTGCGCGCTACGAGCGCGAGATACAGCTCCGGTAAAACTCCTCATTGCGGCGGACCAGCACATCGCACGCGAAGCGGCGCGCCACCACTTCCCGTCCTGCCTCGGCCAGCCGCGCGGCCTGCGCATCGTCCGCCAGCAGCGAGACGATGGCGCTCGCGATTTCCTCCGGCCGGTCCGGATCGATGAGGAGCCCGTTCTTGCCGTCGTCGATCAACTCCGGGCCGCTGCAACGGTTCGAATAGATCACCGGACAGCCCTGCGCCATCGCCTCCAGCGGGACCATGCTGAACGCCTCCGCGTACGACGGAAAGACGGCCATGCGGCAAGTTTGAAATTCGGACTGTACGCGATCGCGGCTGACATGGCCATGGAAGTGGACCGAGTCGCGAACGTCCTCCGCCAACATCCCTTCGAGCAGGGCGCGCATACCTTCGTCCTTGCCGAACAGGTGCAATTCGGCGGCAGGGCGCTGGCGCACGACGGCGGGCCACGCTTCGATTAGCGGCTTCACGCCCTTCTTGGGCGTCAGCGTCCCGGCGAAGACGACCCGGTTGGGATCGCGCGGGCGCGCCGCGTGCGAGGCCACCTCGACGGGATTGAACAGCACATCGACGGGGCGGCGGCGGGGACCGAAGACCTTCTGCGTCCGCGCGGCGGTGTAGGCGCTGGTCGAGCAGCAATGGTCCGCCCGATGAAACGACGCCGCCTCCAGGCACCACGCCGGCCAGTTGAGCCGCGCGTTCATCTCCCGCGCGAAGTAACTCGACGATCCGTGCAGGCGCGTGACCACCGGCGCGCGCATTCCCGGCCAGCCCGCCGCGTAGCCTTCCCAATCGGGCACCTCGATCAGGTCCACCTCGCCGCGATCCACCCAACGGGCGAGGCTCCGATAGAGGAACTGGCGGCCGCGCGTCCAGCCGAAGCGTCCCGCGGGCATCGGCCAGCGCCAGACCTGCACTCCTCCGTCTTCGCTGGTTGCCGGCGAGCCGTCCATCGACGCATAGACTCCGGCCACTCGGACCTCGTGGCCGGCGGCGGCCAGAGCGCGGCCCAGAACCTGCGTGACCGACCCGATTCCGCCGTGCCGCGCCGGCGGGTATTCGCAGCAGACAAAGCAGAGCTTCATAGCAGATTGGCCGCGCGGCTCCACTGCGCGGAAAACGAACAGCCGTCGAGCGGATAGAGCGACGCGAGCTTCTCGTCGGTCGCGCGCCAGCGTTCGGGAATTCGATCGGGGTTCTCGCGCATGACGTAGCCGGAAGTCCGCACGGCTTCGAGGCGCAGACCGAAAAGGGGGCCGGATTCCAACTGCGACCAGTCCAACCCTTCGCAGCCCAAGGGGAATTCGCCGGGGCGTCCATCGGGCAGATGCGGGTCGACGATGCGAACGATTTCTTTGGCGGTCAGCTCGCCGGTGAGGCCGAGACGGTCGCGCAGCAGCGCGTTCATCTCCCCAATGGAGTCGCGCTGCTCACCGAAGGCCAGGCGGCGCAAACGCGACCAGTAGCGCGCCGGATCGATGTACTTCCGGAGATGTTTGCGGCGGCCTTCCCATGCGCCCGCCTCCTGCATCCCGCGCACGCATTCCGGGTTCGTCCAAAATCGGGCGTTCGGCTCGTTGGCCATGATATACCGCCCGCCCGGCGCGATCATCTGCAACAGCAGGCGGCCGATCGGCTTCAAATCGTGCAGGAAATGCAATAGCGAGTGCGTCACCACCAACTGATAAGGCGCGCGCGCCTGCGGCAGCGTGTCCGGCGTCAGGTCCAGACAGTCGAGCTCCGCGATGGCGCCGGGGGCGCAGGTTTCGCGGATCACGGCGGCCGCATAGCTCGAGCCGCGGCCGGCCAGCCCGCGTCCACACCCGATCGCCAGCACCCGCGCGGCGGAAAGCGGCGTTTCCCGCAGCAATGCCGTGAAATCGCGGAACGGCCGGCTGGCACGAAAACGGGCTTCGACGGCGTCCTCGGAAATGACTTCTACGGTCCGGAATGCCTCCACCACGGCTTGGACGAACTCCGTCGGACGCACCCCCGCGCCGACGCGCCACATCGTGTCGCGCAGCGCCGGCGGCGCCCCTTCGAAGTAGAGGCTTCCGGTGTCAGCAGCAGACATGGGCGGGCGAACCCTCCCTCGCGGCGGCGAGGCCTTGCAGAACGTTCACGATTCTCCGGCTGGATTCGCCGAGTGGAACGTCGATTTGCAACTCCACCAGACGGCGCCTCCCCTCCCGGTCCAGCGCCGGATTCTCCAGGTACGCATTGACGTATTCGGCGAGTTGCTCCGGCGACCGCGCGATCCGGGTCGCCCGGAATGCCAGCACGGGCTGGAAATGTTCGTAGTTGTAATAGTAGTCGTACACCGGCATGCCGAACACCGGCGGATCCGACATATCGAAGGCGACATTCACGACGGGTTTGTCATGCAACCCGAAGTCCAGGGTCATCGTCGAGCCCAGATTAATGTTCATGTCCGCATGGTGCGTCAGGTTGGCCAGGAACTGGACGTCGTCGGCCAGCGGCGCCACCTTGGCCCAATTGCCGGGCTCGGGATGCGCCCAGTTCGGCTGCAAACGCCTCAATTCGGGATAGCGGCTGCAGACGCCGTCATAGCGCGATCCGTCGTCGACCGGAACCGGGCGGAGGAGCACGGTTGGATTCCCCCGGATCAGGCCGGAACGAACCTGCGACATCAGCAGTTCGACATGTTTCGGGTCTTCCGGGCAGGTGCCGGCGTCGCCGCCCGAATAGCAGATGATCTTGCGGGACGGGTCGGCGCCGGTGCGGCGGCAGAACTCTTCGCGCGTCCACAGCAGGCTCGCGTCCACATACGGATCGAACTGCGGCGTCCCGACGATGTGGACGTTTTCGCGCGGCACGTGAGGATAGAACCGCAGCAGTTCCGACCGCATGTGGCTGCTCCACACCAGGTAGTGGTCGAACGGCGCCGCGATGCGGCCCTTGCTGCTGAGGTTGTCCCAACTGAAAATGAAGGTCGCGGTCGGAATGCCGAGGGACCGCGCCGCCAGGACGGCCGGCAGCACCGTCGTCGGGCGTTGGTGCGAGCAGAAGAGAACCGACGGCCGGATACGGCTGAAGACACGCCGATAGTGCTCCACCTCGGGGCGCGAACCGACCGCCACGCAATGCAGCTTCTCGATCGCGTCCATGCAGTTGAGCGCGGCGCCAACCCGCCCCATCAGCCGCGTCGAGCGAACAAACAGCTTCGACCGTAACGGCCCCTTCACCGGGCGGCCGAGGGCCCTCTGCATGGCCTTCGTGTTCGCCCAGTACATGTGGCCGTAGGAGAGGGTGTATTGCAGAACCCGCGCGGCCGGGTTCTGCAGATAGGGCGTCATGGCGTGCCACTGCACCGAGGGGTGCGCGCGACCGGCATAATGCGGCAGGAGGCTGTCGGGAAGGATATGAAAGACGTGCGGCCGAAAGCTCGACGCCAGTTCGTTCAGGAACCGGCCGAGAATGAAATTCCGCACGCCGACTCCGTCCGGCACCAAGACCGCTGCGGAAGACTCCTGGAGGGAAACCATCGCGCGCTAAGCCCCCGGCCTCTTGACCCAGATCGCGGCGACTTGCGATCCCTCCATCGACTTCTGCGCCGCCAGTTCCTGCTCGCGCTTCTGATAGGCCGGCGGGAGATCGGAGATCAGCTCGCCGAAGAAGGCGTAGGACCGGCAGGAAACCAACTCGTAGTCTGGGAGCAGCGTGTGCATCTCCCGTATCGAGACGCCGCGGCCGTCGTAGGCCGGCAGGTCGACGGCGGCGCGAATCTCGGCGTCCGTCATCCTGGCGGCGATCACGTTTTGGCTGAGCAGCTGACGATTGACGCGATCGGTCTGCGTTTCGAGCTTGCGCCGCCACGGCCGCGCGGCGGAGAGACGCTTCAGGAGGGTGGACGGCAGCACGCGGCGGCTGCGCGCCAGGCGCGCCACCCGGTCCAGCCGCACGGGGTCGTTCAGATAATCTCCGTTGGGATCCTGGATGTGTAGGAAGATGCCGCCCGGACGCTGGCGCAGCGACACCTGCCGCAGAAAATCGGGGAGGTCGGGCACGTGTTGCAGCACGCAGCCGGCCACGATCATGTCGTAGTGGTAACGCGCGGGCAGTTCCTGAATTGTGCCGAGAATCGGACGATGGCGGATCGATCGCAGACTTTCGCGTGTCCCGCAGACATCCAGCATCTCCTGGCTCGGATCGAGCAGGTCGACCTGCCGAATAAACGCCCCAAAACGCGTGCGCAGCAGCAGTTCGGCGCTGAGCCCGGTGCCGCACCCGACGTCGAGCGCCGTCATCGTGGCGGAGACGGGCGGATATTGACTCAGATAATCGCTGGCGAGCCGCTGGAACTGTTCCGGCAGCGATTCCCACAGATTGCGCGAGACTTCATCGTACGAGGCCGCGCCGGAAGTGAAGAAGGCGATCTTGACCGCGCTGTGAAACTGAGCTTGCGGCACCTGGACGCCGCGCGCTTCCATGACCGGCGCAAGCCGGGCCAGCGGGTCGGGCGCCAGCGCGGCTCCTGCGCCGTAAAATCCGTAATCCTCAGGCAATGGCCACCTCCGACGGCGCGCCCGGGGAAGCCTCGATGTAATTCCACTCCGGGTTCGGACTCAAAATCGAGTTCCACCCGCTGCTCTTGCCGCCCACGTCGAGATGAAACACATCCGAGACGTGCTTCGAAGTGACGGACTCTCCCTGGAACACAACTTTGAAATACAGCGTATACAAGCCCGGCTCCAGCCATAGCGCGGGCAGCTTCAGCCGGATCTGGTGCGTGCCGCGCCATTGCCCGCCGCTGCGGATTTCCGAGCTCTCCCGGCGCAGGTGGAACACGCGCCGCTGATTCATGTCTTCCAGCACGCAGATGAGCGAGAACCCGGCCACTTCCTTGGCGATGTGCAGCTCCGTGCCGAATTCCAGAGGATCGGATTGCTGAATGGTCGACCCTTCGTGGCTGAGAAGCGTTACTTCCGAGAAGCCGGAGCCGCGCGGCTGCAGGCCCGTCGATTTTTCCCGGGTCTCCGAAAGGCCCGCCAGCTTGTGGTAGGTCTCGATGCTGTTGGCGATATCTCCGGCGTAAACCACCTGGCCGCCATGCAGCACGATGCCCTTCTCGCACAACGAGCGCACGGCGCCCATATTGTGACTGACGAACAGGATGGTGCGGCCCTGTTTGGCGACGTCGCCCATCTTGCCGAGGCACTTGTTCTGAAACGCGAGGTCTCCCACGGCCAGAACCTCATCGACCATCAGGATCTCGGGCTCCAGGTGCGCGGCGACGGCGAAGGCCAGCCGCAGGTACATCCCGCTCGAATAGTGCTTGACCGGGGTGTCGACGAACTTTTCGACTTCGGCGAACGCCACGATATCGTCGAACTGGCGATCGATGTCCGCGTGTTTCATGCCCAGGATCGCGCCGTTGAGATAGATATTCTCGCGGCCGGTGAGTTCGTTGTGGAACCCGGTGCCGACTTCGAGCAGGGTGCCGACGCGGCCAAAGATGTCCGCGAAGCCGGTGGTCGGCTCGGTGATGCGCGAGAGCACTTTGAGCAGCGTGCTCTTGCCGGCGCCGTTGCGTCCGATGATGCCGACTACTTCTCCTCGTTTGACTTCGAAATTGAGGTCCTTGAGGGCCCAGACCGTGGTCTCTTCTTCCTCGGCGGGGGTGTTGCGGCGCAAGGCGCGAATGGGTTTGGTGAACGCGTCGGTGACTGTGTCGCGTAGCGTCCGGTAGGGCTGCTGCTTCTCACCGATGGTGTAGAGCTTGGACAGTCCCTGAACTTGGATGGCGGTGTCTCTCATAAAAGGGTTGACATGAAGTGTGCTGCACGGGTCGTGCGCATTAGATCGCGGCGCTTGACATTTCGATATGCAAATCGGCTGCCAAGTGATGGATGACCTTTTCGCAGAGGAACGTTTCCGTCTTCTGCATGGATTCGAGAGTGCATCCGCCGATATGCGGCGTGATCAGAAGATTGTGATGGCCTATTGCGTACTGTACGAGGACATGCCGCCCCATTCCGGTGGACTGTTCGTCACATAGCACGTCCAGGGCGGCTCCGGCCAGCCGGCCGGAGCGTAGAGCGCCGAGCAGCGCCGCTTCATCCACCAGTTCGCCGCGCGATGTATTGATGAAGAAACTTCCCGGTTTCATGGAATCGAACTGCCGCACACCGAAAAATTGACTCGATTCGTCTGTCAGGTTCACGTGCAAGGTGACGATGTCGGCCAGGGGAAGCGCCTGATCCAGCGGCATAAACTCGACGCCGGGGTCGGGTATCCGCCGCTGCACGTTCGGGTCGCACGCCAAAACCCGGCAGTCGAACGCCGCGAGATAACGCGCGACAATCCGGCCCAACCGTCCGTAACCGGCTACGGCGACGGTCTTGCCGAAGAGTTCGGCGCCCCGGAACGCATCCCGGTCCCAGCCGCCCTGCCGAATATGTGCGGCGGCGTCCGGAATGTGCCGCATCAGCGACAACATCAGCCCGATGGTGTGTTCGGCGGTGGCCCGCACGTCCCGCAGGAAATCCGTCTCGCCGCGCAGGCATAGGAGCCGGATTTTGCGGCTCTCCACGGCTTCGAGATCGATATGCGTGAGCCCTGTGGTGGGCGTCGCGATCACTTCGAGCGACGGCGCCCGTTCCAACAACGCGGCGTCGATGCGATGCCGCAGCCGAACCCAAAGAACATCCGCCTTGCCGATCGCGCGCTCGAGCTGCGGACGGTCCAGGTCCGCCACGACGACATCTGCTGCTGTCCGCAGGCGGTCGAGCGCGTCGGCAGGAAACCCGTGGGATTCGGCGATCAGAATTCGTTTGCGGGACATCGGACAATGTGCGTCGCTGGGAGCGGCCCAGTCAGTTGGCGGAGACTTTCTGCAGCTTGCCGAAGCGCATCATCTGCTCGACGATGAACAGATCGAATGGCGTGTCGATGTTCCAGGAACGCTCCTCGGGCATGATCCACGCGCGGCAGTCGGCGCCCTTCAGCGAGTTCTGCTCCATGAGCACATCGCGCCGCGTCAGATAAACGGAGCCGTCGCGCAGATACAGTTTCGGCAGCTGCTGCCGCGGCATTCCTTCGAATGGCTCCGCGAATGGCGGGTCGAGCACACGCCCCGTTTCGTCGACCGATTTCATGCGCGCCGGGTGGCGCTCGCCGGTGTCGACGAAGGAAATCACCGAATCCGCGCCCGTCGTCTCGAGCAGATCGACGGCGCCGTCAATGTCGGCGGCGGTCCGCAGGGGATTGGTCGGCTGCAGCAGGAATGTGGCGTCATAGCGCTCCCCCGCCGCTTCCAGTCTGCGGACCAGGTCCTGCATCACCGGGATGGTCGGCGTATTGTCGCGGGCGAGTTCGGGAGGCCGCATGAAGGGGACCTCGATGCCACATTCGCGCGCCGTCTGCGCGATCTCGGCGTCGTCGGTCGAGATGACCACGCGCGCCAGGCGCCGCGCCGCGAGAGCCGCGTCAGCCGTGTATGCCAGCAGCGGCTTTCCCATCAGCGAGGCGATATTCTTCCGGGGTATCCCCTTGGAGCCGCCCCGCGCCGTGATGATTCCCAACACTCGCATATTCGACCTGCGCTCCCGTTTCCGTGCTGTCGTAAATGTAGTGCAGACGCTTCTGCCGGTACGGCGTAATCCGCGCCAGGGCGTCGGCTATGCGGGTGGACACATTGCCGTCTCCGTACAACGTGCTCGCGGGGTAGCGCCCGTGACGCAGTTGTTTGCGGATCGCCATGGTCACTTCCACCGCCCGGGGCGCCGCCCGCACAACGTGGGTGTCGGTTTCGCGCCCTTCCTGGCGGTCGCCGACCAGCACGACCGGCGTGCCGAAGTAGCTGGCGTCGCGCACGAAGCTGCTGGAATTTCCGATGGCGCAAGCCGCCGATGCCAGCACATGCAGGTAGTGGTCGGGGCGGAGATTGGTGACCGTGCGTAGCCAGTTCGGCGCGGTCTGGTCGCGGAAAATACGGATGGCTTTGCTGATCTGGTCCGATCCGGCGTCGATGTTCGGCCAAAGCAGGATGGTCGGCATCTGCACGACTTCCAACGCTTCCAGCAGTTCCCGCATCTGCGCCTGCTCCCCGCCGTACTCGGTGGTGGTGGGGTGGAAGATGACGAGTTGGAAAGGCTCCTTGGGGTCGATATTAGCGCCGCTCCCCGTGCCGTTGACAAACTCCCCGGGTAGTTCGCCTTCCAGCGTTTGCGCAATATCGCTCGACGGGCAGCCGATCCCGAGAATCGATGACGGACTCTCGCCCATGCGAACCAGATATTCGGCCGAACGGCGCGTGCTCGGAAAATGGAAGTGCGCGAACTTGGTGATGGCGTGACGCGCGCTCTCATCGATAGAGCCGGAGACTTCCCCGCCCTGGATATGAACGATGCAGATGTTCATATACGCGGCCGCGATCGCCGCCGCCAGCGCCTCGTAACGATCCCCGATCAGCAGCACGAGCTCCGGCTTGAGCCGCTGAAACTCGCTGGCGAACTCGACCACTCCGAAGCCGACCGACTTCGCCATGGTGGCGGGAGTCGAGCCTTCGAGCTCGATGTACACCTCGCTGTCGATCTGGAAGCCGTCGGCGCTGACGACGTCGACCGGCCGGCCGAAACGGCCGAGGACCATCGTGCCGGCAGCCACAACCTGCATCTCGATTTCGGGGTGATCGGCGATGGCTCGCATGACCGGCTTCAGGCGGCCATAATTGGCGCGATCGACGAGCACGACGCAAACTTTTCGGCGTTGCATGGGATGAACCATTTCTCCTTGGGGTATCGGCAACCAATTGCCTGCGAAAAACCTACACGCCGGCCGTCGCGACCAGCGCCTTCTTGCAATCCGTGCGCCCAACCATGAATCGGTCCGCGCCGCGGCGGTTGTCGCCGAATTCGGTGGAGAAGCCGCAGCGGAAGCCGAGCTGCTGCAGCTTGCGCACGGCCCGCAGATGGAACGAATCCTTCTTGCCGTACGGGTACGAGAACGACCACACCGATTGCGGCAGCAGCTTCTGATGGAGCAGGCGGTGGCAGGTTTCCAGATCCTGCGCCAGGTCGCGCGGCGCCATATTGGCCAGCGGCTTGTGGTCATGCGTGTGGCCGCCGATCGCCATGCCGGCCTTCTGCATCTTGCGGGCTTCCTCCCACGTCAGGTAGAGGGAGTCCGCAAAGCTGGCCTCATCCGAGATGTGCTGCGTGAACATCTCGCGCACTGCCCGGTCCCGGAGATCGGGGTCCATACCGAAATTGAAGAGGTATTTGAACCGCGCGACTTCCGCGGTGTCCCACGGATACGTCTGGGCGGCGCGGTTTGGGTCGACGTTCATCGGCGCAAACGCGTCCGGGCACAGCGCGACGGCCTTGCGGAAGAAGCCGTCGGCGTACTCCTCGAAGTCCATGCTGGCCATGAGGAAGTGGTTCATGTGCACCGCCGCGACCTTTCGATCCTCCAGACAGCCGGTGATCAGAAAGAACACGCCGCGGATCCGCTTCTCATGGAGGATCGGCGTCACATCCGTGTAGTGTTCCTTCAATCCGTCGTCGAAGGTCAGCAGGCAGAGGTCCCGCCGGGGGCGGTATTCGCCCGCCATGAAGTCCATCGCCGATTCCAGGCTGGCCATCTCGAACTGATTCGAGAGTTCACCGACCTGCAGTCGAAAATCGTCCAGCATCATGCCCTTGAGCTTGGGGAAGGGCGTCCGCGGAAGGTCGCGCACGTAATGGTACATGACGACGCGCAGTATGTGATCGGAAGGCATGGGTTTTACTCCTGTCAATTTGGCCGATCCTGATCGGAGTCGGACTTGGTCCAATACCAGGGACAATCGCCGGCGTCGGCGCAGGCGGGCACTTCGGATTGCATGAACATCGCGCTCAAGATGCCGCCGCCCTTGCCGTCGAGCGGTTGAAACCGCGACGGGATGGCGCGGCCGTCGGGGTGATGAGAAGCCTCGCGGAAACCGAACTGCCGCAGCATGCAGCGGGTCGGGCCGTGATATCCATAGAAATCCGCGCCCAAGGCGCCTTCCTTGCGCAACTCGCGCACGAAGGCGGAAAGCAGCGCCTCCCCATTGGTGATCGACACCGGCAGGAACTCCACCAGGCGGCCGATGCGGTCGAGATCGACGCGGCCTTGGGGAGTCTGCTGCCGGATGGTCTCGAGCCTCCACACCGCCAGCCCGGTCAGATCCCCTTCACGCACCGTCACAAAACGGTATTCGAAAAGCGGATGTTTGCGATACCGCCACGTCAGGTACGCGGTGTCGCGCGCGGCGCCGATGGTGCGGGCGGCAATCGCCGGCCATTCGTTGGAATCCCAGCTCTTCGGAATCAGCGGGCTCGATTCGCATTCGCGGCCCGGCACGCTGCGCATGACGAATGCGTCCGCGATCTCGCGGGCGCGGTCCGCTTCCCATTCCGGATACGCGGTCCGCAAAAGACGCTCCATGCGCTCCTGCGCTTCCGGAAGCGCCAGAAAATGCCGCGGAATTTCATGCAGCACCTGTCCGCGCAGCACGCGGTAAATGGCGGAGGTCGCGGGATTGATGCCGAACGCGATTACCGGGTTGAACTCCGGCTTGCGGAACTGGCTGAGCAACTGCAGCGCGGCCGAGCCCTTGCGATGGTCTGGGCGGATTACGTAATTCACGATCCACATGCCGTTCGACGTGCGCCCGAATTGATTGAACTTGAACGGGATGCCGCCGAGAATGCCGGCGAGCTCGCCCTCGTCCTCCGCGACTACGAAACTGAAGCTGTCCGGCTGCCATTGGTCCGGGCGGCGGAAGGTCCACTCGAACAGGTCGGATTGCCGGCAGTAGACATGATTCTGCGCCCAGTATTCATGCAGGAACATGCTGATCTGGGGATATTCGTTCAAACGTGCGGACCGGAATTCCAGCGCCATTTTAGGAAACCTCGCAAGCCACTCGCTTCTCTTCCAACAACGCCGCCACCAATTCCACCGAAAGAAGCTGCTCGATCTCTTCCGGATTGAACTGCACATTGAACTCCTGCTCCAGGGCGAGCACCAGATTCAAATGCTCCAGCGAATCCCAATTCGGGATGGTGTCCGGCGAAGACTCGGGCTTCACATCCTCCAGCGGAATCTGAAAAACATCGGAGAAAACACTGCGTACCCGATTAAGAAAATGCGTATTTTCCAAGTGTCAACCCCTTTGTGACCGTAAGTTGAATCCATGCGGGGCAAGCCACATCGGCCTGCGACAGATCCAACCGCCAGAACGTTCCGGCTTCCGTCGTGGCGCAAAGCTGGAAGCCGTGCTTCTTATAAAAATCGCTGGCCGGCGCGTTCTTCGCGGTGGGTAGAAACCAGCCCCGCAAGGCGGCCTGCCCCTGGGAACGGCTCTCTTGCGCGAGAAACGCCAGCATCGCGGTCTCGACCGTGCGGCTGATGACACGGCAGCTCAACAGGAACGTGTCGATCTCGCGCGCGTCCCCCGCGCTGCGCGTCATCATCACGCCAACCAGGCCGTTATCGCCGAAGCGGTCCTTGACCCGCACGGTGTGAATCTCCCATCCGGGCGTTTCGGCCAGCTCCGCGAGCCGCTGCTCGGTGTACCGCTTCGTGGTGATATTGAACTGATTGGTCTTCTGCGTAAGCTGCGCCGCGCGCGCCAGGGTCGCCTCATTAACGGGCGCAATCTCGACCTCCTGCTCGAGCGAGCGGTAGAAGTCCTCCACCGATGTCGCTCCTCCCATCGCCGCCGCTCGCTCCCGCTGCTCGGTGTAGTAGCGGCTGCGCTCGGTGTCCTCGACCGAAATGGCCAGCCGCTCCAGAACCGGCGACTGCCGCACCGCGCCGGCGAAACCCATGGGATCGTCGGGAAGCTCGATCACCGTCACTTCGGGCAACTCGCGGCGGACGCGCTCGCGCTCCGTCGGATTGTCGTCGAGAAACGCGAGGCTGTCGAGCCCGACATTCAACTCGGCGGCGATCTCGCGCAGGTTGGACGGCTTATCCTGCCAGTTGATCCGCTCGGCCACGAAGTCGCCGGGCTGCAGAAGCATCCCCGCGTGCGCGCGGAACGCCTCCAGGGCCTCCTCGCGATTGTTCTTGCTGCAAATCGCGAGCAGGATGCCACGACGCTTTATGTCGAGCAGGGCCCGCTGCACGTTCCAGTACGCGACGCCCGGATATTCGCGGTCCGCCTTGATGCCGCTGACGCCGTCCTCGCCGATCACCCCGCCCCACAGCGTGTTGTCGAGGTCGGTGACCAGCACCTTGCAGACGCGGTTCGCGATGGGCGCCAGGTAGCGGACCCACTCTTCGGCCAGCGCCAGCATCGCGTCGCTCCGCATCGGCAGCTTCACCGTGGCCCAGCGCTGCTCGTCGCGCCAGCGGTTGCGGCCGTGGGCGGCTACCAGCGCGTCGTAGTCGAACACGTGAACGCCGCTGATTTCAGAGGCGATGCGGCGCAGGCCGGCGTTGATGGAACGCACCGCTTCCGCCTGACTGTCGGCGGATTGCGCGTCCAGAACTCCCCGGCTCGGCTGCGCCGGGACCTCGAGGGAATGCACGACGATGTGCGCCGCGGTCCGCGAGCGCAGCGTCCGAATCCATGTCCGGTAATCTTCCAATACCCGCTCCACGACGGCGCGAATCTCCTCCGCGCTGTGGTCGGAAAATCCGTCCCAAAGGGCCGGCGCGATATCCTGCGTCTGAATCGCCAATACGATGGCGTCCGCCTCGCACTGATACACCCAACTCGCCGGATCGAGCACTTCCTGCGCGTACGCGTTGAACTCGCCGGCTTTCGCCGTGAGGTCGATGCGGTTGACCCAGGCGGCGGCGCGCAGCAAGGGCACGATCGGCTCCACGGTGAACGATCGCAGGATGGCGACCCGGCAGCGGTGAAACGGCAGGTGCTCGCGCAGACGCTCGAAACGCATGCCGACGAAGCCCGCCAGCGCCGCGGGGGCATGCGCGCGCCAAAGCCGTTCCAGCGCGCCGCGCGCTTCCACCCACTCGCCGCCGGCAAGGCGGCTGTCGATTTCCTGTCGAAGCTGGTCCCGATTGGCGTTCATGGTCACATGCCCGCGCCGCCGCAGACCGGAATGTCCGCGCCGGTGATGAATTGGCTGCCCTCGGCACAGAGGAAGAGCGCGGTCTGCGCCACATCCTCGACAGTGGCGAGACGGCGCAACGGCGTCTGCATCGCCTGTATCTTGCGAAGCCGTTCCGGGATGGCAGCCGTCGATTCCGTTTCGGTCGTGCCCGGAGAGATCATATTGACGCGAATGCCCGACGGCCCTAACTCGACCGCGAGCGAACGGGTGAACGCTCGCAACGCAGCCTTCGCCATCACAAATGCGCTCCATTGCGGCGGCGGCGCGTTCCAGGTCAGAATCGACCCGATATTCACGATGCGTCCCGATTTCTGCTGCACCATGCCGGGCGTCACCGCCTTGCAGCAATGAAAAGCGCCCTTGAGCTGAACGTCGAGCACCTCCTGAACGTCCTCCCAGGAGGTCTCCAGATAGGGTTTTGTGGCGGCTGCCCCACCCGCACAATTCAACAGGATTTCCACAGGTTTTCCGAAGGCTTCCCTGCCCAGATTTGCGGCCCGCAAAACCGCGTCCCGATCGTTTACGTCCGCCTGCGCCGGAATCGCGACGCCGCCCGCCGCCGCGATCGAGTGGCACAGTTCTTCCGCCGCCGCCGCGCCGCTCTTGTAATTCACGAGCACCGATGCGCCCGCCCGAGCCAGCGCGCGCGCCACCGCCGCGCCGATCCCGCGCGATCCGCCGCTCACGAAAGCGACCCGCTCGCGAATCGGAGATTCGCTCTGTCCGCTGCGCACCTCCGGGACCGACACCGTCCCTTCGCCTTCCATGACGAGCTTGCCGTTCTGATTCATAGCTGTAATTCCGATACTGAGAATCCGCGACCCCGCCGACTTATGCGTGACCGTCAGAGTGACCTCGATGGTGTCCCCGATAAAAACGGGGTTGCGCCAGCGGAAGCTTTGCTGCATCCACAGCGCGCCTGCTCCCGGCAGTTGCATTCCGATCAGCGTCGACACGTAGCTCGCGACCAGCATCCCGTGAACCACGCGGCGGCGCAGATGCGTCTTGCTCGCAAAGTCGTCCTCCATGTGGAGCGGGTTGTAATCGCCCGACAGCGCGGCGAACGCCGCCACGTCTTCCGCGCCGAGACGTTTCGCGATCACGGCGCGATCCCCCGTCTGAATGGCGTCGAAATCGAGGAGCCGCGCGGGCGCGGCGTCCTGAGTCTCAATCAGCGGCACCGGCCATCTCCAATGCTTCCACGTCGTTTTCCCGCAGAAACTCGCCGGGGGCGATGTCGCGGCGCAGGCGGCGGCCCACCAGCGCCGGCAACTGATCCGCCGGGATCCCCGTGCCCGGCTTGCGCAGCGTCAGGTCCTGTGCGCCGATCGTCGATCCCGCCGCCAGACCCGTGCGGGCGGCTATGCTCTTCGAGAACATCGACCGCATCGGCGCCAGTTCGGCGGCCATTTCGTCCTTCGAGACCGGACTCAATTTCATGTGCTCGATGAAGCGGACGCCGTCGACCAGTTGGCGCAGCTCGGCCGTCGTCACCGACGCCTTCACATCCGGCCCGAACATCTCGCGGCTCAACGTCACGTGCACTTCGAGCGCATCGATGCCGATGGTCGCCGCCGCCAGGCCCGGGTAAATCGTGCCCGAGTGGTCGGACAGGCCCACGCCGCATCCGAAGCGCCGCCGGAAGACTTGCAGCAGATTGAGTCCGATCTTCTCCGCCGAGCAAGGGTACTCCGAGGTGCACTGCAACACCGTGACATCGACGGCGGCGGCGCGCATGCGATTGACGGCCGCTTCGATCTCGGCAAGGCGGCTCATGCCGGTGGAGAGGAGAAGCGGCAGGCCGGTTTCCAGCATCGCGTCGATCAACTGCGTGTTGTTGAACTCGCCCGATGCGATCTTCCACGCGGCCACGCCGACTCGCTTGAGCATCTCCACCGCGTCCAGCGAGAACGCCGAGCTGAGAAACTTGAGCCCTTTCTCCGTCGCGTGCTCGCGGAGCCCGGCCCACTGCGGTTCGGTGAACTCCATGCGCTTCCAGTAGTCGTAGCGGGTCGCGTCCTGGAAGCTGAACTTCACGCGCCAGGGCTCGCTCGGAGAGCTTTCGGCCGCGGCCAGGTGCGTCTGGAATTTGACGGCGTCGACGCCGGCGCGCGCCACTGCGTCGATGAAGGCATGCGCCATTCCGAGGCTGCCGTCGTGGGCTTGGGCGACTTCGGCGATGATCAGACACCGCTTGGCTGAGTTTTCAGACGACATCGGCAAAAGTCTTCTCCATCCGGCGGAAATAGAAGGCGCCGCTGACCAGGATTGCGATCGCGGCACAGTAGGAGATCAGGATCATCATTCCCGGCGCGGTCTTCGTGCCGAGCAGCGCCCATCGGAACGACTCCACGACGCCGGCCATCGGATTCAGACCGTAGACGATGCGCCATTTGCCTTGAATCAGGCTGCTGGGATACGCGATTGGGGTCGCGAACATCCAGACTTGCGTGAAGAAGGGCACCACATACTTGACATCGCGGTACTTGACGTTGAAGGCCGAGAGCCACAGGCCGACGCCGAGCGCCGTAATCAGCGCCAGAATCATGAACAGCGGCAGCCACAGTATGTGAGCGGTCGGATAGACGCCGTATGAGGCGCACAGGATCAATAGGACGCTGAAGGCCAGCGCGAAATCGACCATGCCGGCGCACACCGTGGCGATCGGAATTGCCAGCCGCGGGAAGTAGATCTTCTTGATCAGGTTCGAGCTGCCGACGAGGCTGTCCGACGATTGGCTCAACCCCTGCGCGAAGAACGTCCACGGAACCAGCGCGGTGTAGCTGAACAGCGGGTAGGGGATGCCATCCGATGGGACCTTCGCCAGGCGGCCGAAGAAGAGGCTGAACACCAGCATCGTAAAGAGCGGTTGAATGATCGCCCAACCGGCCCCCAACACCGTCTGTTTGTATCGGACCTTGATGTCCCGCCAGATGAGGAAGTACAGGAGTTCGCGGTATTCCCAGAGTTCGCGCAGGTGGAGCGAGACCCAACCCTTCGACGGCTGGATGCGCAAGTGGTGCGTCGTGCTTTCGGGGATCGCCGCGCCGGCGGCTAAGCCGAAATCGGTGTTGGCTAGAGGGGGTGTCATATCGAAATAGGTTTCGGTTTCAAGCCGTTCACTCGGTGATCGATGCCACGTGCGCCTGCTCGCCCAGGACCTCGCGCCACGTCCCCATCGGCTGGTATTCGGGAACCAGGGCCTTCAGGTGGGCGACAATGTCGTTCTCGGAGCGCAGGTCGACCAGCCGCTCCAGCTCGCCGATCCAGCGATCCATCGGGCCGGCATCGTTGCGCGGACCGCAGAAGATTTTGATCTTCTTGTGATAAGTGGGCATGTGGCTCTCGCCTTCGAGCGCCAACTCTTCGAATAGCTTCTCGCCGGGCCGCAGGCCGGTGAAGCGAATCTCGATATCGCCATCCGGTTCGTGTCCGGAAAGCCGGATCATATTGCGCGCCAGATTCACGATCGTCACGGGCTCGCCCATGTCGAGCACAAAGATCTCGGAGCCTTTGCCCATCGTCGAGGCCTGCAGCACCAACTGCACCGCCTCGCGAATGGTCATGAAATAGCGCCGCATCTCCGGATGGGTGACCGTCACCGGGCCGCCTGCGGCGATCTGCTGTTTGAAGAGCGGAACGACGCTGCCGTTGCTGCCGAGCACATTGCCGAAGCGCACCGACACGCACTTGGTCGTCGCGCCTTCGCCCGGCGTGGGCAGGGAGGAGACGATCAGCTCCGCAACCCGCTTCGTCAGGCCCATGATATTGGTCGGATTCACGGCTTTGTCGGACGAGATCATGAGGAAGTCGCCGACGCCGTTCCGATAGGCCGCCTGCGCGACGTTGCGCGTGCCCAGCACGTTGTTCTTCACCGCTTCCAGGACATGCGATTCCATCATCGGCACGTGCTTGTAGGCGGCGGCATGAAAGATCGACTCGACATGGTGGCGGCGGATGGCGTTCTCCACGCTTTCCATCTCGCGAATATCCGCGATCTGCTGCACGATCTCGAGGTTCGGGAACTTATCCGACAATTCCAGGTGAATGCGGTACAGATCGCTTTCGGCCCGCTCCAGAATCACCAGCCTGGAAGGCTGAAACGCCGCCACTTGGCGGCACAGTTCGGAGCCGATCGACCCGCCGCCGCCCGTCACCATCACCGAGCGCCCTTCGATCGACGACCGGATCAGCGTCTCGTCCAGGCTCACCGGGTCGCGGCCCAACAGGTCTTCCACCGAGACATCGCGGATCTGGCTGGTCAGCACCCTGCCGCTGAGCAACTCGGCGACTCCTGGAATGGTCTTGCAGGCGACGCCGGCGGCGCGGCAGTTGGAAAGGGCCTCGTTCATCGCCCGCCCGCTGGCCGACGGCATTGCGATAACGATCTCGTGAACCTTGCTGCCGCGGCGGCGGGAGCGGTCGACGATCTCGGCGGCGCTGCGCCCCGTCCCCAGCACGGGGACGCCCAATACGTTGTCGCCCCGGCGGCTGCGATCGTCGTCGAGGAAACCGAGGACATGGTAGCCCATCGACGCGCTGAGCCGGATTTCCTTCAGCAAGGTGCAGCCGGCCACGCCCGCGCCGTAGATCAGGATGTTCTTGCGGTCGCTCGATCGCAGCAGCCCACCGCGCGATTCGAAGATCGACCGCACGACCATCCGTGCTCCGCCGGTGCCGAGAAAGCTGAGGACGAGCTCGATTCCATAGATCGAGCGCGGAAAGGCCGGACCCATCCAGGCGAACGCCAGCCCACACCAGACGGCGGACCCAAAGAGATTCGCCACCAGCAGCCGGTACATGTCGGGCAGGCCGGCGTACCGCCACCCGCCGCGATCGCAGCCCGTCACCCGGAAGACCAGAATGCGGGACACCGCGGCCAGGCAGACGCCTTTCCACAAGTGGGTGAGCTCGGCGTCCGGGATCGCGTACTCGAACCGCAGCAGGAACGCGCCCATCACGGACGCGGCCGCCAGGATGGCGAACAGCAGCGCGGAAAGCGTCCGGGTGTGCTCGCGCATGAAGTTGGGTGTCCGCATTTCGGAGCCTTACTGCGCGCCTCCGGCCGCAATGAGACGGCGCCGGGCGTTCGCATGGACGATCTGCTTGACGCTATCCGTGACGGTATGAATCTGCTCCATCGTCAGGGCCGGATAGAGCGGAAGGGAGATCATTCGCTGGTAAAGGGCCATTGCCTTGGGGCAGCGGTTGCGCCGCTCCGCCGCCCATTTCGCGAAGAAGGGATGCAGCGGAATCGGGATGAAATGGACGCTCGTGCCGACACCGCGCTGCCGCAGCTCCGTAATGAACTGATCGCGGCTGATCGAAAGCCGATCCAGCTTGAGGCGAAGCTCGTAGAGGTGCCACGCGTGCCGGCCGTGCTCGCACGCGGGCGGCGCCTCGACTTCTTCCACCTCTGCCAGCCGCCGGTTGTACACGCCAACATACGCCGTGCGCAACGCGTGAAAGCGCTCGATCTTCGCGAGCTGGTGAATGCCGATGGCGGATTGGACGTCGCTCAGGTTGTACTTAAAGCCCGCCTCTGTGACCTCGTAGTACCAACTGCCTTTTTCCGTGTAGCGATTCCACGCGTCTTTGCTGATCCCGTGCAGACAGAGAACGCGCATGCGTTCGGCAAGGCGCTGGTCGTTGCAGGTGACCATGCCGCCCTCGCCGGTCGTCATATTCTTCGTCGCATAAAAACTGAACGCGACGGCATGACTGCTGCCGGCGGCGCTGCCGGGCGCCGCGCCGCGATAGCGGGCGTCGGTGGCATGCGCGGCGTCCTCGATCACGAGCAGGTTGTGTTTGCGCGCGAGCTTCCAGATTTCGTCCATGCGGCACGGCAATCCTGCCAGGTGCACCGGGATGATGGCGCGCGTGCGGTCGGTCACCCGGCGGGCGATCGACGCGGGATCGATGTTGCCGTCCGGCAGCACGTCGGCCAGCACAGGCGTGGCGCCCACGTGCAGAATCGTATTGACGGTGGCGCAGAAGGTGAGCGGAGTCGTGATCACCTCGTCGCCGGGGCCGATATCGGACGCGGCCAGGGCCAGGTGCAGTCCGGCGGTGCACGAGTTGACCGCGAGAGCGTGACGGCTGCCGATGTATTTCTTGAACTCCTGTTCGAATCGGGCAGTGCGCTCGCCGGTGGTCAGCCAACCCGACCGCAGCGTTTCCGCCACTTCTCTGATTTCTTCTTCACCGATGGAGGGGAGGTGAAAGGGGATAAACTTACGGTCTGCCATGGGTCAGTTCCTTGGGAAAATTGCCGCCTTGACGCGATCCGGATCGAAGCCGCGCGGAGCGAAGCTATACCGGATGGTGAGCGCCAGCAGTTTCAGATCGCGCACGGCGGTGCGCCGCTCGATGTATTCGAGGTTCAGGGCGAGTTTGGCCGGGAGTACGGTGTCGCGATAGCCCCGTTCGGGGTCTTCGAACGCGGCGAGGATGCTCTCTTCGTCGCGATACATCAAGGTCGCGAGGTCGGTGATGCCGGGCCGGACGCGGTGGACGGCGCGCCAGACCGGATCGGTTGAGTCGACGAAGGCGGGGGCCTCGGGTCTCGGGCCGATCAGGCTCATGTCGCCGCGCGCCACGTTCCACAACTGCGGCAGCTCGTCGAGTTTGTACCGCCGCAGGATGCGGCCGAGCGGCGTGATGCGATCATCGCCGCTGCTGGTGATGGCCGATCCCGAATTGGCCAGGCGCATGGAGCGAAACTTCCAGATCGTGAATAGTTTTCCGTTTCGCCCGACCCTATCCTGCCGGAACAATGCCGGGCCGCCGTCTTGCAACCGCACGGCCGCGGCGATCAGGAGCATCATCGGCGCCGCGAGAATGAGGAGGAGCGTTCCGGCAGTAAGGTCGAGTAATCGGCGCATAAGTGACTGAGGCGGACCGGCTTAGGCCGGCCCTTCCTGTGGGTGTTTACGTGTTCTTCTTCGAGTAGCCGTAGCCGTAACCGTAGCCGTACTTGGCCTTGGCCTTCGGCTCCCATCCGTTCAAGATCGTCCCCAGGATCTTGATGCCGTCGTCCGCCAGCCGCTGCTTCGCCATCCGGGCTTCGTCGCGTGTGGTGCGGGCGGCGCGGATGACCAGAATCGCGGCATCAGCAAGTTGTCCGAGCACGCGAGCATCCGAAAGGTACGACATCGGAGGCGTGTCAATGATCGTAATGTCGAAATCGTTACGAACGCGCGCCACCAGGTCCGCCATCCGCGTGGAATACAGGAGGTTGGTGATGCTTACCGTGCCGGGGCCGCTGGGCAGGACATACAGACCGTCCACCTCGCTCTTGCGAGCGAGGGCTTCGATCGGGCAATCCAAGAGCGACGATTTCTCTCGCAGCAGATCGCTCAGTCCCCAGGTGTTCGGCAGGTTGAAAATGTCGTGCAAACGCGGTTTGCGCAAATCGGCGTCGATCAGCAGGACACGCTGGTTGATCTCCGCCAACGCGATGCCCAGGTTGCTGACCGTGCTGCTCTTGCCTTCGCCATGCCCCGAGCTGGTGATGAGGATCACCTTTGGACGTTCCTTGGCGTTCGCGGCAAGAATCGAAGTCAGAGCATTACGATAGGCCTCGGCCAGCAGCGACGGGCGGTCCTGCCACGTCACCAGCTCGAGCTTCGGCTTGGCGCCGACCCCGTTCCCGTTCGTCTTCGACGGCAGGATATTGGGGAGCAGCACCTGGTCCGCAACCGACGCTCGGGACGGGATGACGCCGAGTTCAGGCACGCGCAGATGGAAGGGCGATTCGCCGGGCGCCCGCACGCTGCGGTTGACATACTCACCCGCGAACACCAGGCCCAACGCCAAAGCCAGTCCGGACGCCAACCCGCTCAGGGCATTGCGGAACATGTCGGGCTTGGATGGCCGCGTCGGCACTTCGGCGGAATCGACGACCCGCACGTTGGTCTGCGGCAGCGCCGAGCCGATACCGACCTGCTTCGCGCGCTGCAGCAATTGCTCGTAAACCTGGCGGTTGGTCTCCACCTCGCGCTTGAGGATGCTGTAGTAGATCGCCTTCCTGGATTGGTCGGTGACACGCTGCATCTGGGAGGTGTACGCGGCCTGCAACATGCGTTCGCGTTTGATGGCGGCCTGGTAATCGTTTTGAATCCGGCTGACGATGTTGGCGCGCTCCCGCTTGAGCGTGTTTTCCAGGTCGGTGATCTGCGCCTGCAACTGCTGGACCTTGGGATAGGCGGGAGTGAAGATGGCGCTTTGCTCGGCATAGAGCCGGCGCAGGTCGGCCAATTTGCTTTGATAGTCGCTGAGGCGGCCGTTATCCAACACCTGCGGCAGGGAATCGGCCTCGGTCGTCGAGGCGATCTCATAAGACGACTGCTTCGTGATGCGATCCGCCTGCGCGTTCGACAGCTCTTTCTGAACGTTGCGAAGGTGCTCGTCGTCCACACTCTGGTCGGGGCCAGTGAACACCAGACCGGAATCGCGCGTGTACGCCTGGAGCTGGCTCTCCGACTTTTCGAGCTTCGACCGCAAGTCCTGGAGCTGCCGGTTCAGCCAGTCCGAGGTTCGCTGCGAGGACGCCCAGAGAGCCTCCATGTTGTATTCCAGGTATTCGGAGCCCAGCGTATCGGCGTAACTCGCGGCGTAGCGCGGGTCGGGCGACGAAGCCACGATCTCGACGATCCGGCTGTTGTCGACCAGCTTGACGCGCGCGTCCACCGGGGGCAGTTTCGCCGCCGGACGGGCGGTAACCGGCAGGCCGACCAGTTTGCGGAGCCGGTCGAGCTGCGCCGGAGCTGCATAAGCCCCGAAGCCCTCCTTTGCGAGCTTGGCTTCCACGCGCTTGTTCAAGCGGCCGCTCTGCAGGACCTTCACCTGGGTTTGAAGATAGGATTCGGGAGTGAAACTCCCGCCATCGCTCTCCGTCGTTCCCATGGGGGACTCGTTCTTCGAGCTTTGAAACTCCAGCGTGCTCCGCGCGTCGTAAATCGGCGTCTGGATCATGCTGATGCCGATCCCCGCCGCGACGCCCAGCGCCGCCAGCAAGGCGATGGCGAGCCGGTGCCCATGGAGGATTTGCAGGAACGCCGGCATGCCGCCGCCGTTTTCCTCCGCTGGAGCATTATAAGTCTGCAATGGCTCGATGTATACGAGCCCCGGCGCCCTGCCCGGATACTCCGGCCGTACAATGATATCTCTGGTTGCGAACCCGTCTGACGACTGCGGACTAGTAGCCACTCTATTCCTCCGATTCTGTTACAGCTTTCCCAGTATGTAAACGCTGGAAGTAATCGCTGTAGTGGACATGGTTTGTAAGTAAGTTGATAACGAGCTATTGGGGACAATCACGACGTCTCCCTCGCTCAACATCAAATCCTTCGCGCTGCCCGTGAGAATTTTCTTCAGGTCGACAAAGGCGGAAGCGGTCTCCATCCCCTGAGCGTTGAAGTGACGGATCAATGTCCGCTTCGGCGAAGCCGTGTGCGTCAATCCGCCCGCCATGGCAAGCGCTTTGGTCAGCGAAACGGTGTCCTGCGTCTGCAATTCAATGGCGCCGGGCTTGGCGAACTCGCCCGCAAGCACCACCATCCTCGGCCGTTTTTCCTGAGAAACTGTAATGGTGTCGAATGGCCGCACTTCGATGTTGGCCGCGTCGCCGTGGCCTCGGAGCACAT
Organism: uncultured Solibacteraceae bacterium; assembly: GCA_964608645.1. Classification (GTDB taxonomy): domain Bacteria; phylum Acidobacteriota; class Terriglobia; order Bryobacterales; family Bryobacteraceae; genus CAZSQK01. The sequence goes on along the minus strand of CAZSQK010000018.1, from coordinate 12,914 downwards.
CTTGCACGGGAAGTTCCACTATGCTGAACTTCCCATCCGCCGAGTGCCGCGCGCCTTTGTAGGGAATCTCGCCATTCTCGAGTTGTCGGGAGATAGTCACCGTTGGACCCGCGTCCTTCACTCCGCCAGCCTGCGCCAATACCGCGAACAGCGGCGTGGGACGATCCACTTGAAGCGTGCCCGGTTTGTCCACCGCGCCCGAGACGGTGATGGGATGGCTCTTCACCTCGGAGACGAAGACCGTCACCTGCGGGTCGCGGACATATTGTTTGAGCCGGGCGGAGACGTCGGCTTCCAGTTGGTCGACCGTTTTGCCCGCCGCCGGAATGCGGCCCAGCATCGGCAGATTGAGCTCGCCGGTGGCCCCGATGCGCCATGGCTTGCTAATTTCTTCCACGTTCAGAGCGATGATGGTGACCGTGTCGTCGGGGCCGAGCACACCCCGCTTGATATCGGCCGCGATCGCTGCCCCGATCAACAATACTGCGGTGATTACGATTCGCATAATTTGGGTCTCCACGCCTAACGCAAGCTCGCCGTGACCGGCTTCGACTCGCCGCGCGAGTTGGTCGCGGTGACCGACACCGACTGCACGGCGTTGACATCTCCGGCCACGTTGACGATCACGGACGCCGTGAACTGGCTGCCATACCCGATCCCCGCCTGGCTTTGGTACCAGGCGCTGAAGGGCGCATCCGTGTTGACGACGAGATTGCCCGTCTGCAGCGATGAGCCGGCGGCGGGTGTGAATTGCAGAGTCATCTGCGTCACCGAGCGAGGCGTCGAGAACCCGGTGACCAGAAGCTCGAAACTGTTGGCGGAGCGCGCGCCGACTTGAACGTTGGTGATTTGGGGGGCCGTGGCCGGCACCGTCATCTGCGCGGACGGAGCAGGCGTGGGCGTCACGTCGACGGCCGCCACCGAGAAGGTCGGGGTAGCGGTGATGACGCCGGCCACGGTGCCCGTCTGCAACTGCACTTGTTTGGAGTTGCCGAATACGGCGTCCACCGTCCCCGCCGGGATAGTGAAGTTTACGCTTCTGCCGCCCGTGGAGAATTGAATCGCCGGATCGTCGGCGAAGGAATCGGACACGAACGCCAGAGTCAATTTCCCGGACAGGTCAATCGGGTAAGGATCCTTGATCGACATGGTGATGGCGGGCTGCTGCCGGGGGTCGATCGTCGCCGGGACGTTCGCGAAGACCACGCTGCTCAGCGCCGGCGGCGGATTGCCATTGGCGCGCAGGCCGATACCGAAGGTGTCGATCTGCAGGGTGCCGGTGACGCTGTTGGTCGAGGTCGCGGCGAACGCGACCGTGAACTGCAGGCTGGCGCCCGGATTGAGAGTGGCCGGTAGTTTCGGCAGATTGGGCAGCGAGAAACCCGTGCCCGACACCGCGATGCCGCCGATCGTAGCAGCCGTGTTGCCCGTATTATTAATCAGCACCGAGATCGAGCTATTGCTGCCCACATTCGTATTCGGAAAGACGATCGTGCCGCCGTTCTGAATGGCCGTGGAGGTCGAACCGATCAAGCTGGAGTACACCAGGGACGAACCGACGCCGACCGAGGCGAGGCTGAACGTCGCATTGTCGATGATCAGCGTTCCGTTCGCGGCGCCGCTGGCCGTCGGAGCGAAGACCAGGGAGAAGACCAGGCTGCCTCCGGGAACCAGCGTCGCCGGCAGCGGCGGCATATTGGCGGTTTTGAACCCCGCCCCGACCACATTGATGCCCGAGACGGTCGCGTTCGCATCGCCGCTGTTCGTTACACGGATGTCCGCCTGCGAGGTGGCTCCCAGAGCCGTCGAAGGCAAGGTCAGCGTGCCGCCGGGGGCAAGCGCCGCGGGACCGCCATTCACGGTCGCGGTGAAGGCCAGCGAAGCCCCGGTTCCCTGCCCCGTGAGATTTACACTGACCTTCGTGCCGATGTCCAGGGACAACACGCCGGTGGCCGCCCCGCGGGCGGTGGGCGTGAAGGAAATGGTGAACCGCACCTCCGAACCTGGCGCCAGATTGGCCGGCAGCAAGGGCAGGCCCGACACCTTGAAAGCGTCGCCGGTGACGCTGACGCCGTTCAGCACCGCGGGCGTCGTGGCGCCATTGTAGACGATGAACGACGCGGTCGCCGTCGAATTCAGATTCGTGGCGGGAAAAGGCAGCGTGCCGCCATTAGCGACTGCCGTCTGATTGCCGGAGGGCTGCAGAACGTAGCTGATGACAAACCCGGTTTGCGCGTGGGCGCCAGCCGCCAACACCAGCCCGGCGATCAGGATAAAGCTAAAACGATTCTTGAGTAGCGCAGTCATATAGCTTCTCCTATTTGCGATGAGATCCGGCGTTCCGGTCGGCCGGAACGAAATAAGGAGCGCGGCCATTCGTGGTGTCCAGCAGCAAGAGCGGCTGCGGTCCCACCTCGTTCAGCAGCAGAAGGTTGCGATCGAGCGGCACGATCCGTCCGGCGGCGCCGGCCAGTCCGATCCATTCGACCGAGCTGTTTTCCAGATCGATCGCGGCCAAGCCGCCCGCCCCGTCGACAACCGCGATCTCGCGGTCGCTGAGGGCGCGAACGGCGCGCGCTGACTGGATACCGTTGGACGCGTTGGCGACGGCCCGGACCGAAAGCGTTCCGGAGAGACCGTGCAGCAGCAGCACCTCGCCCGCCGTGCTGGCCACCACTGCATCGTCGCCGTTGGGCAGGAATGCGACGGAGGCTGCGCCGGGAATCCGCACGACCCACTGAATGCTCCGGCCGTCTGTCCGATAGATACCGCCGTCGGCTGCCGCGAGCAGCGCGCTCCGGCCCGCGCTATCGGCCGCCAGAGCCAGCACCCCGCCATTCAACATGGCGATGTCGATGGGGTCGAGGGCCTGTGGCGCGTCCGGCAGACCAGTGACAAATTGCACCTTCGCGGGCGCATTGCCATATAACACCGCGACGGCGCCGGAATCGGAAAGGGAGATGCCGGCCGGCGCGATCGCTCCCGCAAGCGCGCTGGTTCGCGGCGCGCCGGAGCGCAAGCCGCGCGCGAGGACGAGGTGTCCATCGCCGTTGACATCCGTCACCAGAGCGTAATCGCGCTGGGCGGACACCGCCGCCGTCCCGATCGCGAAAGGCAGCGAAAGCGGAGCGCCCAGGCGGGCCGCGCCGGGGATGCCTTCGATCATTCGAATCGAATGGCTTCGGCCATCGATTGTGTAGCCCGCCACAGGTCCACCGATGTCGCTAGCCTGCGCCGAGCCGAGAGCAGCCGCCAGTCCGCATAGAGTAAGGAAGGTTTTCATCGTGGGCCTCCGATCGTGACGGTCCCCACCGACAGAATGGTGGGAGCCGCGACGGCCGCCCCGGTGGAGCCGCCGGATTTCGACCCGCTCCGCGCCGCCGCGACGGCGACACCGCCGGCTGCGCCCGCGATCGCGATCAGGATCTTCAGCTTGCCGTGGCCACCGCCGCCGCCCGCCTGGACGCCGCCCGCCATGGTGTTCGACTGCCTGATTTCGGCGTGGCCGACACTGCCATCCTTGGAAGCGTTCACGACAATCGCGAACATGCCTTCCATCCGGTTCGGTTTGAGCGGCGGCGCAGCCGCGCGCCCCTGCTTATCGCTGGTCGCCACAAAGGTGTGGCTGCCGTCGAGAAATGTGCCGCCGGCGCCCATATCGGGCAGCTGAAAGACGACCTTCGCGTTCTCTACCGCCTGACCGCCCTCGTCCTTCACTTCCACGATGGGAGCGCGCGCCAGACCCTTGCGGATGTCGTTGAACGCGCCCTCGCCTTCGAGGACATTGATCTGCAGCGGACGCTGATCCGCGCCCGCGGCAATCGACGCCGCCATCAATAAGGCGGTCGCTGTTTGTGTCCATCGGGCCCAACCGATCACTGCCATTTGCATTCTCCTTTTATGAACCTGCTCCACCGAATTCCCGCCTCTCTTCCAGCGGCTGTTCGGCGTCGGCGCCGAGCACACGTCCGATCAGGCCGCTGGCCGACTTGAGTAACTTATCTAACTCGTTCAGGCGCGCGGTGAGTGTCACCAGGTCGCCTCCCAAAGAGGTCTTCGACGATCCCGCGTCGACGCTGGAGAGAACCGCCTCCCGCGCAAACTCCGACATGCTCCGGGCGCCGGTGCTGATGCATACACGCCGCAATGCGGCGTATTCTTCCGGATCGAGCCGGAACGTAACCAGTCTGCTTCTGCTTCGTAGGACTGACAATGCTGATCTCCGCCGCGAAGATTTACGTACAGGGGCCCTTGGGTCAATTGGGCAGACGTGTCCTTCAACCCCCCACAGCCGTGCGGCTCTGACCGCAGCCGGGGCGGAGCGTCCGCCGTTTAGAATGTCGTCTTATGGAGCGCCGCGGAGCCGTTCGCCGCGGTGGAACACCCGGCCCGCCACGCCGGATCGGGCGGCAGGACAGGCGCGATCGACGCCCGGTCGACTTCGACCGCGACCGATCGCTGCAGCAGCTCGACCGAGAGCACGATGCGCCACGAACCCTTCATCTGGAGCAGGATGCCCTCGACGCCGGTGAGCGATCCTTCCCGGATGCGGACCCTCTGTCCGACCGAAAGGTAGTCGTGCGGCTCCGCGGCTGCGCCCGAGGCGATGACGCGCCGCAGCGCGTCGATCTCGGCGTCGCTGACCGGGGTCGGTTCTTTGCCGAATCCCACGATCGTCTGCACACCCGGAGTCATCAGGATGGGAAGCCGATTATGGAAATCGAACCGGCAAAACAGGTAACCCGGAAAAAGGGGCAGTTCCAACGTCTTGGTCCGGTCCGACCACTGGCGCCTGGCCCGATACGACGGCAGAAACTCTTCGTATCCCTTGTACTGAAACTGACTGGCCACCGTCTTTTCGCGGCCCCCCGCGGTCCGAACTGCGAACCATTGACTTACCCCTTGGGTCTGCATATTCCTCCGAATAGCGGCACTGCGTGTACGGGCTATTCTCCCAGGCTCCGCACAGGCTACCGCCATTGGAGTCCCACTGCCCTGTTTGTTTTTGTTCTGTTACGCAAAGCGCAACAAAAAGCGCGTTGTTTGTAGTGTGGCTTGTTGCTGTTTAAAGGTCAAGATACGGAACAGCACCATTCCCTGACGCATGTCATACTTCGCGCAATGTTGATAACTTACAGCTAACTGAGTGCGCGCCGCGTCACAAACCGCGTCTTTCCGGCGCCTCCCGCCGGCAAAAAGTCCGTCAACCTGGACGACTTCTTTCTGCCGCCGAACGAGCGCATGAATCACGTCGCAGGAGAGGGAGCCGGGGCGATGGTTTACATCGGCCGATAGGCGGTCAAATGCTGCCGCTTTCCTAGCCCCACTTGGTACCCGCGATGGGTGACACATGATGTCAATTTGAATTGTGGCGAGCGTATTGTCAATGCCACTATACGGTTCCGGGTGTGAATCCGAACAGGGGCCGGGGAACTCCCGGACGGATCATCACGCACGCCCCCGGGGATGTGGAAAACCGCACGCGGGAGCTAGGGCCGGCCTTCTCCCTCTTCTTCGGGCACGAAGAGATGAAATCGCTTCCGGCAGTGGCGGCACCGAAACACTTCCATATGAAAGAGCGACTCGAGCACGGTGTCCCAGACATTGCGTTTTGAATACCGGACGTCGAGTGAAAAACACTTGGGGCACCGCACGTGCCCGAGGCCGGCGTTCGCGTCTGGTTTCATTGGATCATTGACATTCTACCTCGTGCGGCGCGACCTGGGATGGGGTCGGAGAACCGGCTTCCAGCCCGGCCCTCTGTGATACGCTGGAACTTCTTGACAGTCCGGCTTGGAGGCAAATGTGTCTTTACGAATCAACGATACGGCGCCGAATTTCACGGCGGAAACGACTCAGGGCACGATCGATTTCCACGAATGGATCGGCGACAGCTGGGGCATCCTCTTTTCGCACCCGAAGGACTTCACTCCGGTCTGCACGACGGAACTCGGATACATGGCGCGATTGCAGCCCGACTTCGATAAGCGCAACACCAAAGTCATCGGACTGAGCGTCGATCCGGTGGCCAGCCATGGGAAATGGGCCTCGGATATCGAAGAGACCCAGGGCGCGAAGGTGACGTTTGCGATGATCGGCGACCCGGAACTCAAGGTCGCCAAACTGTACGACATGCTCCCTGCCGACGCGGGCGAGACATCCGAGGGCCGGACGGCCGCCACCAATGCCACAGTGCGCACCGTGTTTGTGATCGGCCCGGACAAAAAGATTAAGTTGATGCTCAGCTATCCCATGAGCACCGGGCGCAACTTCGACGAAGTCCTGCGCGTGATCGACTCCATGCAACTCACGGCAAAACACAAGGTCGCTACACCAGTGAACTGGAAGCAAGGCGACGACGTGATCATCCTGCCGTCGGTGTCGGAAGAGGAAGCCAAACAGAAATATCCGGAAGGCTGGAAGGCTCCGCGTCCCTACCTCCGCATCGTGCCTCAGCCGAAATAATCTCCAGAAAAAAAGCCCCGCTCCGGCAGATGGACCGGAACGGGGCTGCGGAAAAGCCCAGACGAGGCAACGCACCAAAGCAATCAGAACCGCTAAAGAACCCACAGCCTTGATAGCACGCCCCCTGCCACTCCCAACTCATTGAAAACAAATCTCGATACTTCTTGGGCCTCCAATTTTCAGTAGGATCTTGACTGTAGTCTTCCGCAATCCGGGATTGTCCTTGGCAGCGGTACAATCGGTCCTGTGAATGTTCCGCCAGTCGCGGCCGAGGCTCAGGGGCAACGGGCTCGCGGCAGCGCATTGGCGGGATTTCTCCTTTCCGGCTTCCTGCTCGCCCTGTTAGGCGCGATCCTTCCGGCGTGGGGATATCATCGCGACCCTCCCGATTTCGTCGCTGTCGGCAATTATTTCCTCAGCCTCGCCATAGGGCTGGTCGGCGCCACGTTGCTTGCGCAACGGCTGATGATCCGCCGTGGCCTGAGTTTTCTCCTGGTCTTCGCCTGTTCGGTTTCGTGCGTTTCCCTTGTATATCTGGCGCTGGTCTGCCCGCCGGCTTCTTCGTGGTTGCGTGTCGCGGGACTGCTGGTCCTCGGCGTCGGCGCCGGCCTGCTCAACGTCGGCCTGTTTTATGCGCTTTCGCGCGAGTACGTCGCGGATGCCGCCGGAACCGTGAACCAGGGCGGAATCTGGTACGGATTGGGGTGCCTCACCGCCACGTTGCTGGTGGCCGGCACATTCTACGTCTACACCGTGCCGAGCATCCTGATTTTCATGGCGGTCGTGCCAGCGGTGTTTGGCGCATTGTTTACGGGCCGCCCGTACGCGGCGCCGATGCCCACGGATCAACCGAAATTCCGCGAGGCTCTCCGCGACTTCCGCAGCCCCGGCGCGATCCTGTTTGCGCTGCTTTTATTCATCCAATTTGGAAACGAATGGTCCTTTGCCGGGTGGCTGCCCCTCCTGCTGATCCGCCGCGTAGGCCTCAGTCCCAAAGCAGCGCTCCTGACACTGGCTCTCTACTGGTTCTTTCTGATGGCCGGCCGGCTTGGCGCGGTCGCGATTCTGCCACGGGTGCGCCACGGCCGTCTGTTGCTCGGCAGCGTGTTCGCGGCGCTATTCGGCTGCCTGATCCTGTTCACCACCAACAACGGTTTCGGCGCGGCCACGGGAGCATTTTTTCTCGGCCTCGGCTACGCCAGCATTTACCCGCTCGTCGCCGAAGCGATCGGGCGGCGCTTTCCGTACTACCACCCCGGCTTTTTTAATGGAATTTTTTCGCTGGCTCTCGTCGGGGGGTTGCTTGCGCCCGCCAGCCTGGGATATGCCGCCAGCGTCATTGGCATCGGCGTTGTGATCGGACTGCCGCTTCTGGGAACATTTCTGGTTATGACGCTGCTTCTGCTAATCTGGCTCGAATCGAAGGTCACCGGACGATGAGACGACGCGCCGCCCTCCTCCTGCTGTTCGCCGCCACTGCCGCTGCGGCGTCGCTCGCCGAGAACATCGAGCGCCTGATTGCCGCCAGCCCGGCTGCCAAGACCGCCTTCTGGGGTATGCAAGTAGTGGACCTCGCCACCGGCAAGACGCTCTACGAGGTCAATGCGGACCACTTCTTCGTCCCCGCGTCGAACACCAAGCTCTTCACGACGGCGCTCGCGCTCACGCGTCTGGGTCCGGACCACACGTTTCAGACGCGCGTGCTCGCCACCGCGCCCCCCGATGCCGGCGGCCGCATTCAGGGACCGTTGCGGCTGGTCGGCGGCGGAGACCCGAACCTCTCCGCGCGTTCACTTCCCTACCGGATGGGGCCGATCGCAGGCAATCCTCTCGCCGCTATCGAGGATCTGGCGCAGCAGATCGCCGCGCGCGGCGTGAAGCGCGTTTCCGGCGACATCGTCGGCGACGACACGTGGTATGTCTGGCAGCCGTACGCCGTCGGATGGGGCATCGACGATCCCGAGTCCGACGATGGCCCGCCCATCTCGGCGCTGACGATCAACGATAACGCCCAGACTCTGAGCGTGCGTCCCGGCGCCCGCGAAAGCGATCCCGGCATTCTCACTCTCAACCCGCCCCTCGAGTTCTACCGCTTCGACAATCGCGTACGGACGGTGGCCGCCGCCGGCGAGCGGGGCATTCGATACTCGCGGATTCCGGGCAGCCTCGATATCCACATTTGGGGCGACATCCCCTTGCGCGGCCGGACCCCGGATTTTGCGATGTCGATCGAAGATCCCGCGCGGTATGCCGCAATGGCGTTGCGGAGCGCGCTGGAGGACCGGGGCATCGTGGTGGAAGGCGCCACCGCGGCCCAGCATACCTTTCCCGAGGACGTCCCGGACCTGACGCAGGGTCCGCCCGTCGATCCCCCGGCCGGGATCGAACTGGCGCGGCTGGTTTCCGCGCCTTTCCTCGAGGATCTACAGGTCACGGCAAAGGTCAGTCAGAATCTGCATGCCGAGCTCGCGCTGCGCGCGGTCGGGCGAGCGCGGCGCAATGTCGGCAGCTTCGAAGCGGGGCTTGAAGAGATGAAGACCTTTCTGGGCGAGGCCGGCGTCGCGCCCGAGGCATACAACTTTCGGGATGGCTCCGGTCTGGCGCGGCTGAATCTGGTGACGCCGGCGACGGTGATCAAGCTGCTTCGCCATATGTACGGCGGACCCCACCGCCAAGAGTGGATCTCGCTGCTCCCCGTCGGCGGCCGTGACGGCTCGCTCAGCAACCGCTTCGGAGACACTCCGGCGGCGGGACGGGTCTATGCGAAGACGGGGTCGCTTTCGCACGTCAGCGCGCTTTCCGGCTATATCCGGAGGAACAATGGCGATTGGGTGGCATTTTCGATTCTGGTGAACAATTACAATGCGCGGACGCCGGAGATCCGTGGCGTAATGGACCGGATTTGTAATCTAATAGTAGAGTAATGCCGATCTACGAATATAAATGCGACGACTGCGGAACCCGCTTCGAGAAGCTGGTCCGCCGGACCTCCGACACTCCCGGACTCGAATGCCCTTCCTGTGGCCAGAAGCATCTGACGCAGGAGCTGTCGACTTTTGCCGCACACGCCAATGGCGCCACGAAGGCCGAGATGCCGTCGTGTCCCAGCGGCCGGTGCAGCAATCCCGGCATGTGCGGCATGAATTAGCCGGTCAGGCTGTCGGCGTGCCCAGTCGTGCCCAGTGAAGGTTACGCCCCGCCGCTCAGCAGGTTCTCGACGAACGACTTCTCGATCGGCCAGTGTCCCACCACGCGCCGGCCCTCTCCGTGAAAGGTCCCGGACGTCAGCACGCCGCTGAAGTCCGCGGGATTGGGCGTGACGTGTTCCCGCAGGATCAAATCCCGCAGCAGGCCCGTAGCGCGCGTGAGTTCCGCGGCCATGGCGGCGGCGTCCTTATCGTCGCGGCAGACCACGTCCAGCTTGGCCGCCAGGCGGTCGCCCTCGGGCACGAACATGAGGGTCACAAAATCCGCCTGCTCCACGGTGCGGGCGAACATGCGAGTGCCGCTGGGCAGGGTGTCTCCGGCCTTCAGAACGGATCCCGGAATGCGCATCCACACCGGCGCGACGGGCAACTCCGCGTCCGGACCCGGCGTGGCGCCCATCATGCGTTTGGCCGCCATATCGTCCGTGCTCACGGCCAGCGCCATTAGATTGTCGCGCAACGGGAAGAATGAGATCCGCCGGTCGCGCGTGCTGCCGGTCACGCGGCAGAACGAGTCTTCGCAATCTCCGCCGGAGGACGCGGCATACGATCGCAGGCTCTTCCAATCGAACCGGCCCTTGACGAGCATGTACTTGCCCGACGGCGCCAGGGACAGCATGGCCGTGTCGAGATCCTGCCTCCAATCGAGGTGGATGCGATCGGCGAACTTGCGGTACTCCTCGTCCTCCGCGGCCTTCGATGCATTCAGCAGCTTGAGGATCCCGCCGCGCCGCAGTTGCTCGAAATCGATGTAGAGAATGACGGAGTCCGCGGACGGCAGCCGCTTCATCTGCGCGGCCGCACTGAGGGGCCGTCCGCGATACCAAACCAGCAGCAGCGAACCGGCGAGGATCGCCGCCCCGGCCGCGATCAGCGAGATGCGTCGTCTGTCCACGAAGAGAACAGTAGCACAACCCGGCGGCTACGCCCCGACCGGCGCCGCCGCCCGCATTTCCTTCCACAGCCGGATGTATGGCTGGAGATCGCGCATCAGCTCGCCGAAGCCCTCGAGCGTCAACGATTGTGCGCCGTCGCTCACGGCCTTCTCGGGGCACGGGTGCACTTCGAGGATCAGACCGTCGGCGCCGATCGCCACTCCCGCGCGCGAAACGGCCGGCACCAGGCTACGCTTGCCCGTCGCATGGCTCGGATCGAGGATCACGGGAAGGTGCGTCAACTCGTTCAGCACCGGGACCGCCGCGATGTCGCAGGTGTTGCGCGTGGCGGTCTCGAAGGTGCGGATGCCCCGCTCGCAAAGCAGGACGTTGGGGTTGCCGTGCGCCACGATGTATTCCGCCGACATGAGCAATTCCTTGATCGTCGAGCTCATGCCGCGCTTTAAGAGCACCGGCCGTCCGCAGGCCCCCAGCGACTTCAGGAGCGCGAAGTTCTGCATATTGCGCGCTCCCACCTGCATGCAGTCGGTGTACTCCGCGACGAGATCGACGTCGCGATCGCTCATGATCTCGGTGATGATGCCGAGTCCGGTCGCCTCCTTGGCCTTGCGAAGGAGTTTCAGCCCTTCGAGCTCCATGCCCTGAAAATCGTAGGGCGACGTCCTGGGCTTGAAAGCCCCGCCGCGCAACATCCGTGCGCCCGCCGCCGCCACGGCTTCCGCCGTCTGCATAATCTGCCGCTCGCTTTCGACCGAGCACGGACCCGCCATGACGATGAACTCGTCGCTGCCGATCTCGAGGCCGTTGACGCGGATCGCGGAATGCTCTTTCTTGAATTCGCGGCTGACGAATTTATAGGGCGCCGAGATGCGCATCGCGCGTTCCACGCCGGGCGTGGCTTCGAGCGATTCGAGGCAGGCGGTGACGTCTCCGACACCCACCACGCCGATCACTACCCGCGATTCGCCCTCGATCGAGTGGACCTTATATCCGAATTCACGGATGCGCTCGCAAACATGGTCGATTTCCTGCCGCGTCGCGTGCGGACGCATCGAGATGATCATTTTCTAAAACCTCCAAAAATAAAAAGGCCCACTCGCTGCCGAGTGGGCCCGAATTGCAATGTCATTCGACCGCCGCCCACTCGCTTACCGGGTCTGGCTAAACCAGAACCCGGCCGTAAACGAATTGGCGGAGGGATACGACATGAAATCCAAGGATACACTCAGTGTCCTTCAAGTTGCAAGGTAAACATTGCATTTTTAACATCTAGAGGCACCACCTCTGCTAGGTGTCACCACCCTCTGAGGGGACGGTTTCCCACCGTGGAGCGTTGAGTGCATTGATCCACTTTCGGAGGCGAAGTTGCGAATCATGAGACTCTCCGGTTTGATTGTCTTGTTGCTCGGGGCGCTATCCGCGCAGCAGATCCCGAATCCCACCCAGCAGCAACGCGCGCTGACCCCGAACGACACGGGCCAGCCGATGCCGATTTTTCGCGTGACGGTCGTTTCGCGAACCACCAAAGCCATTAACTATCACCATCGGACCGGATCGACCCATATCGACTTCCGCGGCACGGAGCTGATGCCCGCCGCGCGAGGCGAAGCCAAGGTCGACAGCCAGATGGGTTCCACGAAGATCGAGACCCGGCTGGACCACATGGCTCCTCCGGCGCAATATGGCCCCGAATATATGACTTATGTGATGTGGGGCGTCACACCGGAAGGCCGCGCCATGAACTTGGGCGAGGTCGTGCTGGAAGGCGATCATGCCAGGCTGCTATCGACGACCGACTTGCAGACGTTCGGCCTGATTGTCACCGCCGAGCCCTATTTCGCCGTGACCCAGCCGAGCGATGTCGTGGTGGCGGAGAATTTCGTCCGCAACGACACGACCGGCACGATCGAGCAGGTCGACGCCAAGTATGAGCTGCTGCAGCGCGGGCAGTATGTGTTCGACCGCAAGCGGTATTCGCCCATCCGGCTGAACCCGAAAGGCCCGCTGCAGCTCGCCGAAGCGGAGAACGCCGTGGAGCTCGCGCGGTTGGCGGGGGCCGACAAGTACGCGGCGGACACCTTTCAGAAGGCGGTGACCAGCCTGCGCAATGCCAACGATTTCCTGAATCGAAGCAAGGACCGCAAGCGCTCCGAAACCAACGCTCGCGAGGCCGCACAGATGGCGGAGGACGCGCGCATCATCACTTTCCGCAAGATCCATGACGAGCAGCTCGCCAACGAACGCGCCGCCGCCGCCCGGCGCGAGGCCGACGCGCAGGCGCAGGCGCAGCGCGCGGCCGACCAGGCCCGCATGGAACAGGAGCGCCGGGCGCAAGCCGAGGCCGAGC